>NZ_CP040936.1:3716421-4054631 GCF_006352025.1 Hymenobacter sp. DG01
AACACGCCCCCCGTGGCCGTGAACGATCCTACCGTGATTGTGGCCCGCAACACCATTGCCACTATTGCCGTGCTCAACAACGACTCGGACGCCGATGGGCAGTTGGCCCCGGCTACCGTGGACCTGAACCCCGAGCAGGCCGGCATTCAGGCCGAGCGGACCGTGGTTGGTCAGGGAAAATTCACGGTGTCGGCCCAGGGCATTGTTTCCTTTACGCCCGTGCAGGACTTTGCTGGCACCAGCACCATTACCTACACCGTGCAGGACGATAAGGGCCTGACCTCGAACCCGGCTTCCATCCGGGTTATTGTCAATAGCGTGACCTCGGCCTTCGACGATAGCAACGAGGTAGAGAAAAACACCACTGTTTCGGGCAACGTTATTCTCAACGATACCGACCCGCAGAACACCGGCTTTACCGTGACGCTGCTTACCAACGTCAAGCACGGCAGCCTGACCCTGGACCCCGACGGCTCCTATACCTACACCCCACAATCGGGCTTCTTGGGCGAGGACAGCTTTGTATACCAGGCCTGCGACCGGGCTGCTACGCCCCAGTGCGCTACCGCTACGGTGCACCTGAACGTGTACGACCCGGCCGTGCAGTGCATCGCGGCCACCGGCCCGAACCAGCTGGTCAACCCGGGCTTCGCCAGTGGCAACGTGGGCTTCAACACCAACTACGAGTACCAAGCCGACGACCCAACGAGAGCCAATGAACTGACGCCGGAAAACACCTACGCCATTGGGCCCGATGCCAGCAAGTACCACGGCAGCTTCCGGGGCAACGGCTTTGGTGGAGCCAACGACAACTTCCTGATGATCAACGCTACGTCGGCCATCCGGACGCTGTACAGTCAGACGTTTAAGGTGCAGCCCAACCGCTACTACACCTTCTCGGCTCACTTCAACAACCTGATTCCGCCGACCACGAACATTGCCGACCCGATTGTGGGCTTTGTTATCAATGGGGCCTCTACCTCCGGCACGATTACGGTACCGGAGTCGCCGGACCAGTGGGTGAAATACTCCGACGTGTGGTACTCAGGCAATAACACTACGGCCACTTTCGAAATCCGCAACCTTACCCTGGACCTACTGGGCAACGACATCGGGATTGATGAGCTGTACTTCGGTACCTGCAACGCCGTGCCCGTAGCCAACAACACGGCCACCGGCTCTCTGCCGACCACGGCTCCCGCCACGGCCATTGTGCCCATGGAAGCCACCGACCCCGACGGTACTATTGTATCCTATACCATCACCTCCCTACCCCAGCCCGGCGCCGGTACGCTCTACGTGAATGGCCTGCCGGCCACGCTCAACCAGGTAGTGCTGCCCGCCGACAACGCCCGTCTGTCGTTTGACCCGAGCGGCACCCAGAACGGCAACATCACCTTCACGTTCCTGGCAACGGACAACAACGGCTCCACCAGCAATACGGCTACCTATACCATTCCGGTTGGCCAAACGGCCCCCCTGGCCGAAAACGTGCTGATGGCTCCCGCCATTCCGAATACGGCGGCGGCCACCACCCTGAAGCCAATGGTAGCCACCGACGGCGACGGCACGATTGTAAAGTATGTAATTACCAGCCTGCCCAATGCTCAGGCAGGTACGCTGCTGCTCAACAACCTGGCGGTGAAGGCGGTACCCCAGGAGGTACAGCCCAGCCAGCTGAGCCAACTGGCCTACGACCCCTCGGGCAGCTACGCCGGCACGGTAACGTTCAACTACTACGCCGTTGATAATCAGGGTAACATCTCGAACTCGGCCATCTACACCATCCCGATTGGCAACCAGATGCCGGTAGCGCACGACAAGAACGCGCCGGCCCTGCGCAACACCAGCGGCGTAACCCCGCTCAGCGCCCTGGAATCGACGGATGCTGATGGCTGGATTGCCTCCTACACCATCGCGGCCCTGCCCGCGAAGGGTACCCTCACCCTGAACGGCGTACGGGTACAGGCCGGACAAACCATCCGGCCTGAGCAGGCCAGTGAGCTGTCGTACGCGCCGCCTCAGACGGAAACGGGTCAATACTCCTTCGCTTACTACGCTACCGATAACCTGGGTGGCCCCTCCAACATGGCTACCTACGTGGTGCCCGTAACGGGGCCGCTACCGGTTACCCTGGTCAGCTTCACGGCCAAGGCCGTGGGCACTACCGCCCGCCTCACCTGGAGCACATCCGCCGAGCTGCACAACGACCGGTTTGAGGTAGAGCGCAGCACCGATGGGCAGCAGTTCCGCCGCATCGGGCAGGTGCGGGGCCAGGGCACCACGGCCACCGGAGCTACCTACCAGTTCACAGACGCCGCCATGCCTAGCCCAGGCGCTGCCGGGCTGGTGTACTACCGCCTCCGGCAGGTAGATACGGACGGGTCAGCAACCCACAGCCAAGTATGCACGCTGTCCTTCTCGCGCCCCGAAGCGCAGGCTACCGTTGTGGTGGCCCCAAACCCCTTCCGGACCCACGCCAGCCTGAACCTGGCCTCTCTGCCGGCCGGTACCTACCAGGTAACCGTTATTGACGGTGCCGGCCGGGTAATGTACCAGGGTGCCCTAGGCGGCGGCCAGGTACATTCCCTGCAGGTGCAGAACTGGCCGGCCGGCCTGTACACCGTGCTGGTGCGTGGCAACAACGCCAAGTTCAGCCAGCGCATCGTGAAAGAATAAGTGGCGCCCCCTGATTAACAAAAAGGCCCTGGCTATACAGCCAGGGCTTTTTTGTTGCCAGAGACGGAACCGTTAGTTCAAAGAAGTTGCCCCGAGCTCCGTTACTTGGTTGTTGGTGACGGTAATGCCCGGGCGCACTACCAACTTGTAGGCAGGCTGCCCGCTGGGGGCCGTGGTGCTGGGATAGATGCGTACTTGGTAGGTGCCGGCCGGAAGGCCACTGAACTGATAGCCCCCCGAGGCATCGGCGGCGGTGCTGAACGTATCGGGCACGGTTACCGCGGAGCGAATAGCCAGGATCTGGGGTAGGGCTGCGGCGGGCGTAACGGTGCCGCGCAGGCCACCGGCTAGCTCCTGGGTTACTACCCTAATCACAGGCTTGAGCAGGTACCGCTCCTTTTTATCGTTGCCGGGCTTCCAGTTACCGCGCTCTACAATGGATTTGGCTACATCAAAGTCGAGCAGCAGCTGAAACGTTTCCCGCTCCCGCAGCGTGGTTTTATCCAGCTTCAGCTTTACGCCGGCACTCTGGCCGCTGGGCGTTTTCAGGTCGTAGCGCTGGCCGTCGCGCCCTATTACGTAGCTGTCGGGACCCAGCAGCATCCGGACTTCTTTCAGGTCGCCGGGCTCGAAATCGGTGCTTACCAGCAGGGCCGATTTGCCGTTCACGTAGTCCAGCACATTAATGTTCTGAGCCTGGAAGGGCAGCAGCTGCCAGCCGTCGGGGTTGGCTTCATCCTTTAGGTGCACCTCCAGCTGGCGCACGTCCAGCACCACGTTGCGGAAGTCGCCGGGGGCATCCATCAGGCGGATTTCCAGCTTTGCGGCTTCAGAGTCATTGTCTTTGCTGCAGCTGGCCAGCGCCAGCGGAGCGGCCAGTAGGGCCAAGGGGAGTAGGCGGGTTAGGTTCATGTGGGGGAGAAGGTGGGAAATGAAAAACGGAGCCGTTGGCTTACTACGCGCAAGCCAACGGCTCCGTTCGGGCAAGAAGTTAGCCAACTTTTGCCGGGAGCAAAACAAAAAAGTGCTATTGCCCCGCCTTCGTGCTATCGGAGGGGGTAGGGGCCGGTTCTGCTGGCTTAGGCTGCTCCGGGGCAGGTTTGGTGGGCTGTGCCTTAGGCTTGCCGAAGAGGATGTTATTGAGGCCCTGCTTGGCCTTGTCCTGCAGCTTGGCCTGGGCTTCGAGACGCTTCTTTTCCAGCTCCAGCCGGGCCTTGTCGGCTAGCTCCTGCTGCTTGCGCTGCAATTCCCGCTGCAGGCTGTCCTGGGCTACCTTGGCCTGAGCCTGCAGCTTCAGCTTGGCATCATCCACCTTGGCCTGTACAATGTTGCTCACCAGGTCTTTGGCCTGGGCTTTCACGCTGCCGCTGGAAAGCTTTACCTGCGGGTTCGTGACGGTGCCTCCAATGGTCAGGCCCAGCGTTACCCGGTCGGTGCCCTGCAGATTCTGCACGCCCGTCAGGCGGGTAAGCTGGGAGTTGAGCTGGTTGCCAAGCTTGCCGGTGGGCACGTTCAGGGCCGTTACGTACTCCAGACCGCCGGTACTCACGTTGTTGGAGCCGCCCACCGTCATCTTGATCTGGCCCACGGTCAGGTCGAAGGGTTTCACCACAAAGTTGCCATTGATAATTTCAGCGGCTACGTCCTTGTTGTCCACAGCAAACTTCTTCAGTTCCTGAAACTGAGTGAGTGAGCTGATTTTGTTGAGCACGGCCGAGTTGGTCACGGCGGCCCGCACCACCTCAAACAGGCCCTTGCCCGTGAGCGTGCTGTACTTCGGCATCATGTCGGGGCCCATTTCGCCGCTCACATTGAAGTTGGTGGAGAACACACCCTCCAGGCTGCTGGCCAGCGGTACCATGGCCTTCACCGAGTTGAAGGCCTGGAAGGCACTCTGGAAGTTCAGGTTCTTGATGTTCAGGCCCAGGTTGAACTTGGGGTGCGCCAGGTCCTTGCTGCTGTAAGAGCCGCTGGTAGAAAAGGCGCCGCCCAGGGTGTTAAAGGTCAGGCCGTTCAGGATAGCAGCCTGGTCGCGCACGGTTACTACCCCCTTCACGTTGTCCAGCTTCAGGTTGTCGTACACCACCTGGTTCACGTTGGTATTCAGCACCAGGTCAAACTCCTTCGGAATCTGGAGCACGCCTTCGGCCTTGGCCGGCGCCTGACCGGTAGCGGCTACCGTGGGCTTCTGCGACACCTCATCTACCATCCACTCGTTCACGTTGAAGCGGTTGCTGTTCACCGTCAGGTTGCCGCGCAGGGGTTGGCCCGGCACGAAGAGGTAGCCCATGTAGTTGCTGATGGTGCCCGAGGCGGCAATGTCGGAGGAGCCTACCGAGCCAGCCATGTTCTGGAGCACAATCTTGTCGTTGTTGAACGTGGCCGTGGCCCGCGTCACCTTCATGCCCTGGGGCAGGTCAGTGCTCTTATACGTAATGTTCTGGGCATTCACGGTGCCCGAGGCTACCACAGTCTGGTAGCGGCCGGCCTCAATATCGGCCATGTTGCCTTTGGCAGCCACGTTGCCGTTCAGGCGGCCCGTTACTGTCATGCCCTGCAGCGGGAAGATCTTCGTGAGCTTGGTCAGGTCGATGACGCCTTGCACGTCGGTATCGAAGCGCAGCTTGTCCACGCCCTGCGTTGCCACGCGGCCCTGCAACGGCTCGCCATCCAGCAGCATCCGGAACTGCGGAATATCCACGCGGGTATCGTTTAGCTGGCCCGTGGGGTTGGTGACGGTGCCGTTCATGGTCAGGTTCTCGATGGGGGCCGGAAACTGCTTGCTCTTCACGTAGCCGTTGGTCAGGTTCAGCTTGGCCTGTACTACCGGCATCTGGGTGCTGGAGTACGTGCCCTTGGCCGTGCCATCCACGAACAGCTTGCCGCGCAGCAGCAGATCCTGCACTGGGTACACCTTCATCATTTCGGCCAAGTCCACGTTAGCTTTCACGCGGCCGTTCACCTTCATCGGCTCCAGTCCATCAATGGCCACGTTGCCATCAATGGGGTTCGAGCCCAGGTCGAGGTGAAACTGTTTCACGTTCACCTTCACATTGTTCGTGAAGCCCGAGGGGTTATCCACGGCCAGGTCCACGTTGATGTTGCGGGCCCGCTGGGGCAGGTCGGGGTACTTGAAGCTGCCGCCCTTTACCTGCAGGTTCAGGCCGTAGCCGGGCATTTTCACGGCGTTCTGTACACCCTTGAAGTAGCCGTCAAACGCTACCTTGCCCGTGGCCTCCATGTCCTTGAACTGGTCGGTATAGGCGCCAGGCACCAAGCTCAGAATGTTCTTGAAGTCGGTTTCGAGAGCCTTGAAAGTCAGGTCGTAGGTAATGTCGGTGGCGTTGGGCAGGCCAATAGTGCCCTGAAACGTCGCTGGGAAATCGTTCAGCTTCACCTTGTTGTCTTTGAAGGTGAAAAGCATCTTCTCCAGGTTCATGGCCAGGGTCACGTCAGCATCGAGCTTCTTGTTGGTGATGTACTCCGTGCCGGCGTACTGCATGGAAATGCCTTCGGCCGTGGTCTGGCTTACCATGTCGAACACGTTCTGCTCAAAGTCGCCGGAGCCGGAGTGGTTTATGCCCCGCAGCTGCATCCCGAACGGAATGGTCAGGTCCTCGTAGCGCAGCCGTCCGTTATTGATCTGCCAGCCCTGAATGGCCAGGCTCACGGCCGTAGTATCCTGCCCTCTGGAGGCCGCCGCCGAGTCGGATACGTACACGTCCCAGTTGGCACGCCCGCTCTTCAGAACCCGCAGGCTCAGGTCGGGCTGCTCCAGGGTCACATTCTTGATCTTGATCTGGCCGCCCCCGAGTACGCTCATCAAATCCAGCCCTACCCGTACCCGGGGCAGATAGGCCAGCGTATCGCGGGCAAACGAGTCCTGCCCAATCACGCGCAGCTGGTCCAGCTGCAGGGCCAGGTCGGGGAAGGAGCGCAGCAGGGTCACGTCCACGTTGGCCGGGTCGTACTGTACTGTCGCCTTCACGCGCTGGGCCAGCTGCTGGTCGAAGGCGGCCTTTATTTTATCCTTAAACAGCAGCGGAGCCAAGGCCAGAGCGGCTATCAGTACCACCAGAAAAATCAGGAGCCCGACAAAAAATTTACGCATAGCTAAAGAGGAGAAAGGAAAGCGGAAAAAGCCCTTGGCAGCGCCCTGGCGCAAGCCGGCAAGGTACCGGGCAAAAGTAGTGCGAAACCTTGCCGGCCCGGGAAAGAGCCCGAAAAAAACGTCCGGGTTGAATAGGCTAACGTTCGGCTCCCGGCCTCTGGTGCCGGCAGTCAGGAAAGAAAATCCCATTTTAGGCCCGCGGCCGGGGCTGGCGCGTACCAAATTGCTGGTTTTCACCGTTAGGTTGTGTGCGTATGATGATGCTTGGCTACCCTTGTTTGTCCCGTCATCGGGGTTTCCGTGCCGGGCGGCGGTGGGCCCTGGTCGCCAGTCTGGGGGTAGGAGCGGTAGGGGCCGGCCACGCCCAGGACCTGTACTTCGCCCAGCCCTACGCCAACCGCCTGCAGCTCAATCCGGCCTACGCCGGCCTGCTCGACGACTACAGCCTCACGCTCAGCTACCGCAACCAGTTCCCCACCCTGGCCGGCACCTTTCAGAGCAGCCAGTTGGCCGCCGACTACCGCCTGCGCGACCAGCGCAGCGCCGTGGGCCTGCTGGTAAACTACGACCGGACCGGGGGCATCGGCTACACTCGCTTTCAGGCCGGCGGCGTGTATGCCTACCACCTGCGCCTGAATGAGCAGTTGAGCCTGAGTGGCGGGGCCTCGGTCAGCTACGGCCTGCAGCGCGTAAGCTACGGCAACCTGGTTTTCGGCGACCAGCTTTCCGACGAGGGCGTCACGCGTGATTTTAGTTTAGAGGTAGCAGACTATAAGCCAGTGCACTACGTTACTGCCAGCGTAGGCGGACTGCTTTATACGGAGCGGTTTTGGTTGGGCGTGGCGGCCCATCACCTGAACCAGCCCGATCTGGCTTTCGTCTCACAGACTACCCTGCCGCTGCGCCTGAACCTGCAGGCCGGCTACAAGCACTATGTTGTTCGCTCCACTACCAAAGGCGAGTATCATGAAATCAGTGTGGCTCCTACCGTGGCCTACAGTCAGCAGGGCGGGTCCCGGCGGGCCGAGGCCGGACTGTACTTTACCGCGACGCCCCTCACGCTGGGGGCCGTGTACCGGGGGGTACCGCTGCCCGGTGCACCTAAGCCCCAGCAGGTTCTGACGGTGCTGGCCGGGGTAGGGGTCGGGAGTTTTCGGCTCGGTTATAGCTACGATATGAGTCTCAGTCAGTTCAGCCGTGATTTAGGTGGTGCGCATGAAATTTCTCTGGCCCTTCGGGAGTTTGATTCGCTGGAAGCAGCCTGGCGCCGGCTGAAACGACGGAATTACCCGTCAATTCCTTGCCCGGCCTTTTGATTTTTTGTATTATTGCAGCCGACTTGCCTTGTCTAAACGCTTTTCTAACAGGTAGTTTCAACTTGATCATGAATTTTTCCAAGTACTTGCGCTTTGCTGTAGTGGGAGCTTGCGCGCTGGCCGCCTGTAAGGGTGGGCCTCCTACCGCCACCAAACCCGGTAAGTATAGCTCGACTACGGGCATCGAATACAATACCGAGGAAGGCATGAAGGTGTCTGACTACAAGGGCATTCCCGAAGGCCCGGGGCTTGTGTTTATCGAAGGTGGTCGTACGGTGCTGGGCTCCTCCGAAGAGGACGTGGCCATGACCCACGACAACATCGAGCGGACCGTGACGCTGGCATCCTTTTATATGGATGAAGCCGAGGTAGCCAACATTCACTGGCTGGAGTACCTGCACTTCGTGCGCAAAGACTCGGCGGAAGAATTTTATCAGTCGGCCCTGCCCGATACCACCGTGTGGGCCCGCGAGCTGTCGTTCAACGACCCTTACGTAGATTACTACCTGCGTTACCCCGGTTTCCGCTACTTCCCGGTGGTGGGCGTAAGCTGGCTGCAAGCCAATGACTACTGCACCTGGCGTACGGCTAAAGTAAACGAGCGTCTGGCCGGTGAAAGCGGCGAAGGCGACGAAGGTGGCAGCAAAGGCGGCGGCCTGTTTGGCCGTAAGAAGAAAGGCGGCGACGCGGCTGAAGGCACTTCCGATGACGGAGGCAAAGCCAAAATTGCCATTGAGAACGGCAACACGCTGCCCAACTACCGCCTCCCCACTGAGGCGGAATGGGAATATGCCGCTCAGGCTCTCATTGGTACCCAGGAAACCGGCAACGAGAACCAGGAAAACAAGCGCATCTATCCCTGGGATGGCCGCCAGGTGCGGAACCCCTACGGCAAGAACATGGGCCAGTTCCTGGCGAACTTCAAGCGGGGCCGTGGCGACTACGCCGGCATTGCTGGCGCCCTGAACGACGGCGCTATGATTACGGAGTACATCTACAACTACCCGCCCAACGATTACGGCCTGTACAACATGTCGGGCAACGTGAACGAGTGGGTGCAGGACATCTACCGTCCGCTCTCGTTTGAAGATGTGGAAGACCTGAACCCCTTCCGCCGCAACGGCTTTCTCGACCCCTCCGAGCGCTACGACAAGAAGGGCTATCAGTCCCTTATCGACGACCACGTGCGCGTGTACAAAGGCGGCTCCTGGCGCGACGTAGCCTACTGGCTCTCGCCCGGTACGCGCCGCTTCATGGCTGAAGACTCGGCAACGGCTACCATCGGTTTCCGCTGCGCCATGATCAACGCCGGCTCGAACAAGTAAGAATCACGGATTTAGACTGATTCGCTCTGATCGACTTCACAAACAGAAAGGCCACCTCAGTTGAGGTGGCCTTTCTGTTTGTTTGACTCCTAAGTACTTGGAAGAGACAGGGGATAGGATCTGCTTATCCCTACCTCCTGCTTTGGCTTAAACCGCATTTTCGGCTGCACTACCGGCATAAAGGCCCGTAAACCTGATAAGCACTGGATAATGCCGCGGGGCGTTGGTACTGCTGCTACCGGACCAAATCTGTGTAATCCGATGAATCCGTCTAGATCCGTAGTTAGCGGTCGGCGGTGGCAATGGCGGCCACGCTGACGGTAGTGGCGCCGGCGGCCAGGAGCACGGCAGCGCAGGCTTCCAGGGTAGCGCCGGTTGTCAGCACGTCATCCACCACCAGTATGCGGCGGCCGGCTACCAACTCCGGCTGCGCTACCTCAAAAACCTCTGCCACGTTCTGCCAGCGCTGCAAGCGGCTTTTGCGGGTCTGCGACTCAGTTTTGGTAATGCGCCGCAGGCCATCGGGCTGCCAGGGGCAGTGAAGGCCAGCGGCCAGGCCCTCAGCAAAACTATCGGACTGGTTGTAGCCGCGCTGAGCCAGTCGGCGGGCATGCAGGGGTACCGGCAGAATCAGGTCGAAGTTGGGGCCGTAACCAGCATCGGCCAGCTCCTGCCCAAACCAGCGACCCAGCACTTTCCCTACTTCCTGCTGGTTGCGGTACTTAAGCTCATGCAGTAAATGCTGCACGCGCCCTTGTTTCTGGAAGCGTAGGTAGCCAAACGCATGCTGTACCGGCAGCTTACCCCAGAACCGCCGGGCCAGCGGATTCTCGGCGGCTGGCAGGCGGTGGTAGTCGGTGTACGGCAGCTGGGCGCGACAAATGGTGCAGATGTGGTCCTCACCCCGGGTCAGCGGTTCTTGGCAGGCCAGGCACACCTGCGGGAAGAGCAAGGCAATAAAATCGGTAATAAGCGTAGGTAGGGGCATAGCAGATAAAACACAGGAGGTAGCCAGATGCGGTGTTTGCCGCAACGCCCGGCCTCGAACATAAGGCACTGGCGAACTTCTCCCTAATTTTAAGGTTTAAACCCGACTCCCGGAAATGATGGCGACCCGCGGGCCCCAACGGAGCCGCGCTTACCCCGCGCGGTGCCGGATTCGGGATATTCATCCTTTAACGCAGCTTACTTATGAGCCTCGTCTCAGAATTCAACGACTACCGTCAGCGCATGAACGAAAAGATCATGGCGGCGGATAACAAGGTGATCAAGCGGTTTTTTAACCTCGATACCAATACCTACCAGGAAGGCGCCCTCGACGTAAAAACCAAGGAAATGCTAGGCCTGGCCTGCTCCATGGTGCTGCGCTGCGACGACTGCATCAAGTACCACCTGGGCAAGTGCTACGAGGAGGGCATCAACGACGAAGAAATCTATGAGGTCTTCGCCATTGCCAACCTTATTGGGGGTAGCATTGTAATTCCACACTTCCGCCGGGCCGTAGAGTACTGGGAGGCCCTGAAGGAAGAAGCTGCCGTGGCTGCCCCGCCCCATTCCCACGACGCCTAGCCATGCTCGACCCCCAGGAAACGGAGGCCCAGTTTGAGCAGCGCTGGTGGGAGCTGATGAACCAGATGCGGCAGCGCTTCGGTAAAAAGCCAGACCTGAACGCCCTGCTCCTGCTGATTGGGGTGCAGGAGCTGGGCCAGGGCGCCGGGCCCTTCACCAAAGAGCAGAAGCAGGACCTGATGCACATTGCTACCTGCCGCCTGTTCAGCATCTCAGGTTACTACGAGCTGGAAAGGGTGGACGAAGATGGCTGGCCCCACTACCGCCTGTTGCATCCAGTTCCTTTCGCTAACCTGAAAGAGCAGGAACGGATGCTGAAGTGGCATATTCTGGAGTATTTCGACTCGGCTGAGTAACCTGATTTCACTAATTCCGCTGTTAGGGTGGCCTGCTAACCGCGCATCACCAGTGGTTAAAGAAGACTCAGCCAGTTGGTGTAATCAGTATAATCCTCTAAGAACCAGCGCTTGAATATTATTTCCTATAACGTGAATGGCTTGCGCTCGGCCCTGAGCAAGGGGCTGGTGGACTGGGTACGCGAAGCCAGCCCCGATGTGCTCTGCCTGCAGGAAATTAAGGCCGGCCGCGAGCCGCTGGATGTTTCCGGCCTGGAGGCTCTGGGCTACTACGCCTACCTGCACCCCGCCCAGAAACCCGGGTACAGCGGCGTAGCCACGTTCTCGAAGCAGAAACCCATAGCCGTGGTGGAAGGCTGTGGCACGGCGCTCTACGATACGGAAGGCCGGGTATTGCGGCTCGACTTTCCGGAGTACTCGGTGCTGAACGTGTACATGCCTTCGGGCACGAGCGGGGCCGAGCGCCAGGCATTTAAGGTGGAGTGGCTGCACTTTTTCCGGCGCTACGTGCGCGAGCTGCAGGCCGCGGGTACTCCCCCGCTCATCATTGGCGGCGACTTTAACTGCTGTCAGAGGGAAATTGACCTGCATAACCCCAAAGCCAACCAGCAGAGCCCCGGCTTCACGCCCGAGGAGCGGCAGTGGTTCCGCGACCTGCTGGCCGACGGCTACACGGACTCTTTCCGCCACCACCACGGCGACGCCACCGGCCACTATTCCTGGTGGACTTACCGGGCCGGCGCCCGGGCCCGCAACGTAGGCTGGCGCCTCGACCACCTGCTGGTGGATGAGGTGCTACAGCCCCGCATTCAGGAGGCGCATCTGCTCCGCGACGTGGTGCACTCTGACCACTGCCCGGCCCAGCTGATACTAACCGACTAAGCGCACCCCGGCAGGGCGGCAGCTGCCTACCCCCACAGCCCGCCTCAACCCGGCCGGCCAGGCCTGCGCAACATCAACCGGTCCGGTGCCTTTGGCGCCGGACCGATTTGTTATCAGGATGCGCTGATGAGAGCTTCGGCTACCTCGCGGCCCGAGGCCATGGCGGCGTTCAGGGAGGGGTAGGCCGTATGGTCGCCGCAGCGGAACAGGGTGCTGTGCAGCTTCAGAGACTGGCGGGCGGGCTGCCCGGCCGCATACACCGGCAGGGCGTGCGGAATGAAGTAGGTGCGCAGGTGCCGCCACTGGGTTGCCTCGGGGCCAAACCAGGCCGCCAGCTCCGTCTGGAGTTGCCGGGTCAGGTCTGCTTCCGAGAGGCCATGCTCGCCGTGGGTACTCACAGATACCAGCCGCTGGCCGGCGGGGGCGTAGGCCGGCGCCACATCAGAGGAAAAAGATACGTTGTGAGCCAGGCCGGTAGGTGAGGCGTTGAGCCGCAGCAACTTGTCGGGCCGCTGGGGGGTAGCGGGGGCCGCAAAGTACGTGCAGGTGGTCTGGCGCCACTGCACCGGGGCGGCCTCAGAGGCCGGCGGAAGCAGCCGGGCCGCCGCCGCGCCGTCGGTGGCTACCACTACGGCTGCGGCTGCAACGGTTTTGGTGGTTGATAGTCGCACCAGGTTTCCTTCGAGAGCGGTAACGGCGGTATTGAGCCGGATGCTGCCCGCGGGCAGGCGGGCGGCCAGCTGCTCCGGAATCTGCTGCATTCCCAAAGCCGGAATGGCCGCTTCACCCTCCACAAACTGCTTGAATACAAACTCAAAGAAATTGGCTGCTGTGCTCAGGCTCCGGTCGAGGTACACGCCCCCGAAAAAAGGCCGGAAGAAATTCTGAATGATCTGCTCACTCCAGCCGTACTGCCGCAAAAAAGTAAGCGTATCCAGCTGGTTGGTGCTGTTGCGGCTGATGAGCTGGCCGCTGGTGTAGCCGCGCACATGCTGCACCAGGCTGGCAATACGCAGCTTATCGGGGAGGGTGCCTACGCGGGAAGTCAGGGCCGAAAACGCCGCCGTGGGCTGTTGCAGCGGGTTCTGCAGGGTAGTCTGTTGTCCGTTGGGCAGGCGGATTACGGCTCCGGAGCGGAACGCCTGCAGCTGCAGGGCGCCATAGTCGATGAGGTGTTGCACCTCGGGGTACTTGGTTTGCAGCACCTGAAAGCCCCGGTCGAGGCGGAAACCCTCCGGCGTCACATCCGTCCGGACCCGGCCTCCCACCGCATCCGCGGCTTCCAGCACCAGCACGGGTCGGCCGGCACGGTGGAGGTAGCAGGCGCAGGTGAGGCCCGCCATGCCGGCCCCGATAATCACAACGGGCAGTTCAGAATCAGAAGTAGTAGCGGCAGTAGTCATACCCTGCCCAAACTCCGAAACCCACCCGAAGGTTAGGCTACGTGCCAAAACCTGGCGCACGGCCCGCCCCGGTTACTGGGCCGCCGCTTTCGGTGGCGCGGATGGGCAGTCAGGATACACCACGAATTCTTCGGCCTGGCTGTAGGTGTCTAGGTCGGTGATGTAAATGCGGGAAGCATCGTAGTAGTACACGCCGGATGGCCGCGTGACGCCGGTCCGGAAGCGGCCCTGGCTGAAGGTTTCCTCGGCCAGCACCTTCTGCTTGCCCGTGGTTTCCTGTACGCGCCATTTGCCATCGGGCCGGCCCTTGGCTACGGCGCCGCTTACGCGCAGGTCCCCGTCAATCCGGTACCAGGAGCCCTGCCCATCCTGCACGGTCTGCTGGCCGTCTTCGGTCCAGAATTGCTGAATAAGCAGGGTGTTGCCGGCGCCGAAGCTCAGCACCTGGCGCTTCTGGCCCGAGGGGTACCAGTAGGCCCAGTTGCCTACGGCTTTCCCCGCACGATAATAGGCCCGAACGGCAAGTGTGCCATTGAGGTGAAACACCTCAAACATGCCATCCTTGAGGCCGTTGCGGTAGGTGCCGGTCAGGGCCGGTTGGGCGTTGTGCATCCAGAAGTCGCGCACGTAGCCGAAAAACTGACCGTTATCATCGAAGCGGGTATGGCGCCGAATAGCCGAGCAGCCGGGTGGGCACAGGTCGTAGTCGGCGTTGTAGAACAGGGCAATGCTATCGGGCCCCAGAATGCGGTAAGACTGGCTGGCACTGATCTTCCTGGCGGGGGCAGGGGTAGCGCGCTGGGCCGAGTCGGGCTGTTGGGCCAGGGTAGGCAGACTGGTGAGTAGTAACGCCCCTGCCAACAAGAAGCGCAGACTGCGGAAAAGCAGAAGAAAGCGACGGTAGGGCATGGGCGCAGAACGGGGCTACTGCCGGGGCAGGACGAAAACAGATAAGCTTCGGGACGGGCCAGGGCTGAAAACTACGCTAAAAAAGCGGCTTGCGCTTCTTCATAACCTTGCGGGTTTTCATGGTATAGAACTCGGCCACGCCCGGGCGCTTCAGGCTGGCGCGCCACACGCCCATGCTCTGCCCCAGCCGGTAGCCGGTAGCCTGGTCTTGGGGGTACTGCTTCTGAATCAGGGCGTAGTCGGCGGCCGTAATGTCCTGGCCTACCGTACCATGGCAGCGCAGGCACAGGGCATCGGAAAGCACCACCGGGCGCTGGTAGGTGAACTCCTCGGTGCCGGGCCGGGCTACCTGGCGCGCGGTATCAGCGGGGTCAAGGTCGGGAGCCGACAGGGCCGCGTGGTTGGAAGGGTTGCGGGGTCGGGCACTCACCCAGGTAAGCGAGGCCTGCAGCACCCGGGCCAGAGAATCGGTAGCGGGCAGGGCCGAGGGGCGGCAGTAGGGTAGGGCCGCGGCCACTCCGCCGTCCTGCAACCGGGCGGCCAGCACCTGGCGCAGCTCCCGCTCGGCCGTGCGGGTGAGGGAGTCACCGGCCCAGCGGGTAGCGCGGAGCAGGTCTTTGGGCATGATGCGCTTTACCTGCCAGTTTTCGGCCTCAATAGCCAGCTCCTTGGTATTGCTCAGGTGATCTACCTGATCGGCATTGCAGGCAGAGAGGGGTAGCAGCAGCAGGGCAGCGCGAAAGATAAAACGCATGGGAGGCAGCTTTTAAAGTCGGCAGAACAGGCGCAAAGGGACGCACTTCTGCCCATTCAACCAAAAGATACCCCCGGATGATTTAGCCCGCAACCTCAGATGGTGACACGGCCGGCGGGGGTAGGCATTGCCTACGCTGTTTCCAGCAGGTAGGCGCGCAGGGCCTCGTACTCCGGCTCCAGAAGAATGCTACGCTTGGGTTGGCGCATAAGCTCCTGCAGCTCGGTCGGCACGGGCACGGGCTCACCAATGGCCGACTCTACGGCCGCCGGAAACTTAACGGGGTGGGCCGTTTCCAGCAGCAGGCCCTGGGCCTGCGGATGCTGGCGCAGGTAGTCATCGAGGGCGAAAAAGGCTACGGCGCCGTGTGGGTCCAGCAGGTAGCCAGTTTGGGCATGCACGCGCCGGATGGTGGCGCTGGTTTCCTCATCCGATACGGAGTAGCCCGTCAGCAGCTTCCGGATAATGGGATAGTCGTGCCGGAACAGCTCCAGAATGCGCCCGAAGTTGCTGGGGTCACCTACGTCCATGGCGTTGGAGAGGGTAGGCACGGCGGGCCGGGCGGCGTATTGGCCCGTGGCGAGGTAGGCGGGTACGGCCGCGTTGGCATTGCAGGCGGCTATAAAATGCGCTACCGGCAGCCCCGAGACGTAGGCCAGCAGCCCCGCGCAGAGGTTGCCAAAGTTGCCGCTGGGCACGGCCACTACCGGCGGCTGGCCCGTGGTGGCCCGCGCCTGGGCTACCCCGTAGCAGTAGTACACCTGCTGGGGCAGCCAGCGGGCCACGTTAATGGAGTTAGCCGAGGTGAGGTGGCGCCGGCTCCGCAGGGCCTCATCGCGGAAGGTCTGTTTCACCAGGCGCTGGCAGTCGTCGAAGTTGCCGTTTACTTCCAGTGCCGTAATGTTCTGGCCCAGGGCCGTAAGCTGCTGCTCCTGCACCGGGCTCACGCGGCCGGCTGGGTAAAGCACCACCACCTCTACGCCCGGCACCCCCAGAAAGCCGCTGGCTACGGCCCCGCCGGTGTCGCCGGAGGTGGCTACCAGCACGGTTAGGGGCCGGGTTTCGTGGCGGGAGAAGTAGCCCAGGCACCGACTCATAAACCGGGCTCCTACATCCTTGAAAGCCAGGGTTGGCCCATGGAACAGCTCCAGCGCACGGATGTGGCCGGTAACCGGCACCACCGGAAACGGGAAGTTTACCGTCTCCGCGCAAATGCGGCGCAGCTCCGGCTCCGGAATGGTGCCGCCAACGTACGGAGCCAGCACGGTATAGGCTACCTCGGCCGCCTCCAGATGGGGCAGCTGCCCCACGAAACCGGGCGTAAAGCACGGAATAGCGGCCGGAAAGTAGAGGCCGCCATCGGGGGCCTGCCCGGCTACGGTAGCGACCCGGAAATCAACGGTATCAGCCTGGCGGCTAAGGCTGTAGTAGCGCATGGGGGGTAGGAGATAAGGAGCGTGTTGGCGGCAGAACCAGCGAAGGGCGTTTCCCGGAGCGCTTTGTGGTGCCACCCGAAAGGAAGGTTTAGCGGCTTTCCGGACCGGCCGCAGATTCGCTGCTTACCTGGCAGCCGGTGGGGTGAATAGTCGTGACGTAGGTATGGTAGTCGAGGCCGAGGCGCTGATAGGTAGCGTGCATCACGTTTTCCACGGCGCGGGCTGTGGCCTCATCCTGGCTGAGCATGAACAGGGCCGGCCCGGAGCCAGAAATGCCTCCGCCCAGGGCCCCGGCCACCCGGCTGCCGTCCTTCACCTCTGCAAAGCCCGGAATCAGGATGCTGCGCACGGGCTCTACCACTACGTCTTCCAGGGAGCGGCCAATCAGGGCATAATCGTGCTGAAGCAGGCCCGCCACCAGCCCGCCCACGTTGCCCCACTGCCGGATGGCGTCGCGCAGGGGTACTTCCTGCCGCAGAATCCTGCGGGCATCGGCGGTTTTTATCTCAATCTGAGGGTGCACCACCGTCACGAACAAGGGCGGCGCATCGAGGGGCACCACGTCGGGGGAAGGCAGGGTAGCCCGAATCAGCGTGACGCCGCCGTAAATGGCCGGTGCAATGTTATCGGCATGGCGGGCGCCGGAGGCCACTTCCTCGCCGTACATGGCGTAGTGCACCAGCTCGGGTTGGCTGAAGCGGTTGCCCAGCAAGGCGTTCAGGCCCACTACGGCCCCGGCGGCACTGGCCGCGCTGCTACCAATGCCGCTGCCCGGCCGAATGGTTTTGCGGATGTGGATGGCCACGCCTACCTCCTCGGGTACGGCCCGCAGCATGGCCAGCAGGGCGGCCCCGGCCACGTTGCGCGCCGGCTCGGTGGGCAGGCCGAAGTCATCTTCATGCGTAATCACTACGCCGGGTTGCTCGGTCAGGCGCAGCTGCATCTCGTCGGCGGGCTCGGCCAGGGCAAAACCCAGCACATCAAACCCGCACACCACATTGGCAACGGTGGCGGGCGCTAGTACGGTAACGGGTTGGGAAGAAAAACTCATGCAGGGAAAGTAGAGAAGGTTGCGGGCGAAGGGCAAGGTAGCGCCCCAGCCCGGAAAGCAGTAAGCGTAGCCGGCGCGCAAGCCGCCACCCGGGCCGCTTCAGGACTGTACGGCCCGCAGCACGTCGGCAAACACGCCGGAGGCCGTTACCTCGGCTCCCGCACCGGCTCCTTTAATAACGAGCGGCTGCTCCGTGTAGCGGTTGGTATAGAACAGCACGGCGTTGTCTTTGCCTTGCAGGGAGTATAGGTCGTGGGAGGGGGGTAGGGCCTGCAGGCCCACCCGGGCCCGGCCATCGGTGAGGCTGGCCACAAACCGCAGCTTCTCGCCTCGGGCCGCCGCGGCATCGTACAGGGCCCGAAAATGGGGCTCGTGCAGGGCCAGCTGCTCATAGAAAGCAGGCACGTCGCCTTCCAGGCAGGCAGCAGGTAAGAAGGGCTGGTTGTTTACCTCACTCATTTCCAGTGGATAGCCGGCTTCGCGGGCCAGAATCAGAATCTTGCGGGCCACGTCCACGCCGGTCAGGTCGAGGCGGGGGTCGGGCTCGGTGTAGCCTTCGGCCTGGGCCTGGCGCACTACCTCCGCAAACGGCCGCGACCCATCGTAGTTATTGAACACAAAGTTCAGGGTGCCCGACAGCACGGCTTCCAGGCGCTGTACCTCGTCGCCGCTGCGCAGCAGGTCGCCCAGGGTCCCGATGACGGGCAGGCCCGCGCCCACGTTGGTTTCAAACAGAAAGTGCGTATTGAACTCCTGGGCCAGTGCCTTAAGGCGGGCGTAGTTTTCGTATTCCGATGAGGCCGCCACCTTGTTGCAGGCCACTACGGCTACGCTGCGGGCCAGCAGCCCGGCATATACCTGGGCCACGTCGGCACTGGCCGTCACGTCCACGAACACGGTATTGCGTAGGTTCAGGGCCAGAAGCTGCTCCGTCAGGACCGGCAGGTTAAGAGGTTGCCCGGCGGCCAGGGCCGGTTGCCAGCTCGTGAGGTCCAGGCCTTCCTCATCGAGCACAAACTGCCGGCTGTTGGCCAGGCCCACCACCCGCAGGTTCAGGCGCAGCTTTTCGCGCAGCCAGGGCTGCTGCCGGGCCAGCTGCTCCAGCAGCTTGCCGCCTACGTTGCCCGTGCCCGCAATAACCACGTTCACCTGCCGGGTGGTGGCCTCAAAGAAGGTTTCGTGGAGCACGTTGATGGCCTTGCGCACGTCGTGCTGCCGGATAACCGTGGAAATGTTTTTCTCCGAGGAGCCCTGGGCAATGGCCCGAATGTTGACCCCATTCTGCCCCAGCGCCCCGAACAGGCGGCCACTGATGCCGGGGTGGTTTTTCATTTGCTCGCCTACCAGGGCCACGATGGCCAGCTCATCTTCGCAATAGAGCGGGTCCAGGCGGCCTACCCCTATTTCCGGGGCAAACTCCGCGTCGGCGGCCTGTCGGGCTCGGGGGGCGTCGGCGGCGCGTACGGCCACGGAAATGGAGTGCTCCGAGGAGCTTTGGGTAATGAGAATCACGTTGATCTGCTCCTGAGCCAGGGCCGCGAACAGCCGCCGCGAGAAGCCCGGAATGCCTACCATGCCGCTGCCCTCCAACCGCAGCAAGGCCACCGGCCCGATGCTGGAAAGGCCCCGCACGATGGCCGGACTGGCCGGCGCGGCTACCTCCACCAGCGTCCCGGCGTCTTCGGGGGCAAACGTATTCTTGATCCAGAGCGGAATACCCCGCTGCATAACCGGTTGAATGGTGGGCGGATACAGCACCTTGGCCCCAAAGTGCGACAGTTCCATGGCCTCCTGGTAACTGATGCGCGGAATGGGGCGCGCGGCGCGCACCAGGCGCGGGTCGGCCGTCATCATCCCACTTACATCCGTCCAAATTTCCAGCCGACTGGCCCCCAGCGCCCCGGCAAAAATGGCGGCCGTGTAGTCGGAGCCCCCGCGGCCCAGGGTAGTGGTGCTGCCATCTGGGGCCGCGGCCACGAAGCCCGGCGCTACGTACAGCGTCCCCTCGGCCCCGCTTACGGCAGCTTGTATCTGGGCGTTGGTGGTGGCAAAGTCCACGGTGGCGTGCCCGTAGTGCGCATCAGTCCGGATCAGCTGGCGGCTGTCGAGCCACTGGTGGGCCGTGCCCCGGGCCGCTAGGCCGGCCGCTACCACCCCCGAGGATAGTAGCTCCCCGTAGCTCACCAGCCGGTCGAGGGTGCGCGCCGACAGCTCTCCCAGGGCGAATACGCCTTGGCAAAGGCTTTCCAGCTCATTGCAGTAGGTTTTCACGAAGCTCAGCACGCCGCTCTGCCCGGCAAGGGGTAGCAACTCCCGCACTACCGCCAGGTGGCGCTGCTCCAGCTCCTGCAGCTGCTCCCGGTAGCCAGCATCGGCGGCCGCGGCGAGGCGGCCGGCCCTGATCAGCGCATCTGTTACCCCACCCAGCGCCGATACGATTACCACGGTGGGCTGCTGCCGGGCGGCGGCCTCGGCCAGCTCCAATACGCGGCTGATGTTGGGGGCCGAGGCCACGGAGGAGCCTCCAAATTTCAATACCTGCATAGTATGTCGTTGGGTCAGAAGGAACAAGAAAAGGCCCGCGTCGGTCCGGTAGCTCTGGGAGCTGACCGGCGAGGCGGGCTGCATGGAAAGAAGAGAGTAAGGAGTTCCGCAGCCCGCTTAGCGGGTTGTTGTCACGGTAGTTCCTGCTGAGGTGGCCAGGCCGGCCATCAGGGAGCGGGGTGAAACAGAAAGGGCTCGGAAGGAGGCCATACGTGCGGATTGCTGGCCCCAAAGTAGGAATTTTTTGCTACGGCCAATCGTTTAAGCCAGAATAATTTACCATTCCGACGGCAAGGTGCGGTTCCGGTCGAAACAAGACGCAGGCTGCTTTCTGCGCTACTGCTGCGGGCGTATATATGGTCAGCTTCGTTTCCGTACCTTTGCACTCCCCATACATTTTCTGAAGGCAAGATGCTAGATAAACTGGAGGCCATTCAACGGCGCTTTGAGGACGTGAGCGAACAGCTTACCCAACCCGAAGCCATGAGCGACATGAAACGCTTCAAGGCCCTCAACAAAGAATATAAGGACCTCGGCAAGATCGTAACCGAGTATAAGGCCTACCAGAACGTGCTGGCCAACATCGACAGCGCCAAGGAAGTTATTGCCACGGAAAAGGACGAAGAGTTTCGTCAGATGGCCAAGGACGAGCTGGAAGCCCTCTACCCCGAGCAGGAGCGCCTGGAAGCCGTTATCAAGGAGCTGCTGATTCCCAAGGACCCCAATGATAGCAAGGATGTTATCATGGAAATCCGGGCCGGCGCCGGCGGCGACGAGGCGGCTATTTTTGCCGGCGACCTGCAGCGTATGTACATGCGCTACGCCGAAAAGCAAGGCCTGCGCATGGACCTGATTGACGCCACTGAGGGCACTTCGGGCGGCTACAAGGAAATTATCCTGGCCGTGAAGGGCGAGGACGTGTACGGCAAGCTCAAGTTTGAATCGGGGGTGCACCGCGTGCAGCGTGTGCCGGCCACTGAAACCCAAGGCCGCATCCACACCTCCGTGGCCTCCATTGTGGTGATGCCCGAGGCCGAGGAACTAGACGTGGAAATCGATATGAACGAGGTGCGCAAGGACCTGTTCATGTCCAGCGGGCCCGGCGGTCAGTCGGTAAACACCACCTACTCGGCCGTGCGCCTGACCCACATTCCCACCGGCATCGTGGCCCAGTGCCAGGATCAGAAGTCTCAGCTCAAGAACTTCGATAAGGCCTTGCAGGTACTCCGCTCCCGTCTCTACGAAATCGAGCTGGCCAAGAAAAACGAAGCCGAAGGCGCTGCCCGCAAGAGCATGATTGGCGGCGGCGACCGGTCCGATAAGATCCGGACCTACAACTACCCCCAGGGCCGCGTAACCGACCACCGCATCGGCTACACCGTGTACAACCTGAGCGCCGTGATGGATGGCAACATCGACGACTTCGTGGAGCAGCTCCGCATTGCCGAAAGTGCTGAGCGCCTGAAGGAAGGCGTAGCGTAATAAGCGGCTTTTATCAAGCGTTTGTCATGCCGAGGCGCAGCCGAAGCATCTCGCAGGCTGATGTTGCACTAGTAACTACAACGGCAGCACGCGAGATGCTTTGGCTGCGCCTCGGCATGACCACCTGGTTTATCCATCCTATCTATGCGCTTTCTACTCCCGTTGCTTCTGCTGCTTTCAGCCGCTATGGTATTGCTACCCGGCTGCGAACCAAAAGAAGATATTGTCACGAATGATGGCAGCGCCCGGCTGGAGTTTTCGCTGGATACCGTGAAGTTCGATACGGTATTCGTGACGGTAGGCACGGTAAGCAAGCGCCTGTGGGTGTACAACCGCAACCCGCGGGCCGTGCGCGTATCGGAAATCAGCGTGCAGAATCAGCCGGGCATTACCTACAGCCTGCTGGTAAACGGCGACGCCGGCAACACGGCCCGCGACGTGGAAATCAGGGGGAAGGACAGCCTGCTGGTGCTGGTACGCGCTACCATCGACCCTACCCCCAACGACCTGAAGCCCTTCCGGCTGATTGACGACCTGCACTTCCGCACCAACGGCAACGAGCAGCAGGTCAAGATTCTGAGCTACGGGCAGAACGCCTACTTCCACACCCGGGACGAAATCACCCGGAACACGTTGTGGAAGGCCGATAAGCCCCACGTCATCTTCGATTACGCTCTGGTGGACTCGGCCGTAACCCTGACTATTGAGCCCGGTGCCCGAATTTATGCCCACGCCGGGGCCGCGCTGCTGGTGGGAGGGCAGCTGTTGATTAACCCTACCTACCAGCCTACCGGCGAGCTGAAGCCGGACAACCGCAACTTCGTGCGCTTCCAGGGCGACCGGCGCGAGGAGCAGTACGCCAACACCCCGGGCCAGTGGGCGGGCGTCTGGTTTCTCTCCAGCAGCCGCAACAACGTGGTGCGCTTCGCCGAAATCAAGAACAGCGCCTTTGGGCTGCTGGTAATTAATCCGCGCAATCTGCGGCCTTTCCCCAGCGTCACGGTCGAAAACGCAACCATCCAGAATATCTCCAGCGCCAAGCAGGCCTTCACTAACTCGGGCCTGACCATTGGGCTGGAAGGCGCCGCCATCCTGGGCCTCTCCGGCGATTTTGCGGTGCGCAACACGCTCATCACCAACTGCGAACAGTACGCCGTGTTCGGTGTGCAGGGAGGCAATTACCAGTTTGAGTATTGCACCATTGCCAACTACACTATTCAGGCGAACCGCCAAACCCCTACGTTTCTGCTGGCCGATGCCATTGAAGTAAACGGCAAGGCCCGCCCGGCCATTGCCCCGCGCCTGACCATGCGCAACTCCATATTGTGGGGCAATGGCCGGGAAGGGGAAGAGCTGGCTTTTGTGAATGGGGAGCAGTATGCCAGCAATATCAGCATCAGCACCAGTGTATTGCGTACCAAAAAATACGACAACACCGGGCCTCTGGGGCAGGCCCGGAACGGCAACATCCTCAACCCCCTGGAAGGTCAGACCTACCTGTTCCGGAGTACGCCCTACCGCCCCCGCGGCAAAGCCTTCGACTATCAGCTTGATACTCTCTCGCCCGCCAGCAACAAGGCCGTAGCCCTGCCGGGCCTCACGACTGATCTGCTCAACCACCCGCGCCTCAGTCCGCCCGATATTGGGGCCTTTGAGCGTAAAAACCCATAGTAAGCAGCCCCGCGTATGCAGTTTATTCAGAAGCGTTTGCGCCTGCCGGCCGTCAGCCGGGGCTTTCATCTGATTACCGATTTGCTGGTGGCCGAGTTGCCCGAGCTAGAGCAGCTGCAGGTAGGTACGGCTCATTTCTTTATTCAGCACACCTCGGCCAGCCTCAGCATCAACGAAAACGCTGACCCCACCGTGCGCCACGACTTCGAGCAGTTTTTCAACCGTACGGTGCCTGAAAACGCGCCCTACTTCCGCCACACCCTGGAAGGCCCCGACGATATGCCCGCCCACCTTAAGGCCAGTCTGCTGGGCCACGCCGTGAGCGTGCCCATCAGCAACGGCGCGCTGGCCCTCGGCACCTGGCAGGGCATTTACCTGGGCGAGCACCGTAACCACGGCGGCCGCCGCTGGGTGGTAGCTACCCTAATGGGCCGCTAGCCCGCGGGCGCGGCAACTGCCATAAATCGAAGAGAATAGGGCTCCGTAACCGTACCGGCAGACAATAGTTTGCGTATAGGGCAGAAAGCCTCCTGATTATGCTTGCCGCCCCGCTTATAGCCGCCGCTAAAGTTGTTTCCGCTACCTCTGTGTATGTGGTACTGCTGGCTGCTGGCTCCGTGGAGGCGAGCGGTAGTGAGGAGCCGCCTCGCAAGGTGGCCGCGCAGCAGCGGCCGCGGGCGGTTCGGACGGCCGCGCCCGTGCCTGCTCCGGTAGCCCGCCTGACCATCGATTCCCTGGCTGGTCAGCCATTTGGGGAAGAGCCCACGGTGCGGGAACTACTGCGGGCCGGCGGCCGGGTAGCGGCCCGCCGCCCGTTTAAGAATCTGTACGAGGCCGGGCAGATTGACACCATTCTGCTGGTGCGGCATTCGGGCAACGTGTTCGAGTTCTACCGGACCCCGGACAAAGACCTGCTCCGTAACGCCACCATTACCAACTTCCAGCCTGCCTACGGCCGTCGCCTGCGCACCCGCCTGGAGCCAGCCTGCCGCGCCGCCGCTACTGCCACCGATAGGGTCCGGATTGGCGATACGGAGCGAACCAACTACGTTTCGGTGATATACCAGGGCGGGCGGCTGCGCGCCGTGCGCGTGGAGCCTTACCTGGAATAGCGCGTGTAACTGTACTGTTATGGCAGCACCGCGTTCAAAACAGTGCTCCCCTAACATGTACAGCGTATCGCCAAACAAGCGGTTCAGAATGACCAACTCCAGCCAGGAACTCCGGATAAGCTTTTCCCGAAGCAAAAAGCAGAGCGAGGCTGCTACCATGTAGGCAGCGCAATGAAAATCAGTCCACTGGCTTACAAAGCTCAGGCTTTACAACACCCGTGCCCGAACCGCGTACCGCACCGAATCGAATAACACCAGTTTCTGCACACCGCTCACTTGGTAGCTGCTGATTTGCCCATTCTGGCAGCGTAGCGTTAAGGTTTTGGCCGAATACACCAGCGGGTTGTCCTGAGCTACGGTGGCGGTTACCGACTGCACCACCCCGCCCTGGCTTAGCACCGTGAGCTGCTCCACCGGGTGCTCGGTGCCTGGCAGCCGCCGGTAGCGACGTTGGACCAGCCCGCCGGGGGTAGTAGCGGAATCAGTCTGATACAGGCCGCGCAGAGCTGGCTTATTGATGTCGGCCTGCTGAAAAATCTGCAGCTCCTTGGTCCAGTCGGTTTGGGCAACGCGGGTGGTTTCCTGATGACCGTCGCGGAGGACTACCTGCTTTTCTATGGCGGGCTTCTGCTGGTTCAGCAAAGCTTCCTGCTTTTCCAGGAAGCTCAGTAAGTTGAAATACTCTGGTTTTCGGTTGGCGGGATTGGGGCGCACGGTAGCATCCTCGCCGGGCTCACAGGCCGAGAGGATGGCTACCGTGCCCGCCAGCCAGAAGAAGCTACGCATTCGGCGTGGTTTCGGGGCGCAGCAGGCTCTGGCCGCCCATTACCTCCGGCTGGGGCAGGCCCATCAGCTGCAGCACGGTTGGGGCAATGTCGCCCAGCTTGCCATCGGCCAGCGTCCCGCGGAAGTCGTTGGAGGCCAGAATGCAGGGCACCAGGTTGGTGGTATGCGCCGTGTTGGGTGTGCCGTCGGGGTTAATCATCATGTCGGCGTTGCCGTGGTCGGCAATGATGATGCAGGCATAGTCCGAGGCCAGAGCGGCTTCCACTACACCCCGGGCGCACTCGTCCACGGCCTCGGCTGCTTTCACGGCGGCAGCAAACACGCCGGTATGGCCCACCATGTCGGTGTTGGCAAAGTTGAGCACCACAAAATCAGCCGATTTGGCCTGTAGTTCCGGTACCAAGGCGTCGCGTAGCTCATAGGCGCTCATCTCGGGCTGCAAATCGTAGGTAGCCACTTTGGGTGAGGCCCGCATGATGCGCTTTTCCCCTTCAAACTCTACCTCGCGGCCCCCCGAAAAGAAGAAGGTAACGTGCGGGTACTTCTCCGTCTCGGCAATCCGGATCTGAGTTTTATGGTTGGCGGCCAGCACTTCGCCCAGGGTTTCTTCCAGGTTATCCTTCTCGAAGATGGGCGTGACGCCGGTAAATGTGGCGTCGTAGTTGGTCATGGTGAGGTAGTGCAGGCTCAGCCGGCGCATCTCGAAAGCGTGGAAATCCTGCTGGGTCAGGGCCTGCGTAATTTCCCGGCCCCGGTCGGTGCGGAAGTTAAAGCACAGCACCACGTCGCCCTCCTTGATAGTGGCCAGCGGCTGCCCATCGGCACCCACTTTCACAATGGGCTTCAGGAACTCGTCGGTTACCCCCTCTTTGTAGGAGTCCTGCATGCTCTGGATCAGGTTCTGGGAGGGGGTGCCCTTGCCGTTCACCAGCAGGTCGTAGGCTACTTTCACCCGTTCCCAGCGGTTGTCGCGGTCCATGGCGTAGTAGCGGCCCACAATGGAGGCGATTTTGCCGCTGGCCCCGCGCTGCAGGTGCTGCTCCAGGTCGTTCACATAGCTAACGCCACCCTTGGGGTCGGTGTCGCGGCCATCCGTGAAGGCATGGATGAATACGTTGTGAATGTCAGCGTCGTGCGCCAGCGTGCACAAGGCTTTCAGGTGCTCCAGGTGGGAGTGGACCCCGCCATCGGAGAGCAGGCCCATCAGGTGCACCGGTTTGTTGTTGAGGCGGGCATACTCGAAGGCCTTCACCAGGGCGGGCATGTTGCCCAGCTTCCGCTCCCGGATGGCCTTGTTGATGCGCACCAGGTCCTGATAGACTACCCGGCCGGCCCCGATGTTCATGTGGCCTACCTCGGAGTTTCCCATCTGCCCGTCGGGCAACCCCACGGCCTCCCCGGAGGCCTGCAGGCGACTGTGCGGAAAGCGCTGAAACAGTGAATCGACGAAGGGCGTACGCGCCTGATCAATAGCCGATACTTCCTTATTCTGCGCCAGGCCCCAGCCGTCCAGAATCACCAACAATACCTGTTTGTTCATGGTCGCAAAGATAGGCCAGAAGGGCCAAAACGCCCGCATTTTCCCTAACTTGGCAGTCTCGCCTCCCGGGTAAGCAGTCAAATACCGGCCTGGGTAGGGTTGGCATAGTTTTCGCACGCAGCATGACGTACTCTATACACTAACATGAAACGCAACTTTTTTCTGGCCTTCGCCCTGGTGTGGGGCCTGTTGCTATCGGTGGGAGCCCTGGCGCAGAATGAGTCATTTGGCCCTGTGCGCAACGCCATTCGCAGTTCCTCCTCGCGCGACCTGGCCCAGTTCTTTGCCCCTACCGTGGAGCTGAGCTTTGATGGAGACAAGCAAAGCTACAGCGCCACCCAGGCAGAGTTTGTGATGAAGGACTTCTTCGCCAAGCACTCGCCGGCTTCTTTTGACTTTATTCACTACGGCGGCAGCAACGAGGGTACGCCCTATGCCGTGGGCAAGTACACGGGCAAAGACGGCGCCTACCGCATGTTCGTGAAAATGAAAGCGGCGGGGGGCAGCCTTAAAATTGCCACCATCGACTTCACCAAAGAGAACTAGCTTCTCACCTTTTAGTCTCTCCCAGCGCCGCGAAGCTTCTTCGCGGCGCTTTTTTTTGCTCCGTCTCACTCGATCTGGCCTGGCGTGCGGAGCCCGGCTAAAGAGTTTTACGACTAACACCCGTTCCGTTCGCGCCGCCAGAAACGCCTGTCCCTACCCCCATTGCTACCCCAAACGTAAGCCCGTACCAACCAGCCAGGCGGGCTTCGCGCGCCAGGCCAGGGCAAGCAGGGCGGGCCCCCAAACGATAAGTGGGTAAGTAGGGGCATTTTTGACTATTTTTGCTCCGTGCAAACGCCCCCCTACCTCACCCCGGAAGCCCTATCCTCGTTTATCCGCACGGCGCTGGCCGAAGACGTCGGCGACGGCGACCATTCGGCTCTGTCGGCTATTCCGGCCGAGGCCCGCAACCGTGCCCACTTGCTTATCAAGGATGAGGGCGTACTGGCTGGCGTTGAGCTGGCTCAGCACATCTTCCGGGCGGTAGATGCCGACCTGAGGGTAGAGGTACGGTTGCAGGATGGCGCCCGCGTAAAACACGGCGACGTTGCCCTGATTGTGGAGGGCCGCGCCCAGAGCATACTGACCGCTGAGCGGCTGGTGCTCAACTGCATGCAGCGCATGAGCGGTATTGCTACCCGCACGGCTCACCTGACCAGTCTGCTGGCCGGCACCCGCGCCCGCCTGCTCGATACCCGCAAGACTACCCCCAACTTCCGGCTGTGCGAAAAGTGGGCGGTACTGATTGGGGGCGGAGTCAACCACCGCTACGGCCTGTTCGACATGATTATCCTCAAGGACAACCATGTGGATTATGCCGGCGGCGTGCGCGAAGCCATTGAAGCCTCCCGGGCCTATTTGGCCCGCACCGGCCGTCAACTGCCTATCGAAATAGAAACCCGCAGTCTGGCCGAAGTACAGCAGGCACTGGAGGCCGGCGGCATCGACCGGATCATGCTCGATAACATGGCGCCCGCTCAGCTACGTGAGGCAGTGGCTCTGGTAGCCGGCCGCTACCCCCTGGAAGCCAGCGGCGGCATCACCGAGGAAACCATTGCCGAGGTAGCCGCCACCGGCGTTGACTACATCTCGGTTGGGGCCCTGACCCACTCCATCCGCAGCCTCGATATGAGCCTGAAAGCGTTTTAATGAGTTGTCAGTTGCGGGTTGCCAGTTGTCAGTACTGTTTCAATGGCAACCGGCAATCGGCAACTGACAACCGACAACTCAACTACCAATGCAACTTCCTAATCAACGCGGCGGCTACCGGCAGCAACAGCAGCAGCAAGGCGCCTCGCCGCTGGCTATCCGCACCAAAAAGCACCAGCTCGATACCGATACCTACACTAAGCTGGCCATGGGCCGGGTGTGGCGCAAGGAGTGGTGGTACGCCCTCATTCCGTTTGCGCTTGGCTTGCTGCCGGCCCTGATATGGCCCTCGTGGTGGTGGCTGGCCGCGGCCCTGCTGCTCACGCTGCTCTACGTGCTGTTTCGCTCGGCCCAGGTAACCGGGGTTACCCAGGTAGAGCAAACCAGACCCCTGTTTGAGAAACTGGGCTACGAGTTTGATAACAAGCAGATTGTGCTGCGCCGCAACGAGAAGGAAGGTATGCGCCTGACCTGGGATATGATCGGCGACGTAAAGCGGGAGGCCGATGGCTACCTGCTTTCCCTGCGGGCCCCGGAGCTGCCGCAGGAGCTGAAAGGCTGGCGCTTGTGGATGGCTAAAAACTTCGATACTCCCATTTTTCTGCAGGTACCGGACCGCATCTTTAACTCGCCCAACGACCAGAAGCTGTTTGATGCCATGCTGCGTCGTAAGAACCTGCTGCCCGGTGGCGGGCCAGCCGCCGCCTAACGCCCGCGGTCAACTTAGCGCGCCGTTTTTTCGTCATTACTTCTTACCGATTTCTTTTTCCCTTCTCATGAGCAAGCAACTCGTACTTTCCGCTCTGGCCTTGGCTACGCTGACCCTGAACGCATGCAGCAGCGAACCGTCAGATTGGCGCCCCGACAAAAAAGTGTCGGTAGATATGGTAGAGCCGGGCAGCCGCTCCTCCGACAACTTCGATCAGAACACTTCGGCCGCCGCCGACCAGTCGAAGGGCGGCGCTATTGAGCGCCCCGTTAGCTCGGAGGTAACCCTGGACGAAACCAACCAGCGTGACCGGGTAAATGCCGAGCAGGTTCGGACTGCTGATGCTAAGGATGCATCCCACACCAGCAACTCCACCGCCATCGAGAGCGACAAAAAAGCCAACAGCGACCAGAAGGCCGAAACGGCTGAGCCCGCCCCGAAGCAATAGCCTGACGCGCATGAAATCTTTCTGGAAATCAGGGGTAGCGGCCGCGCTGCTGTTGAGCGGTCTAGCCTTGGGCAGCTGCCAGTCGAAACCCGCGGAGCAGGGTGCGGCCGGTGCCGCTGCCACTACGGCCCCCGCCGACAGCACGGCTGCACCGGTTGCTACGGCGGCTTACATTTGCCCTATGGGCTGCGAGGGTAGCGCCAGCGACAAACCCGGCAAATGCCCGGTGTGCGAGATGGATCTGGAGGCCAATCCGGCCGCAAAGCCAGCCCAAGCACTTTGATTTAAGTAACCGGGAGGCCATATTTGCAGCCATGTTGCAGATGTGGCCTCCCGTGTCTGTTTTCTAAAAACTGAGGAAGGGGCGTGAAGACGCCCTTTTTTCATGATATCCTGTTGCTTACTGCCCATGCCTTCCGCTCCGCCCACAGAATGGTTTAGTACCTGGTTTGATTCACCATACTATCATCGGCTGTACCGGGAGCGGAATCATGAGGAAGCCCGGGCCTTTCTGGGGCAGCTGCTGCGGCATGTGCGCCCCCGGCCCGGAGCGCGGCTGCTGGACCTGGCCTGCGGCAAGGGCCGCCATGCCTTGTACCTGAGTGAGCAGGGCTACGACGTAACCGGCGTTGATCTATCGGCGGAAAGCATCCGCTACGCCCGACAGTTTGCCCACGAGCACCTGCACTTCTATGAGCACGACATGCGTGAGCCGCTGCCCACGGGCTCGTTTGATCTGGTTCTGAATCTGTTTACCAGCTTCGGCTACTTTGAGCAGGAAACCGATAACGTGGTGGCCCTGCGCAATGCGGCGGCCGCACTGCGCCCCGGCGGCAAGCTGATCATCGATTTTATGAATACCCGGCTAACCCTGCGCGAGCTGGTAGCCCACGAAACCAAGCAGATAGACCACACCACGTTTCAGCTCTACCGCCACTTTCAGAACGGGTTCATTGTCAAAGAAATCCGTTTCCGCGACGATGAGCAGCAGGAGCAGTACTTCGAGGAGCGGGTGCGGGCCCTGAGCCAGGAGCAGTTTGAGGAGTATTTCCAGATAGCCGGCCTGCGCCTGATGACCGTTTGGGGCGACTACCAGCTTGGTCCTTTCGAGCCGGAGAGCAGCCCCCGGATGATTTTTGTGCTGAAAAAGTGAGGCAGTGGTAGTAATGAGGCAAAGTCCTGAAAAATAGGTGGTAACGGGCATAGGAGGTGAGGGGAGCAGCCTGGTATGGCCCGTTCGTCAAATCCTACTTACTGTTTGCCTTGTTAAACCCCGCTGTCTTACCTCCCACTGGTCGCCTTCGCACCCTACCCCCCGCATTACCTCCTACCTTTCCCTTCCTCACTTCCTATGTGGTTTGCCGTTTTTGCGTTGTTCTTGACTGTACTGGGGGCCGGGTGGCTCACCCGGCTGGTCCCAACGGCCCGCACCACCTGGATGAAGCCCTTGCTCGCGTTCAGCGGCGCCTACCTCTTTACTCTCACTGTAACGCACCTGTTGCCGGAGGCCCTGCAGATGCTGCCCGGACACCGGGTTGGCTACTTTGTGCTGGCTGGTTTTTTCGGGCAGATGCTGTTGGAAGTGTTTTCGCAGGGTGTGGAGCACGGGCACGTACATCACCACACGGAGCATGCCGGGCGGGTGCCATTTCTGCTGCTGTTCTCACTTGTGCTGCACTCGTTTCTGGAGGGTAGCATTCTGGTAAAAACTCCTGCCGCCGGTGATATCAGCCAGAATTTCTACGCTATTCTGGCGGGTGTGGCCCTGCACCACATTCCGGCGGCCTTCGCCCTGATGGCGGCCCTGCTGCTGCGCCTCAGCTCGTTTCGGCGGGCCTTACCCTACCTGCTGCTGTTTGCCGTGGCTGGGCCAGCCGGTATTGTGGTTAGCAACTTTGTGGTGTTGGAGCAGCTGCTGACAGGCGGCCTGTACGCGGCCTTGCTGGGACTGGTGGCCGGCAATTTTCTGCACGTTTCTACCACCATTCTGTTTGAAACCAGCCCCGACCACAGCCTGAACCTGCGTAAGCTGCTGGCCACCCTGGCTGGTCTGCTACTGGCTTTGCTGGTAGATGTGGGGTAGGGTCGCTGGTACAGGCGCCGTCCGGCCGGTGTGGGCGCTGGCGGTAGCCTGAGTGCCATTTCAGCGCAGTGGGTTACTGAACAGACCCCACTCATCTTCCACATCCGTAGTGGGGTCGAAGTCCTGAACCCAGGCCACGAATAGTAACCGGAACTGCTCTACCTCATCGCGCAGCAGCTGCCAGTACTCGGGGGCGCCAATGCTGAGCATGTGACAGGTGCTGGTTTGGGTCAGCAGGCCTTCGGCGGCTACTTTAATCAGCACGGCCAGCTCCATCCGGCGCGAGTAGTAAGGCACGGCCCGCGACGCGGCCAGTTTGGCGCCCAGCACATAGCTGTTCTCCAGCATCATCTCGCCTAGAAGCGGAATTTCCGGGGGCTCGGGCAGGCTTTGCACAAAGGCCTGGGTCAGGTGGGCCAGCTCTTTAGCCTTCTCGAAGAGGGCCCGGTGCTTGAGGTACTCCAGATCCTCGTGGTCATCAAAGGAGAAATTTTCGGGCAAGAAATCATCGTCGTGGGGCATGGCAGATGCAGATAGGGAGAGAAGGGAAGCCTAGCAGCAGTGGGCCGCAGACTCAATCAACCTTCATAAAAAAGCGGCCCGCTCAGCTGAGCGGGCCGCTTTTTATTACCAACTACCGGAAATTACTTCCGACGCGGGGCAGCTTTCTTTACCGGGGCCTTTTTGGCCGGAGCGGCTGCCTTTGCGGGGGCGGCCGGAATTTCCGGAGCCGGGCCGTACTTGGTTTCCGACGGATTCGGGTCGCCGGGCAGGTACACGTCAAACTCTACGCGGCGGTTGAGGGCGCGGCCGGCTTCCGTGGTGTTCGGGGCAATAGGCTTGCTTTCGCCGTAGCCGTGCGACACGATGCGGTCGGCGGGGATACCTTTGCGCAGCATGTAGGCGCGGGCCGAAGCAGCACGCTCATCCGAGAGACGCAGGTTGTAGGCGTCGTCGCCCTTGCTGTCGGCGTGGGCCGAGATGCCGAGGAAGTAATCCGGGTAGTCGTTCAGGATTTGCACCAGCCCGTCGAGGGTCGGGAACGAAATCGGCTTCAGGGTCGCCTTGTTGAACTCGAACTGGATGTACTTAGTGGCTTCCTGGAGGCGCTTTTTCTCTTCCACCTTCATTTCGGGGCAGCCTTTGTTCGAGGCCGGGCCGGGGCGCTGCGGGCAGCGGTCCTGGTAGTCGGGTACACCGTCACCGTCGGTATCCACGGGGCAGCCGTTGGCATCTACTTTCACGCCGCCGGGCGTGTCGGGGCACTTGTCGTTCTGGTCAATTACACCGTCGTTATCGGAGTCGGGGCAGCCCTGCAGCTCGGCTTTGCCGGGCGTATCGGGGCACTTATCGTCACCGTCGCGCACACCGTCACCGTCACGGTCGGGACAGCCTTCCAGTGCGGCCAGGCCTTTTTCGGTGGGGCACTTATCCTGGTAGTCGGGTACACCGTCACCGTCGCCATCAAGCGGGCAACCATTGGCATCCACGGCTACGCCGGCAGGCGTGCCGGGGCACTTGTCTTTCCGGTCAGAAACACCGTCGTTGTCCTCGTCCTTCGTCTTGCCCAGGGCAATGTTCAGGCCTACGGTATGCTGCAGGAACTTGTCGTCCCAGGCGTTATCGTCGCGGGCAGGGTCGCCGTCGATGTTGGCTTTAAGCGGAATGTGCTGGCCGGTTTGCACGAACAGGTTTACCGCATCGCCCAGGCGGAAGCTCAGGCCCGCCGCCCCAAACAGGTCGAAGTAGCTCTTGTCCTGGTCAGTGTTGATGGTTTGGTTGTTGCGGAAGATGGTTCCTTCGCGGCTGGTGTACGTCCAGCCTGGCGCGGCCAGCAGGTAGGGCCGCAGGAACGATTCTTCCTTGAGCAGCTTGAATTTCAGGCCCAGGTTTACATTCACCACGTTGGTAGCGAAGTTGCTGCCGAAGTACGGAGCGCCGGCCGGGGCATTTTTCTTGAACTCCACGTAGTTACCACTCAGCTGCAGATCGAGGCCTTTGCTGAGGTACTGGCTGATGGTGATGCCGGGCGCGTACTTGTTTTCGCTCCAGTTCCAGTAATCGGACCCGAAGTTGCCTTTGTACTGCATGGCACTCACGTTGATGCCGATGGCCGTTTTGCGGTCGGCCGTTTGAGCGTGCGAAGCCAGTGGCGCCAGAGCCCAGGCCGAAAGCCCAAGCGTCAGTGCCTTGATTAAGGGGATGCGTGGAGGCATATGAAGAAGTGGAAAATGGTGGCGGAAATACTAGCCTGCAAGACCAGGCTGGGCCTTTATACCCAGCTGGGCCGGAAAAGTTGCCCGGCTGCGTCCAACCCTACCCCCGAATTCTTCAAGAGTTGTTCTGGCTTAGGCTCATCAGTAAGCTCAACGGTAGCAAGCGCAGCATTACCGCAGGTCCAGGTCGAAGGTAGGGCCGGAGCCGTGCAGAAATACTTCCAGCTGCCGCACCCGCGCCCGTTGCCGGGTCAACTCCTGCTGCAGCTGCTCCAAGCGGCGGCGCATGGCCATTACCACCTCCAGGCTGTCCTTGCTCAGGCCCAGCTCGTGGTGCAGGCGGACCAGCCGGGCAATATGGTCGGGCTCCTCCTGCAGGCTGTCGGGGGTGCCGGGGGCGGGGTGCAGCAGACCCAGGTCCACGAATTCGCGCACGTCGGCTTCGCTCAGGCCATATTGCGTGGCACACTCCCGGATAGTGAGGATGATAAATTGCGTTTCCATGGCAATTGACGCGGTTTTGGTTGCAAACAGGAGCCAGTGCGCGGCTATTTGCGCAGCTCAGCCAGCTGGCGGAACAAGGTTTTTTCCTGTTCCGTCAGGTGCTGGGGCAGCGTTAGCGTCAGGCGCAGGTACAGGTCGCCGAACTGCCCGGGCTGCCGGTACACCGGAAAGCCTTTGCCCCGCAGGCGCAGACGGGTACCGTTCTGGGTTTCGGGCTTGATGTTGATTTTTACCGGCCCCGACAAGGTTTCCACCACTTGCTCACCCCCGAGCAAGGCCGTATAAATGCTCACGGGCACGTCCATGGTCAGGTCGTTGCCGGTGCGGGAATAGCGGGCATCGGGGGCAATGCGCAGGGTAATGTAGAGCGAGCCGCTGGGCCCGCCGTGGCGGCCGGGGCCGCCCTGGTCGCGCAGCCGGATGGTCTGGCCGTCTTCTACCCCCGGCTGAATAGTGATGCGCAGGTTTTTGCCATTCACCGTGAGCGTACGCGGCCCGCCCCGGTAGGCTTCCTCCAGCGTAAGCTCCAGCTCGGCCTGGTAATCCTGCCCGGAGCGGGGCCGTGTGCTACCCCCGGCCCCGCCGCCCATACCCCCGAACATGGAGCTGAAGAAATCGGAAAAGTCGGCCCCGCCGAAGGGGTCATCATCGGGGTTGCCGCCCCGGAAACTGCCGCCCTGGGTGTACTGCGACCAGTCGAAGCCGCCGCCCTGGCCGCCGCGGCCCCCGCCGGCCTGCTGGTAGCGCTGCCAGTCGGCCCCCAGCTGGTCGTATTTCTGACGCTTCTCGTCGTCGCTGAGCACTTCGTGGGCCTCATTGATTTCCTTGAACTTCCGTTCCGCCTCCGCATCGTTGGGGTTCACGTCGGGGTGGTACTGGCGGGCCAGTTTGCGGTAGGCCTTCTTGATCTGGTCTTTGGTGGCCGTCTTGTCAAGGCCCAGAACCTGGTAGTAGTCTTTGTAGTCCACGGGGCGAGGGGAGGGAGAAACAACAAAAAGAGGGCGCGGCGCGCGGCCGGCAGCCCTAGTGCTCTGTGTAAAACGCGCGCAGGCGGCGCGGGGTTACCCCCCGAAGGCAGCCGAATCTGGTCCGGTTTTCGTATAGTAGCGAGGCTGCCCCCGGCCGGGTTATCGTATCGTTTTCCCACATTCCACCCACGTATATGAAACTGTCTTCTGCTCTGCTCGCCTCGCTGCTGTTGGCGGGAGGTACCCTCCTCAGCGCCCAGGCGCAAACCAAGCTACCGCCGCGCAAGCCTGCCCAACCCCGCCCCCGGGCCGCGGCCCCCGTTGGAGTCACCCTGAAGGATGGCTTCGTGATGAAGGAAGGAAAGGTAATGATGACGCGCGACGCGCACACTGAGGCGCTTACCGCGGAAACAGCCCTGGTAAACGGCACCAAAATAGGGGCCGATGGGACCGTAACCATGGCCAACGGTACTACCATGATGCTAAAGGAAGGCGACTATATGTCCCTGACCGGCCGCCTGACTACCAAAGCCATGAAAGCCGAACAGGATAGCCTGCTGCAACTCTCGAAAAACGGGGGCAAGGTGAAAATGAAAAAGAAAATCAAGTAGCCTGAAGCGGCTGACGATCAGTGCGACGGGGCGGTCGGGCGTAAGCGCCGGGCCGTCCCGTTGTGGCGTTAGCGCACGGGCTGGGTGTAGTCCTGGAAGATGAGGGCTACTTCGGCCTCGTCGCGGGCTTCTACCACCTCATCCATCACAAACTGAATTTCAGCCTCCGACCAGCCCTGGGTTTCGGCGGCTTTCACGAAGGCTCCGAGCTGCACAAAGCGGCTGGCTTCGGCCGGAATAGTCCACTGAACTTTCTTACGGATACGCATGGCGGGGAGGGGTAGGGAAAGAGGATGAAAAGGGCTACTTGGCTTTGCGGATAACCTTGAGCTCGACGGGGGCCACGCCAGCCTCCACAATACCAATTTTACGGGCAGCCTTGCGGGAAAGGTCGATGATGCGGCCTTTGGCGTGGGGGCCCCGGTCGGTGACCTTTACGCGCACCGAGCGATGGTTGCGCGGGTTGGTCACGCGCACAATGGTGCCAAACGGCAGCGTATTGTGGGCCGCCGTGCGCTTGCCCGGCCGATAAATAGATCCGCTGGCCGTTTTGCGGCCGGCAAACTTATCGGCGTAGTACGAGGCCTTGCCCGACTGCGTGACGCCACTGCCGGCGCAGCCCGTAAACAGCAGAGCCAGCAGTAGCCAGCAACAGGAAAAGCGCGACAACGAAAGCAGGGCGGCAAGCGGCATAGAAATCAAGAGCGGTTAGTGAGGCGCCGGGGACCGACGCGGCGGAATACGCAGGGCCAGCAGGCGCTGAAAGTTGCCCTGAAATACGTTAAAGTCCACAGTACCCCGAATGCCGGGCACGTAGGCTTCGTCGGAGTGCTGCCAGATAATCCACTTTTCGGGGGGCAGAACCGGCTGGGCTACCTCGTAGTGGGCCAGCCAGAGCGGGTACTTATCGAAGTGGCCGGCCAGGTGGCGCTTATAGAAGCTGTAGTTGGAGTACAGAATGGGCCGTACGCCGTAGTGGCGCTCTACCAGCCGCAGCCAGGTAGCCACGCCGCGGCGCATCTGGGCCACGTCGTGAAACTCGGCGTGCTCCACATCCAGCACCGGAGGCAGGTCGCCGGGGGCCAGGGGTACGGTGCGGGTAAACAGGTTGGCCTGCTGGGCACCATCGTAGTTGGGCTGGAAGTAGTGGTAGGCGCCCCGGTAGATGCCGGCCGCCCGGGCACCCTGCCAGTTGCGCTGAAAGCGGGCGTCGCGCAGGGTTACGCCCTCGGTGGCCTTAATAAAGGCAAACCGTACCTGGTGCCCGGCTACCTCGGGCCAGTTGATGCGCCCCTGGTAGGCCGATACGTCAATACCGTGCACGGAGTAGCCGGCCAGCAGGGGCGTTTTTTCGCGGCCCGTAAGCCGGCCGCTGATAAAGGAGGCATAGGTGCGCCGGACGTAGCGGTTAAGCTGCCGCTGGTGCCGCCAGTAAAACACCAAGCTACCCAGCAACACAGCTGCTAGGCTTAGCAGCAGAGCCCGGCGCCAGACCACACGCGAGCCAGAACGGGAACGGCGAGAAGCATTCATAGAGGCAATGGCAGTTGCCAAAGGTAACGCCCGGTCGGGCCTCCGTGGTGCCTTCGGCCAGAGAATAGAGCCAAAAGACGCCTGCTTTTTCGCATTTTTACCGGGCTAAGCTGCCCCTACCTATGCCCGATCTGCCTAACCTCCCCGATGCCCGCGACGAATCCGGCCACCTGATCCGTGAGCTGCACGGCATTACCCTGGCCCAGATTCTGGAGTACCTGGTAGCGGCCTACGGCTGGCCTGAGCTGGACCGGCGCATCCGCATCAACTGCTTTTCGGTAAATCCCAGTATCAAATCCAGCCTCACGTTTCTGCGCCGCACCCTCTGGGCCCGGGCCAAGGTAGAGGAGCTGTACATCCGCACCCGTACGGCCGAGGTGCTGGGGGAGAAGAAGTAGGCAGCTAAGTAATTATGCGGTTAGTCAGATAGGCTAATCAGATTATGCTTCGGGCAATAATCATTTTGGCGTTGCTACTCAACCCAATCGCCGCTGGTGGAATCGTATGCCTTCAGGACTAGAGATCCACAGCTCTTACGGTGATGTTGCAAAAGTATCAATTGGCATTCTTACCATTTACACTCCCTTTGGGTGGGTTTATGGGATAGCAGACCTAGCAATACAATTGGGTGCTGGAGCATCTATTACAGATCGGACAGGTGCAATTGATGGAGCAATACAGAGCCAGGAATACTCCTCAAACCTCAAGGATATTTACTTGGAGAAATAAATGGCCTTTAAATTTTATTTCTAGAATGAATAGTCTCCGAAAGCCTTTCGATTATATATATTACAGAGTGGCTAGGTTCTACTTCAAGCGTGAAGGTGAAAATTCCACTACTGCCGCAATATCTGTATCAACAGTTCAAAGTTTACCGGTATTGTCGATGATTGCTATTTGGCTTATTAGAAATCACTATGTAAGCCCAATCGACTCCAAAAGAAACGCATTTTTATTTGTGTCATTAATGCTTATATTATTATTTATAAACGAGATTTATTATAGGAATAAGTATCATATTTTTGAAGATAAATGGGGTAAAGAAACTTATTGGCAGAGAATTGTTAGAGGTTTTTTTGTTGTTTTGTCGATAGTGATATCATGGATTTGTGGGTTATCTATAAGTTTTTTTGTGTAAATTTTTAGATATTCTACTCAAATATGAATACACGATCTATTGTCACACCTGTATGTCTGGCTGGAATCTTAGCGTTAACACATACAGTTACTCAACCATCCACGCCAGTAGTTTTTTAATCTGCTACTGTCTTTGCTACTTCTGTAGGAGCACAACTTAGTGCCATTGTGGTTTCTGATTTTAATAATGATGGCTTATCTGATATTGCCGCAACAGAACGTGACCTATATCGGGTAGCCGTATACGTTCGAGGCGCTACAGGCTTTGCTACTCCAGCGGCAGCAACTGCAGCAGGTCAGTCTCTTAGTACGTTAGCAGCGGTTTGCCTTACCCCGAATGGGCCAATAGACGATCTTGTCGTTGCTAGTTGCCCGGATGGACTGATAACCTCTTTGTTAACTAGGAAGTGTTAACAGTGAATATCTTGCGGTATGGAGCAGATGTTAACCGAGGCACAATGGGCGCGGCTAGCGCCGCTGCTGCCGGGCCGGCCGGGCACGAGCGGGGGGCGAGGGCGCGACAACCGGCAGTTCGTGGAGGCCGTGCTGTGGCTGGCGCGCAACGGGGCCCGGTGGCGGGCGCTGCCGAAAGAGCGCGGCAATTGGCACACGACGTACACGCGCTTCCAGCGCTGGGCCGCCTCGGGCGTGTGGCAACGCGTGTTCGAAGCCGTACAGGACGAGGCCGCCCTGCACACGCTGCTGGTGGACTCGACCACCGTGCGGGCGCACCAGCACGCGAGCGGCGCGCGCAAAAAAACGGGCCGCAAGCCCTCGGCCGTTCGCGCGGCGGGCTGACATGCAAGCTGCACCTGGCCGCCGATGCGCGCGGCCGGCCGCGGCGCTGCCGCCTGACGGCGGGCCACAGCCACGACGCCCCGCAGGCCTTGCCCTTGCTGGAGGGCCTGGCGCCGGCTTATGTGGTGGCCGACCGCGGCTACGACTCGGACCCGCTGGTGGCCGCGCTAGCCGCCCGCGGCACGCAGGCCGTGATTCCGCCCCGGCGAAACCGCCGCCAGCCGCGGGCCTACGACGCGGCCCGCTACGCCCAGCGCCACGCCGTGGAGCGGCTCTTCAGCCGCCTCAAGCAGTTTCGCCGCGTCGCCACGCGCTACGATAAGCTCGATGCCCATTTCTTGGCCTTCATCCATCTCGCGGCAACCGTCGTCTGGTTACGTGATTGTTAACACTTCCTAGTATTGTATTGTTGCCGGGCAGCCCTTTTTCTTCCTGCCGGAACGCACTAGTTTGAACCGCGCCAGCTTGCGTGGGCAAAACCCTCGCCTATTAGCGTAGCGGCCTAGCTCCGCCCTGCCTCTTACTCAGTTCCTCCCTTATTCCGCTACTCCATGGCAGATGTATCGCAGAAATCCGGGCCGTTGGCCTTGCTGGCCGGGGCCGCTTTGTTCGTGCTGTTTGAGGTAGTGGCCTACCAGGTGTTGCGGTTTGCTACCTCGGGCCTGGGCATGAGCAATCAGCTGCAGCCTGAGAATACCATTGTCAGCAACTGGGTGAAAACGGTGGTGTTTCTGCTGCTGCATCTGGCGCTGGTTGTAACGGTCGTGCTGGTGCTCAGCAACCGCCTGCCCCGTCGGCACCGGGGGCAGCTGATGGGCTGGTTCTACCTCTCGCTGCTCACGGGGTTCGGGCTGCTGTGGCCTTTGTTCAACTAGCGGCAAGGCACAAAAAAGCCACTACCGAACCGGCAGTGGCAGGTGAAACCATAAGGCAGGCCGGTCGGTCCCGGCGTTATGAGCAGCTATAACAGGCTAGCGCTGCTTGATGATTATTTCGCGGGGCTCGGTGGCGGCGTCGCGGTAGGGAATGCGAATCTGCAGTTCCTGACCCTCAAACACGGCATCGATGCGGCTCAGGTCGAGGGTGGCGGGCAGGTTCAGGGTGCGGCTGAACAGCGGAGCCGCCAGCTTATCCTCGGGGGTGTGCCGGTACTCGGCAAATACCGTCAGCACGTTGTTGTTGAGTACGACGTGGAAGTTCTCAGGGCTTACCGACGGAGCGGCTACCCGAACCACCACGCCCTTCTCGCGCTTGTCAATCCGCATCGTGGCCTGCGCAATGCCTCCACCCAGCGTGTTCAGCAGGTCGAGTTGCGGGACGATGTTGCGGATAAAATCCTTGCTGATAAGATTCATGGTCAGGTTCCTCTCTTGATGTGTACAAGTCTTATTTCAAATCCTGTACCAACCTACGTTACCGCCCATTTATTCAATATTTCAGCCACAATGGCTGGAATCAAGTTCTGTTTACTAGTTTTTGTGCCACTTTGGCTGTAAGCTTTAGTAGTTGAACCAGAAATCAGGGCCAAGCTGCCAGGGCATGCACGTTTTTGATATACCGCTTATACAAGGGAATCCTCCTATGCGCCGCCTATGAACGTGCTGCCTCGTTCCCGGCAGCCGGAGAGTAGGCCAAATGGCGCTTAAGGCGGCCCAGGGGGGCTTCAATAAGGTGCCAAGAGGCTGCGCTGAGTAAAATCAGCAAGGGAGCCAGTACCAGCACGGTGGGCAGCGGGCCAAGCAGTACCTCGCGCCACTCAGAGCCGGCCGGCCAGAGCTTGTACACCAAGCGCTGCCAGAACACCGGTAACAGCAAGTGGTAAAGATAGGTGCCGAAGCTGCGCTTGCCCAGCCAGAGCAGAGCCGGATGCAACAGACCGGCCTGCCGCGCCGCAACGGGGTAGTGCAACAGCCAGCCCAGAGTCAGGAAGGAAGCTATGGCCCCTACCGTCGGGAATACCATCAGCCAGATAGCCCCGCCCTGATAGTTATGTAAGGCTGCCCACAGCGTCCACCACAGCGCCCAGGCTAGCAGGACATTATGCCCGCGTGCCCAGCGCCCCAGCCCCTGAGACTTCTCGAAAAACCGTAGTAGGGAGCCGGCCGCGAACAAATCGAGAGAAGAGGGCAGCAGCACCAGCACAAAACCTGGGGTAACCAGCAGGCTCCAGCCCACCCGAAAGGCTAGGCCGCCTACCCCAACCAGGAGCAGCCACTGCCAGCGGCGGCCTACCACCGCCAGCAGCGCCGGCCAAAGCAGATAGAACTGCTCATCCACGGCTAGGGTCCAGAGGTGGCCCAGACCTTCGCCCCAGCGTTGCAGGTAGTAGAACAGGTGGTTGGCGGCCGGCAATAGAAACCACACCGGATACTCCCGGATGGTGGCCAGGGGTAGCAGGGCGCTTAGGGCCAAGGCGCAGTAGTAGGGCGGAATGATCCGCAGCAGGCGACGTAGGTAGAAGGTGCCCAGCCGCCGCCCCCATGCCCCCGGTGCTCCGGGGTACACCTGCTGCTTCCAGACAATGCCCGAAATGAGGTAGCCGCTGAGTACAAAGAACAGCTGTCGGCCCATTTCACCCATCATGATGGGTGGCGCAACCCAGTGCTGCACCACCACCACCCATACCGCAAGGGCGCGTACCCCGTTCAACTCAGGGCGGTAGGCAAGAGGAGCACCGGTGGGTTCAGGCATATATGACCGGGTAGGGAAAGCGCAAAAGTACCTCGCGCATCCCACACAATCAGGCGGAACGGTAAAAACCAACGTCGGCCTGCTGGCTGAGGGCTAGGCTGAAACCTTCGGGGGTGTTTTATCGGCGCCGGTGATGTCGCGCACGAACTGCAAGTGGCCTTCCGCGTCGGGCTCGGGAGCCGGCAGGCGGAAGCCGTTCTGCTCCAGAATGCGCCGGGAGGCCAGGTTGGTTGGGGTGGTGCGGGCCGTAAGCTGGCGTACCAGTCCCGTATCGGCGGCGTGGCGCACCAGGCCGGCTACCAGCTCGGTACCCAGGCCACGGCCCCGCCAGTCGTCGGCTATGGAAAAGCCTATTTCCACGGTTTCATCCTGGGGTGGGCCGTGGAAGCCCCCAGCTCCAATCAGAGTGTTTTTGGGCGTTTCGGGGCCGGCTTTCAAAATGGCGTACCAGCCGTACCAGCCCGCCGCCGTGCGGCCCCCGGCCGTGAGCTGCTCCAGAAAGTAGCGCATGGCCTCCTCATCGTACTGGCCCGGGGGCCAGTGGGCGGGCAGCTGAGCCCCCAGCAGAATGGGAAAATACTGAGGCTTCGTGAGTTCGGCGGTAAGCAGGGCCCGGCTGGCGGCAATCAGCGTAAGGCGGGGCGTATAGGCAATCAGCGGAATCATGGACGAGAATACGGGTTTGGTCGGAAAAAAGACAAAATACTACCCGGCGCCTACCCCCCGTACCCGCCTGAATCCTACCTTTGGTGCTCGCCCCTTGCCCGCTTTTCCTGATGCTGCCAACTGCCCCGGAGTACATTGAGGTTACCTACCGCTCCGATCTGGACGTGCTGCTGATCCGGTGGATGCGCAAGGTTACGCTGGAGGAAATGTGCCAGGGCTACCTCTACCTGCTGGAAGTGGCTGCTCATCATCGGTGCCGCCACTGGCTGCTGGATGCCCGCCGCCGCTTCAACACCGACCGGGAAGGCGCCCAGTGGATGATTAATAGCTTCCTGCCCACCCTGCACGCGCGGCTGGGCGGGCGCACTTACCTGGCTTATCTGCTGGTGCCCGTGATTATGCGCGACGCCGAAGCCGATGCGGCTTTTCCGCCTGCCAGCTTCTTTCTAGGGAAGCCGTATTTATCGGAGCGGTTCATTGATGAGCGCGCCGCCATTGAGTGGCTGCAGCAGGCCCGGCAGCAGCAGTTGGCCTAGCCCTGCCCTCGGGCCCCAGAGACCTGAAAACCCGAAAACAAAAGCAGCCCCTGCTTCCGGCGCCGGAGGCAGGGGCTGAGCGTCTGACAGAGGGTAGCAACCCGGAGCCCGCCGAACTTATCTTGCCGGCTCGCTGAGGTGCTCATCTACGCAGGTAAGCACATCCTGCACGGTGCGCAGGCGCTCCAGCTCCGGGTCCGGAATTTCAATGTGGAAGCGGTGCTCCAGGTTTATAACCAGCTCCACCATATCAATGGAGTCGAGGCCCACGTCTTCGTGCAGGCGCGAGGCCGGGGTGAGGTGCAAGGCCGGGTTGCGGTGCTTGCGGCGCAACATGCGCTCTACTTGATAGCGAACGAGCTGTTCCATAGTCCGATACGGTAACAGGAAAAAACAGAGAACGAGAGGAAAGACCCAGCGTGATTACTCAACGCTGGAAAGCAGAAGCGTGGTATCGGCCAAGGGGCCGGAGAAAAGCTCGGCTACCGTGGCCTCAGCCGCCAGGTAGTCGCCAGCCCGCACCAGTCCGCCCGAAATGGTGCCATCGGCCGGCGCCGTCACGAACGCAAAGCTGAGCATGGGCACTGCCCGGCTTAGCTGCTCGCGGGTGGCAGCCAGCTGCTCGCGGGCAGCCGCCAGCGCTGCCTCGGGGGCGGCTGGCTGGCTGGCTACCAGGGCCTCGTAGGTGTGCTGCTGCTGGGCCAAGCGGGCCTGCAGCTGCTGCTGCGCTACGCTGGGCAGCTTTTCTACCAGCTTCAGCAGCAGCTGGCCTTTGCGTACCCGCTGGCCTTCGTGAAAGTACAGCTCCCACACCCGGCCGGCTGCCTGCGTCCGGATGGACTGGCTATTGGCTGAGGCTTTGGCAGCGGGGCGCGCCGGCAGGAAATTAGCAGTAGGAACGAGGGGCAGGTCAGCAACCGGCGCATCGGCAGGGGTAAACCAGAGGGGGAGCACAAAGCTGCCCACGGCGACGAGGAGCACGAGCCCCACGCCAAGTATTTTTTTCATGGGATAAGTACCGGCTTGCCCGGCAACCCGGGCGGCGCGCAAGCGCTACCCGGCAAATGGTGTCCGCTGGGGCCGAAGCCGCGCGGAAAGCAGTGAAAAACAGATAGTAACCAGTTTGGTTACATTTTGGGGTAAATAAAAAACGCGCTACCCTGAAGCGCCGGAGCAGGTGCCCGGCAGGCGCTTGGCCAGCTCCTGCATTACCTGCGCCACCGTGATGCTAGCCAAAGCCGCCCGCATGGCCTCAATGGCCGGCCCGAACATATCCTCCAGCGTGGCCTGCATCACCCCGCCCAGGTCGCACTGGGTATTGGGGTTGGTGTTGCCTACCTGAAAGATATCGGGGTCCGACTCGCGCATGGCCCGGAACACTTCCAGCAGCGTAATGTCGGCGGGCGGGCGGGCCAGAATGGTGCCGCCCCCGGCCCCGCGCTGGCTTTGCACCAGTCCGGCTTCGCGGAGGCTGCTCATCAGGCGGCGCACCACCACCGGGTGCGTGCCCGCGCTGCTGGCCAGTACCTCCGACGACACCGGCTGGCCCTGGGCGTGCGCCAGGTAGGCCAGAATGTGCGTCGCGACGGCAAAGCGAGTGTTCATGAGGAATTAGTAACAGATTTGGTTACAAATGTACGACGCAGAAAGGTTGTGCGCAATCTTTCACCTGAAAACTCCGGGGCGAGAAGTAAACCGTCTTTCATAAAGCATGTTGTGCGGCCAGGGAGCAACACTCTATAGCAGACGGTGGGTGGCCTCGTTTACCTTAAGTCCGCTCCCATTATTTACTCTTCCCAGCGCCCAAATTTTCTGGCCTGATAATCTTGGTACGCCTCCCGGATTTCCTGCTCGGTGTTCATCACGAAGGGACCGTAGGAAACAATGGGCTCCCGGAACGGCCGGGCGTGGCCCAGCAGCAGCACGGCGTCTTCCGGAGCTTCCAAGTGCAGCTCGTCGCCATCGTAGTTAAACTCTACGAGGCGGCGGGCTTCCGTATCCTGGCCGTTCACGCGCAGGCGGCCCCGCACCGTGTAGAAGAAGATGGTGTGCTCGGCGGGAATGGGTAGGGTGAGCTTGCCCCCGGCCTGGAAGTTGATGGTCGCCAGCTGAATATCCGAGAGGGGCGTTACGGCGCCCACCGTGCCCAGCCAGGTGCCCGACACGGCGTGCAGCACCACCCGGCCTTCGTCGAGGGGTAGGGCCGGAATTTCGGGCTCTTGCAGCCCGATGTAGCGGGGCTCCACCATCTTATCCTTGGCCGGCAGGTTTACCCACAGCTGCAGAATTTCCAGCGGCCCGCCCGTGCGCTTGAACTCCGGCGAGGAAACCTCGGCGTGAATCAGGCCCCTACCCGCCGTCATCCACTGAATGCCGCCCGGCCCGATGATGCTCTGGTGCCCGCCAGTGTCCTGGTGCATAATGTCGCCGTCCAGAATAAACGTCACCGTCTCGAAGCCGCGGTGGGGGTGGGGGCCAAAGGGCAGGCCCTGGTTGTTGGGCCGGTACACCTGGGGCCCGTGGTGATTCAGAAACAGAAACGGGTCGAGGTGCTCTACTGAATTCGTGGGGAGGGCCCGGTAGGTAACCAGATCAGCAATCGGCGCGCTTTGGGCGCGGTGCTGGGCTTTGATGGTGCGCATGGGGGTAGGCGGAGAGGGCAGGGTTGGGGTGAAGCGCCGGTCAGCTTGCCGCCAGCGCCAGATGCATACCAACTACCGGCCCGAATGGTTTTCGTGCTTCGCTTTTAGGGCCCGGCTTCCTACCCCCTTGCGTGGCGCAAACCTCCACCGTAAAAACCCTGGGCCCCGGCCATCGGTTTATCAGGCTTCCACTCCGACTTCATTCCTCTGTTTTTCCTATAATGGCTCAACTCTTCACGCCGCTCACCCTGCGCGGCCTCACCCTGAAAAACCGCATCGTCATCTCGCCCATGTGCCAGTACAGCGCCGAGGATGGCTTCAGCAACGACTGGCACCTGGTGCACCTGGGAGCCCGGGCCATAGGTGGTGCGGCGCTTATCCTCTTGGAAGCCACGGCCGTAGTGCCCGAAGGCCGCATCACCCCCGACGACTTGGGCATCTGGAAAGACGAGCACCTGCCGGGCCTGCGCCGCATCGTGGACTTCCTGAAAAGCGAAAACTGCGTGGCGGGCATTCAGCTGGCCCACGCTGGCCGCAAGGCCAGCCACAGCAGCCCCTGGAAAGGCGGCACCGTAGTACCCGAAGCCGAAGGCGGCTGGCAGACGGTGGCCCCCAGCCCCCTGCCCTTCACCCCCGACGAGCCCGCCCCGCGTGAGCTGAGCCTTGCCGATATTCAGGGGGTAGTAGAAGCCTTCCAGGTGGGCACGCGCCGGGCCTTGTCGGTGGGCTTTGAGGTGATTGAGCTGCACGCGGCCCACGGCTACCTGCTCCACCAGTTCCTCTCGCCCCTGAGCAACCAGCGCACCGACGAGTACGGCGGCTCCTTCGAAAACCGCATCCGGCTGCTGCTGGAGGTAGTGGAAGCCACCCGCGCCGAGCTGCCCGACCACCTGCCGCTGCTGGTGCGCATTTCCGCCACCGACTGGACCGAGGGCGGCTGGACCGCCGCCGACTCCGTGCAGCTAGCCGCTATCCTGAAAGACAAGGGCGTGGACCTGCTCGACTGCTCTACCGGCGGCAACGTAGCCCGCGCCGATATTCCCGTGGGCCCCGGCTACCAGGTGCAGTTCGCCGAGCAAATCAAGCGTGAAACCGGCCTGGCTACCGGCGCCGTGGGCCTCATCACCGAAGCCCAGCAGGCCGAAGACATCATTGCCACCAACCAAGCCGACCTGGTGCTGCTGGCCCGCGAGTCCTTGCGCGACCCGCATTCCCCCCTGCACGCCGCCTATGAGCTGGGGGTAGAGGTAGCCTGGCCCGAGCAGTACGAGCGGGCGAAGCCGCGCCGGAGGTAGGTAGTTATTAGCGGAAGCCTTCTACTGGAGGGTGGGGGTAGCAAGACCTGCCACTATCCTCTAGTAGAAGGATAGCCTATAAGCAAAAACGGCCCTCACTATGCCATAGCATTGGCTGCCCTGTTGCTGGAAGGAGACGAGAAATTTGCCTAAATACCCTGAGTAGTGAAGATTATGGCAAGAACCCAGGGCCAGATAGAATAAGGCTTCTAAGCAGGATGCCAGAGTGCAAAATCAATACTGTCAGACTCAAAGGCTGGTGGTAACAGCGGGAGGGTTTCTACTCTTTCTAACAGTAATTCGTAGCCAATATTTTTAGGGCCGCGCCCCTCATACTCTCGTTCAACGAAGCCATTAATTAGTGCCTTGTACTGACCAGGGTGCAGTGCGGTAGCCGCCTGGGAAGCAAGGCAGCCAGGGTCAGTTACGGCTTGGTAAAAACTTGCGTCCCACTCCATCAAGGCATACATATCTGCTACTACTAGTTTGCCCTGTTGGCCTACGGTAAGCGGAAGGGGAGGGCTCGTCAGGCGCAGCCAGCTCGGGCGGACACTACTTGTGCCCGTGTTATTGATAATGACCTGATAGTCGATAGACGGTATGGGGTAGATCGGCAGAATGATTCCCTGCGTTATAACCTCGTCGCCTAGAGCTGGATCATCAAGGAACAGCTGGAATAGGTTGGTTGTCGCCAGCTTCCGTTTGCTGAGGAAGGCGGCTACCACATACGGGTCGAAGAAGACGATACCCGGTCCATCTATAAGCAGGTCGAATTGCTTGATCATGCCTTTAGTTTAAATATCAATTCTTAACTATATGGCAAAGCTGAATACTATGTGGGTTATGGCTAATTACAAAAGCGGTTGGATTTTCCTGCTGTGGGTAGCATTGCTTGGCGGCTGCCAACAGAAGCAGCCAAAAGAATACCGCTACCTGATTGTCGCGGACATAGAGGGGTGCGCAGAATGTAAGGCAACGCTGTGGCTGGAAGACTCCACTATTCAGGCCGTAGCTGCTGCCCAGGGCCGCTTCTCTATGCAGGGGAAAATTACCCAGCCCGGACTCTACGGTATCTATTACAAAAGTGAAGCGGACAAGACGGTTTCGGGCTGGGTCCAGCTTTATATGCCCACCGACTCGATTCATATCAAGGCCACGAAAAAACAGATTCGGACCAAGTTCTATCAGCGGGCCGGTGTGGGTTCTTATCTGAAAAATACGGTAGTCTTCTCCACCTCCCCTCAGCAAAAAGAGTGGGAACAGTACCTGCTCACGCGCGACAGTCTCTGGCAGAAGTTCTTTGTTGATAAAGCCCTGGTCACGGCGAAGTTTCGTGAAACCTTCAACTCTGGCAACCAAGCCCTGATAGCGCAATGGGCGGATTCCGTCAGAAACTTCGACTACCGGGCTTCCGGTTACTGGGCTTCGGCGGCTGATCTGTTCGTTCGGCAGCACCCTACCTCCGAAGTGGCCATCTACGCCATGCTGGACAACCGCAACGACCGGCCGGCAGTGGAGCGCTTCCGACAGTACTACCAAGCCCTGCCTAAGCCGTTGCAACAGAGTTTCTACGGCCAGCTACTAGACAAGCAATTAGCCAAAAACGAAGGCCGCAACCAGAATAGCCAGCGCTTTGTAGGCAGCTACGTCCGGAGTCTGGCTGGCAAAACGCCGACGGGTCAGGAACTGGATGCCGCGCAGCTCTTCAAACAGAATAAACTAACGCTGGTCGAGTTCTGGGCCAGCTGGTGCGGCCCCTGCCGCATGGAGATGCCCAAGTACCGCCAGCTCTATAGCCAATACCATAGCAAGGGCTTTGGTATGATTGGCGTCTCACTGGACAACAACTACAACAAGTGGGTGCAGGCCATTGCCGAGGACAGCCTGCGCATCCCGCACCTCTCGGAGCTGCGAGGTGGAAATGGAGAGGATATCCAGCGGTTTGGCATTACCGGCATCCCGGCCAACTTACTCGTGGACAGCACCGGCCGCATTGTTGCCGTCGATGTCCCCTACCCAGGATTGCAGAAGAAAGTACAACAAACCCTCTGATGGTAGGCTTTCCTTGTGGGCACCAAGAAGCGGACAGCAGCTTGCTTCCCGGCCCACGCCTCGGCCGCTTGGTGCACCTGTATATGGCTTATAAGGAGCCATAACTTGGCATTCCTGCTCGGAGAAGTGCTACTACTTGAAACCAGGGAAGGCATCTGGTTTCGAGTTTACGGAACTCGCCAGTCATTGCAGCGACCTGCTGGCGGTTCGTGCAGGGCAGCTGTTCAAGAGCAGGCGCGTTTTGCCGAAATACTGGCTGACTTCTATCAACGGCCTTGGCTTGTGCTACTGTTGAAGAAAAGAGAGCTAGGCCGTAGCTTGGGTGCTTATTACTAGCCCTTCATACCGAACGTCCAATGCCCTATATTCTTGCCAGCTGTGCGCAGCTTGATTTGAAGAGAGGAGCAGCTCGTTGGGGACTCTCGTTGCTGCTAGTCATCGTCTGCGTCTTGAGCGGCGCCGCGCAAGACGTTGTCGGAATTCCTTTGGTACAGGAGACGGGCAGCAGTCGGTTTGTATTTTCCACGCAGCTCGACACGGTGCAAACCCCAAGCTCCGTACCGAAGGGGGTTAGCCGTTACCTGCTCAAGTACGTTGAGTTCGGCGGAAGTCCCGGGCCACTGCCCACCCAGCGGGTGAACTTCCTCATCGGGCGCGACGCCCAGGAGCGCATCGTTCTCGTGCCCGCGTCCAGCCCCAATTCATTAACGTTTCGGGCCCGTGACCAGCAAGTGCTGCCAACAACGCCGGGCAACACCCCGCCGGCGGCTTTCCGCATCGCCTTGGAGGGAGCACACGGCTCCCGGCTGCTCGAACTTCGACCGGTGGTCTATGCCACGGGGGAACGGTACGCCTCCGCCCGCGAACAGGACTTGTTTCTTCGGCTCGAACTTCAGGGACATCGGTCCATGGGAACCCTGCCCTTGGGCTCGAACAGCCTCGCCCTCCGCGTAACCCATCCCGGCTACCCCGGCCTCCCCCATGACCTCGTCTACCCAGACTCCAGCACGCAGGTGCGAATGTGGGATGAAAAAAACGCGCCCGTTACCTACCGCCTGGGCGAATCGTTTCTGATGCATGGACACTTGGTCCGGCTTAGCCACCTCAGCCCCGCGGGCGACAGTTTGTACGTAACGGTCACGGGGCCCGAGAAGGCGCCCTCCGCCTACGGGAGTACTCCGCAATTGCTGTTTCAGCCCACGGAATCGACCGATGTACAGGGCCAACGGGTTCGGTTGACGGGCGCCGAGCGGCCCCTCGTGCTGGACTTCTGGGGAACCTGGTGCAAGCCCTGCGTCGCGCTTACCCCCGCCCTACAAGCGCTACACCGACAGTATGGAGCTTCCATCGACCTGGTTGGGGTAGCCCTGGACGAGCCGGAGAAGGTAAAAAACTACGTGGCGGCCCATTCCATCCCGTGGCCTAACATCGTCGTGCCGGCTAACAAAGCGCATTCCTTGCTCACGCAGTTGGAGATTCGCGAGTACCCTACCTTTATTTTAGTATACAGGGGAAGAGTTCTCTACCGTGGATTGGGAGCGCCGGGGCTTCAAGAATTGACTAAGCGCCTATCTCAATTGCACTAGGAGACGTTCACGAAAGCTGTCCGAGAAGTCAAACTATGTTAAGTGAAACTAAACTACCGCAATAGATAGAAGTAATTACAGAACAAGTGACTGTTTGGCTTATCTAACTCGCCCGCCACTGGCCTGTTACACCCCACTACAAACCCGCGCAACCTTCCCGGCGCAAGCTGCGACCTTAGCGGAAATCCCTTCCTCTAATTCGCTGAATGAAACACCGTTCTGCCTCACCGCGCGCCGGGGCTGCGGCCCTGCTGCTCACGCTGGCCGGCTGCGCTACCAGCCAACCCACAACCACCGCCACTACGGCTACCCCCGCCGCTGCTGCCAACCCGGCCGCCGTGGCTTTCACTACCGGCGGGCGCAGCATCAACCCCCAGGACGTGGACCGCTCGGTGTCGCCCTGCGAAGATTTCTTTCAGTTTTCGGGTGGCAACTGGCTGAAGAATAACCCCGTTCCGGCCTACGCCTCCAGCTGGGGCCCGCGCAACCTGCTCGGCGACCGGACCCAGGCCACGCTCCGCCAGATTCTGGAAGAGGCTGCCGCCAACACCTCGGCCGCCAAGGGCTCCAACGCCCAGAAAGTCGGCGACTTCTACGCTTCGGGCATGGACTCCACCGCCATTGAGCAGGCGGGCCTGAAATACCTGCAGCCCGAGCTGAAGCGCATAGCCGCCATCAAAGACCTCAAAACCCTGCAAACCGAGCTGGCCCGCCAGCAGACCTTGGGCACCGGCGCCTTCTTCCGGGCCGGGGTGGGGCCCGACCGCAAGCAGAGCACCGTGTACGCCGTGAACCTGAGCCAGGGCGGCCTGGGCATGCCCGACCGGGACTACTACCTCAAGGACGACCCGCGCTCCAAAGCCGTGCGCACGGCCTACCTCACCTACCTCACCAACACCTTTAAGCTGATGGGCGACAGTGAGGCCACCGCTGCCCAGAAAGCGGCTACCGTGGTGCGCGTGGAAACCCGTCTGGCCAAAGCCAGCAAGGACCGCGTAGCCCTGCGCGACCCCAACTCGACGTACAACAAAATGACCCTGGCGGAGGCCAACAAGCAGTTTCCCAACATCGGCCTACCCGGCATGCTGGCCCAAAACGGCTTTGGTGCCGCTAAGGAAGTGATTGTGGGTCAGCCGGATTTCTTTCGGGAAGTCAGCGCCATGATGAAAGAGGAGCCCGTGGCCGACCTCAAAACCTACCTAACCTGGCAACTGGTCAGCTCCCTACCCTCGGCTTTGCCCAAAGCCTACGCCGACGAGGCTTTCCGCTTCCAGCAGGTGCAGAGCGGGGCCAAGCAGCAGGCCGCTCGCTGGAAACGCATGCAGTCGGCTACCGATGCTACTCTCGGAGAGGCGTTCGGCCAGTTGTACGTGGATAAGGCGTTTTCGCCGGAAGCCAAGCGCAAGGCCCTGGAAATGGTAGCCAACATCAAGGAGAGCATGGCCGAGCACATCCAGACGAACACCTGGATGAGCGACGCCACCAAAGCCGAAGCCCTTAAGAAGCTGAACGCCCTGCGCGTGAAAATCGGCTACCCCGATAAGTGGAAGGATTACTCCGAGCTGAACATTTCACGCGAGTCATACCTGAAAAACGTGCTGGCCGCCCGGCAGTGGAACTACCGCCAGAACGTGAAGAAATTCGGCGGGCCCATTGACCGCAACGAGTGGGGCATGACCCCGCCTACCATTAATGCCTACTACAACCCGCCGATGAACGAAATCGTGTTTCCGGCCGGGTACCTGCAGCCGCCCTTCTTCGACCCCGAAGCCGACGACGCGGTAAACTACGGCGCTATTGGCGGCGTAATGGGCCACGAAATGACCCACGGCTTCGACGACCAGGGCCGGCAGTACGACTCCGAAGGCAACCTGCGCGACTGGTGGACCAAGGCCGATGGGGAGGAGTTTACGCGCCGGGCCGCCGTAGTGGGACGCCAGTACGATGCCTTCTCGCCCCTCGATTCCGTGCACGTAAATGGCAAGCTGACCATGGGCGAAAACCTAGCTGACTTCGCCGGTCTGACCATTGTGTACGGCGCCCTGCAGAAGCAGCTCGACAAAACCTACGGCAAAGGCAACCGCCCCCTGATTGACGGCTTCACGCCCGAGCAGCGCTTCTTCCTGAGCTGGGCCCAGCTGCGCCGTCAGAACATCCGTCCGGCTGCCCTGCGCCAGCAGATCCTCACCGACCCCCACTCGCCCGGCCAGTACCGCACCATTGGCCCCCTGATGAACATGCCCGCCTTCTACCAAGCCTTCGGCTGCCAGCAGGGCCAGAAAATGGTGCGCCCCGACGCCGAGCGGGCTGTTATCTGGTAGCCTGATGTCACCGGCCCCGGTCCGACGCGCAGCGTCGGACCGGTTGCCGTTGCACACATCCGCGCCGCCGGAACAGCATCTGCCTACCCCTGGGCCTCCTACTGAACCTTACCGGGCAACCATCAGCCCGAAGCCAACCGGCCCGATGGGCGGAGCTCGTCGGGCCGGGGCGGGGCACTGGCGTAAGTGACGCTTCCGGTTGTATATTTCACGAGTATAAATTCACTTTCTTTCCCACATGACCTCCAAAAACTACCTGTTGCTCACCCTGGGCACGGCGGCAGGCCTGGCCCTCACGGGCTGCGCTTCCAGCACGCCAGCCGCCTCGGCCTCTTCTGCCACCGATACCACAGCCAGCACGGCCACTGCTTCCACGGCTGCTACCCCCTCGCAGGCCCCGAAGGGTCCGGTAATGCCCGGCGTTGGCCTCGACCTCTCGGCCCGCGACCTGTCCGTGTCGCCCTGCGACAATTTCTTCCAGTACGCCTCGGGCACCTGGCTTAAGAACACGCCCATTCCGGCCGCCGAGTCGTCGTGGGGTTCCTGGAACACGCTGATTGACCAGAACAACGCCGTGCTGCGCAATATTCTGGAAACGGCCGCCGCCAACAAATCGGCCGCCAAGGGCAGCAACCTGCAGAAAGTGGGCGACTTTTACGCCTCGGCCATGGACACCGTGGCCATCGAGAAAGCCGGCCTGAAGTACCTGCAGCCCGAACTGGCCCGCATCAATGGCGTGAAAGACCTGAAAGGCCTGCAGGCCCAGCTGGTGCGCCAGCAGATGCTGCAAACCCGCTCGGTATTTGGCTTCGGCGTACGCCAGGACTCCAAGAAAAGCACCGAGTACGCCCTCTACCTGGGCCAGGGCGGCCTTACTCTGCCCGACCGGGACTACTACCTCAAGGACGACGCCCGCTCCAAAACCATCCGCTCGGCCTACACTACTTACCTGACCAACATGTTCAAGATGTTGGGCGATAATGAGGCCACCGCTTCCAAGAACGCCGCTACCGTGCTGCGCCTGGAAACCCGCTTGGCTAAAGCCAGCAAGGACCGCGTAGCCCTGCGCGACCGGTACGCCAACTACAACAAAATGACGGTAGCCGAGGCCAACAAACAGTTCCCGAACCTGGGGCTGTCCGCCATGCTGCCTCAGGTTGGCCTGGGCTCGGCCAAGGAGATTATCGTAGGGCAGCCTGAGTTCATGAAGGAAGCCAGCACGGCCCTGCAGCAGGAGCCCGTGGCCGACTGGAAAACCTACATGCGCGCCCACCTGGTGAACTCCGTGGCCTCGGCCCTGCCGAAAGCCTACGTGGATGAGTCGTTCCGTTTCCAGCAGGTGATGAGCGGCGCCAAGCAGCAGCAGCCCCGCTGGAAGCGCATGCTCCGCGCCACCGACGGTACCCTGGGCGAGGCCTTCGGCCAGATCTACGTGGAGAAGGCTTTCACGCCGGAAACCAAGCAGAAGGCTCTGGAGATGGTAGCCAACATCAAGGAAGCCATGGGTGAGCACATCCAGGCCCTGGAATGGATGAGCCCGGCTACCAAAACCGAGGCCATGAAAAAGCTCAACTCCTTCACCGTTAAAATCGGCTACCCCGATAAGTGGAAGGATTACTCGGCCCTGAACATCTCGCGCGAGTCGTACCTGAAAAACGTGCTGGCCGCCCGCGAATGGGAGTACAAAGACAACCTCAGCAAGTTTGGTAAGCCCATTGACCGCGGCGAGTGGGGCATGACCCCGCCCACGGTGAATGCCTACTACAACTCATCGATGAACGAAATTGTGTTCCCGGCCGGCATCATGCAGCCCCCGTTCTTCGACCCCAAAGCCGATGACGCTGTGAACTATGGCGGCATGGGCGCGGTCATCGGCCATGAAATCACCCACGGTTTCGATGACCAGGGTCGCCAATCGGACGCCGAGGGCAACCTGCGCGACTGGTGGACCAAGGAGGATGCCGCCGAATTCACGAAGCGGGCCGGCCTCGTGGGCGCTCAGTACTCCGCTTTCCAACCCCTGGACTCGGTGTTCGTGAACGGCAAGCTGACCATGGGTGAGAACCTGGCCGACTTTGGTGGTACCGCTCTGGCTTATTCGGCCCTGCAGAAGCAGATCAAGAAGCAGTACCCGAATGGCAGCGTGCCCCAGTTCGACGGCCTGACGCCGGAGCAGCGCTTCTTCCTGGCCTGGGCTCAAATCTGGCGTACCAGCGCCCGGCCCGAGTACATCCGCCAGCAGGTGCTCACGGACCCGCACTCCCCGGCTCAGTACCGCACTAACGGCCCGCTCATGAACATGCCCGAGTTCTACGAGGCCTTCGGCTGCAAGCAGGACGCCAAGATGGTACGCGCCGACAACGTGCGCGCCCGCATCTGGTAAGCCTTACGTTAAATCAATCAAAAAGCCCGTTTGCGTGTTGCAGGCGGGCTTTTTTGCGCTTTATCGAAAATAATCTGCGGAATAATGTATCTAATTACGAAATATTCGTAGTATTACGAAAAGATAGTAAAGGTTGATATGGAACGACTTACCCAACCTGAAGAAGAAGCCATGCGCGGCTTCTGGCACCTGAACGGTGCTTTTATCAAGGAGGTGCTGGAGCTGCTGCCCGAGCCCCGCCCACCCTACACCACCCTGGCCTCCACGGTGCGCAACCTGGAGCGCAAGGGCTACCTGCGCGGCGAAAAGCTGGGCAACACCTTCCGCTTCACGCCCCTGATTCCGGCCGAGGACTACCGCAAGCGCTTTCTGGGCACCTTCGTGGGCGACTACTTCCGCAACTCCTATAAAGAGCTGGTTTCCTTTTTCGCCAAGGAGCAGAAAATCAGCGCCGAAGAGCTTAAGGAGATTGTGCGCATGATTGAAAAAGGCGAGGACAAATGAGCACGCCCGAACTGCTACCCTACCTGCTGAAGGTGAACGGAGCCCTGCTGCTGTTCTGCGCCGGGTACTACCTGCTGCTGCGTCGCCTGACCTTCTTCCGCCTGAACCGGGCCTTTCTGCTGGTGGTCCTGGTGTTCGCGCCGCTTTATCCGCTGCTGGATGTCAGCCAGTGGTTTGCCCGGAGCCAGCCCCTGCCGGTGCCGCTGCTGGAGCTGGCGCCCACCTGGCAGGCACTGCCGGTAGGCGCGGCCACCGCGCCCGAGGCTATCAACTGGCTGGGCTTTGCCTACTGGACGGGGGTAGGGGTGCTGGCGGTGCGGTTTCTGCTGCAGCTGCTGTCCTTGTACCGCCTGCACCGCCGCTCCCGGCCCACAGAGTTTGAGGGGGCAGGGTTTCGGGCCGTGCCGGAGCCGGTGGCACCCTTTGCCTTCTGGCAAACGGTGTATCTGAACCCCAACCAGCATGGCCCCGACGAGTTGCCGGCCATTCTCTGCCACGAGCAGGTGCATGTGCGCGAGTGGCATACCGTGGATGTGCTGCTGGCCCAGCTGAGCCTGGTGTTCTACTGGTTTAACCCCGGCGTGTGGCTGCTGCGGCAGGCCCTGCACGAAAACCTGGAGTTCCACACCGACTACCGGGTGCTGCAGTCCGGTCTGCTCGATTCCAAAGCCTACCAATACCGCCTGCTGCGCCAGAACGTGCAAAGTCAGGCCCATTCCAATGCCTTGGTCAGTCATTTCAACTTTCACCTGTTAAAAACCCGCATTGCCATGATGAATAAGCCCCGCACTGCCCCCCTGCAGGCCGCCCGCTACCTGCTGCTGCTACCGCTGGCCCTGAGCCTTTTGAGTTTCTCGGCTCCCAAAGTAACGTTGGCCGTAGGAACGGCTTCCGACCTAGCTGCCCCTACCCCCACCGACGTGGAGAAAGATGCTCCTGTTAGCGCGCTTCCGCCTGCGGCCCTGGCCTACATTGTGAAGGAATATCCGGAGTACCGCCTTATTGGAGTGACCGAAGTGCGGGCTGCCGATGGCAGTAACCTGCGCTACCGGGCGGAAATAGCTTACGGGCGCCGCCCCGTCAAAGTGCTCTTCGGCGCGGAAGGCCAGGCGCTGGTAGCCGCCGAGCCTTTGTACTTTCTGGATGGCAAGCCAGCCACTAAAGCTGAAGTAGAAGCACTTAGCCCAGCTGCCATCGAAAGTGTGAATGTGCTGAAGAAGGAGGACGCTAAAGCTTTCGGTGAAAAAGCGAGCAGTGGAGTTATCCTGGTTATCACGAAGAAAAACAAAGACTCGGCAGAGGTCCAGGCCTTCCTGAAGGCGCACAACATTTCCTATACACCGCCAACGCCGGAAGTACAGCAGATAATAAACGCCGTAACTGCGGGTAAAGGCCTCCCAGCCGCAGATCTGCAGGGCCGCCTGCTGCTCATCAATGGCAAAGAGGCTACCCCCGGCGAAACGAAACTGCCGGCAGGTAGCGTGCAGAGCGTGTATGTGCTGGACGCCGAAAAGGCTACCGCCAAGTATGGCGAGAAGGGTAAAAACGGCGCGGTAATTATCACCACCAAACAATAGGCCGGCCGGCAGGTTATCAACGTGTTATTATTTGCCGAAAAGCCCGGTTTCTGACGGAAGCCGGGCTTTCTGTTGCGCTTGCGGCACAAACTTTGCGCCCGGCAGCCCACTATGTCCCTTTACTCCTCCTTCCGCCAAACTGCCTTCGGAACCAGCCTGCTCTTGCTGCTGGGACTGACTACCCCCACCGCCCAGGCCGAGCCAGAGCCGGCCGCTCCCGCCGGCCAGATAGATGGCCCCAGCCTGTATTTTCTCGACGGAGTGGCTTCTGACCAGAAAACCATTAATGCGCTGAACCGCCGCACCATTGCCTCCGTGAACGTGGTAAACGGGGAAGATGCGGTGCGTGTGTTTGGCCCCGAGGCCGCGGCCGGGGTGATGATTGTGGTAACGAAGCGCAACGTAGGTTCGGCCGCGGTGGCGGAGTTCAACCGCCGCTACGACATCCGGCCCGTGGAGGCGCCTGCCGCACCCGCAAAGTCGTAGGCTGCTACCCCTTGCGGAGGTGCCACCCCGGGCCAGGGCGCACCGGGCGCGGTTTCAGGGTAGCTCAACGCGCCATGCCTGGGCTTCGTATCGGGAAAACGCTTTTTGTTGGTTTTGCTTTTTCGCCCTGACTGCATGATTTCCACTACCCTTGCCGATTTCCTGCACCTGACCCACCGCCCCGACCTGGGCATCGTAGCCGTGCGCTGGACGCGCCCCACGGCTTCACACGAGCTGCGGGCTGGTTACCAGGAAGTGCTGCGCTACGCTACGGCCTGCGACCTATGCCACCGGTGGCTGATTGACTCTCGCCGCCGCCTGGAGGTGGATGCCCGCGACGTGCACTGGTTGACCACTGTATTTTACCCTCTGCTCCGCCAGCACCTCGGCAATCATGCCTACCTGGCCTTTCTGGTGGCTCCTCACCAGCTCAACGACGTGCACGACGATACCTTACCCCCCTTGCCCTATACGCACGGCAACTACTGCTCCCTGAACCAGTTTACCGATGAAGGCGAGGCCGTCCGGTGGCTATGCTCCCGTGGGTAAGCCCTGAAGTTGCTGACGTTACGGAGTGGTTGCTGCCACGCCCACTACCCCTGCCTGAGCACGCAGACTGCCACGAAAACCGGGGGGTACCAGGTTCAGTAAAAACAGGTAGTTACATTGGTTTTATAAGAAAAGTTAAATAAAATAAAGCTAATATTCGAAATCTTGCTGGCTTGGTATTAGTATGATGTTTTCCAGATAAAATCTTTATATCAGGTGGTTATGTGAATTATAGGAAGATTTATTCTACCTTGGTCTTCGTTACGAGGTAGTGTTCTTCCACTTCTTATTCTTTCTTATGTTCAAAACAATACTCTTGTTGTTTTTGGCTTTTCTGATGTTCCTGGAGCCCGAGGCGGCGCGGGCCGAGGCAGAGAGCAGCCCATCGGTCGGCACGGAAATGGTGGAAAGCACGCCGTTATTCCGGCGCACCTACAAGCGCGGCCGGCCCAACTACAAACGCTACCGCGGTAACAGCCGCCACAAGATGAAAAAGCTGGGCCCCTTCCGCCGCTGGAAGCTCCGTCTCAAAGCTCAGAAGAAACGCAAGCAGCGCACCCCCAGCGTGCAGGTAGGAGCACCCACCCGCAGCATGCCCAAAAAATAGCAGCACCCCCTCAGGCAAAAAGCCGGTTTCCGCACGTCGCGGAAACCGGCTTTTTGCTTTTCAAGGCTACTTAACGCCGCCGGGGGTAGGGCCGGCCGGCGCGGGAGAGTGACCCAGGCGCCACAGGGGAGTTACCAGCTACCGCTATTATCGTCGCCGCCATCGAAACCACCCCCGCCCGTGTCATCCGACGACATATCATCGTAGGAGGAAGCATCGTCAGAGGAAAAGTAGTCGGGCTCATTAGCCGTGTAGTCCTCCGAGAAGTAGTCCGGGCCGGCCTCATCCGAGGTGCCGGTGTTGTCCAGGGCCGGGAAGCCGCCGGATGCTGCTCCGGCGCCGCCTATGGCTCCGGCGGCAGCATCAGTGCCCAGGGAAGGAGGGGGAGTGTCGGGGTTGAGGGCACTGCTATCCGGCCGGTCGTGGCCCTCGGCCATGCGGTTGCCGAGGTAAGCGCCGGCTGCGGCCGCCGCTCCGGTCATGAGCATGCCGCCCATGCCACTGCCCAGGCCGCTACCCCCACCACCGCCGAAGCCGCTGTTGCGGTTGGGCAGAAAATCAGGAGCGCCGCCGGGTTGGGTAGCGCGTGGCCCGTAATTGCCAGCCGGGGCGTTGGGCTGGCGGGGCAGGAAATCGGGGGCCGGGGCAGTGCCGGCAACATAGGTGCCGGGGGCGGTGGGCGCTGCCGGGCTGCGCCGCCGGAATAGCTTTGATACCAGCCAGATGCCCCCACCTATTACCACCACGCCCAGTACCAGCGTACCAATGCCAAAGCCCGAGGAGGCCGGCTCAGGCGCGGCAGCGGGCGTCATCATGGGGTCGGGAGTAGCAGCACTGGCGGGCAGCTCGTTGCTGAGGCCGCTGTTCGGGGCGGCGCCCATATCGTTGGGGGAGGCAGAAGGGGTAGCAGCGGCGGCCGGCTGGTTCTGACGCGGATCGGAGCTGGGGTTGGCGGCCAGCATCAGAGTATTCAGACCGGTGCGCAGGCCGGCAAAGTAGCGGCCCTGCTTGAAGCTAGGCGTCATCTGCTCCCTGATTACCCGCTGAGTCAGCTCGGGCGTAATGCGGTCCTGCAGGCCCGAGCCGGCCTGAATGCTTACCTGCCGGTCCTGGGCGCCCAGCAATACCACCAGCCCGTTGTTTTTGTCGCGCTGCCCAATGCCCCAGGCCGTGCCCAGGGCCCGGGCGTACTCGGCGGCGCTGCGCCCACCCAAGGAAGGCACCGTTACCACCACAATCTGGGTACCGGTTTCATCGGCGTAGCGGCGCAGGCCGCTCTCCAGGGTTTTGGCGTTGGCAGGGGGTAGGAGCTGGGCCTGGTCGTTGAGGAACTGAAACGGCGAAGGTCGGGGCGGCAGCTCCTGGGCCGTGCCCGTGGCCGACCAGCCCAGGCCCACCACGAAAAGCCACAGAAAAAGAAGAAGGCGGTGCATAATGTCGGGGAGTTAGGGTGAAGGAAATACAGCCTTCTTGTACGTTCGGGGACCTGAAGTGGCTATGGTTCAGTAAGTGGAGAGCTTCGCGGGGCAATCTGGCTAACGCAGCAAGGCTGGCCCCACGGGGCCGGCCTTGCGTTTGATACTCCATCGATAAGGCAACTCAGGAACCTACCCCGGAGCTTTGGGGCCGGTTTCTCATTTCCTCAACGGGGTCAGTGGAGGCTGCGGTGCCATTCGACGGATGTCCGTTGCCGGGGTGGGCGCCCGACGACTGCACTGCTACATCGGTGGCCTGCTGGCCCATGCGCTCCGACATCTGGCCGGGGCTGCTGTGCTGGCCCTGGCCGCCGCGCACCTCAATCTGGTGGCGCATGGTTTTCTTCTCGTCCTTGGGTACGCTTACGTGCAGAATGCCGTCCTCGAAGCGGGCCGCAATGCCGCTGGCCTCCACCGTATCGGGCAGTTGGAAGGCGCGGTGGAAAGAGCCGTAGGAGCTTTCCACCATGTGGTAGCGCCGCTCATTCTGCTCCTGGCGGAAGTGCCGCTCGCCCGAAATAGTCAGGCGTCCCTGGTGAAAGTCCACCTTAATGTCTTCGCGCTTCAGGCCGGGTAGGGCCGCTTCTATCTCGTAGCTTTTCTCGGTTTCGTAGGCATCAACGTGGGGCGAGAAGCTGTTCACCCGCCCCCGGGAAGCCAGCGAGTCGCTGAAAAACCGGTCGAGCATGGTGCTGAAGCTAGAGGAGTTCATGTCAGAAAACGAGTCCTGATACTTCTGAATAGCCATGATTGTAAGCCGTGTTAAAGTGAAACATCACTAAAAGCGGCAGTTTATACGTATCTGAAAATCAGATGTTACCAGGAGGCGATATGTTTTCTGAGGCCTTGTGAGCTACAGTTGCCGGTTATAAAATCGTACACTATCCACTGGCAACCGTACCAGCTTGCCCTGCGGGGTGAGTTCGAAATCGGTTACCGTAGAGTCAAGCGCGTAGCGTTGCTTATTCAGGGCTGCCAATGTTGCGGCCGTATCCAGTGAAATATCGGCCTCCTCTACCTCTACGGCATCTACTTCCCGACTGATTACCCGGAGCCGGCCATTCGGGAGCAGAGTCAGCGTGCTTGTTTTGCTCCAGTCACCATCGCCCCCACTGGAAGCTACTTCCTTCACGTCCACTAAAGTGCTACCCTTGAAAGTTAAGTAGTACAGCTCTTGGCAGCAGTCCTCATGCTGGTGCAGCAGTGGTATTAGCGTAAAGCCAGCGCAATGCAGAGTGTCCAACGCAAATATGCCATCATAGCTGCCGTAGTTTCCGAACCGCGTCCGGAAGATCGGCGCGTGCGAGAGTAGCGTTTGCACCGTCGCTTCGCTGAGCCGGCTGCTGCGTGCGGGCTCTACTTCTGGCGAGTATACTGGTAATTGACAGGTCTTTGACTCAGTAGGCGTAGAAATAATAGTCGGCGAAGCAGAAGTTTTAGCTGATTCCGGGGCCGACGAGCCGTTGCAGCCGGTTAGTGATAAAGTGCCGGTTAGAACGATTAAGTAGAGGAAACGGGAGAGGCAGAGCACGGCGGGAAAGGGAATTTTATGGGCAAGCAAGATAGTCTGGCAATTGTGGAAGCGCGAACGGCGAGTTGAAAAGCCTCTGTGAGCTATTGCCAGCTCAACCCCAGATTTTATTCAAACTATTGGTATTTGATCAAGGTTGATTTGCATTGCCTACCTGCTGCGGGCCGGCAACCTGCTCTTTCTCTCACCCCCTCGAAAACAACTTTTCATGCAACCCTACCAAGGTCTCGAACTGCAATTCATCAACGGCGAGTGGAAACCCGGCCGCGAAGACGACTACATCAAGGATATCAACCCTTTCGACAACTCCGAGCTGCTGACCATTAAGTGCGCCGGCCTCGCGGAACTCGACGAAGCCTACGGCGCAGCCAAAGCCGCCGCTACGGGCTGGGGCAACGCCCTACCCCAGGAGCGGCGCGACATCCTGATTCGGGCGGCCCAGCTGCTGCTCGAGCGCAAAGACGAAATTGCCAACTGGATAGCCCGCGAAGCCGGTGGGGCCCACGCCAAGGCCGAAGCCGAAATCATGCTGGCCCACGAGGTGCTGATGGAGGCCTCGTCGTTCCCGAACCGCCTGCACGGCTTTATCCTTAACTCCAGCACCCCCGGCAAGGAAAGCCGCGTGTACCGTAAGCCGCTGGGGGTAGTGGGCATCATCAGCCCCTGGAATTTTCCGGTGCATCTGTCCATGCGCTCCATTGCCCCGGCCCTGGCCTGCGGCAATACCATTGTGGTGAAGCCCGCCTCCCAGACGCCCGTAACCGGCGGCACGCTCCTGGCCAAGCTCTTCGAGGAAGCTGGCCTGCCCAAGGGCGTGTTCAACGTGGTGGTAGGCAAGTCGTCCGTCATCGGCGACGCCTTCGTGCAGCATCCGGTGCCCAAGCTGATTTCGTTTACCGGCTCCACGCCCGTGGGCAAAGGCATTGGCAAGCTGGCCGGCGAGGCCCTGAAAAAGGTAGCCCTGGAGTTGGGCGGCAACAACGTGTTTATTGTGATGGAAGACGCCGACTTGGATAGGGCCGTGGCTGCTGCCATGATGGGCAAGTTTATGCACCAGGGCCAGATCTGCATGGCCGTCAACCGCTTTCTGGTGCACGAGCCGGTGTATGATGCCTTCTGCGAAAAGCTGGTGGCGCGCACCAAGGCCCTGAAAGTAGGCGACCCCCAACAGCGCGACACCGACATCGGCCCCCTCATCGACGAGAAGCAGGTGCAGCGCATCCAGAAAGACCTGGAAGAAAGCGTGGCCCAGGGCGCCAAAATCGTGTGCGGAGGCGAGGCCGACGGCGCCACCTTGCACCCCACCGTGCTGCGCGACGTGCGCAACGATATGCCCATTGCCCAGAATGAAATCTTCGGGCCCGTGGCGCCCCTGATTCCGTTCCGCGACGAGGCCGAGATGCTGCAGCTGGCCAACGAGCTGGACTTTGGCCTGAGCGGAGCCCTACACACAGGCAACGTAACGCGCGGCGTGCAGCTGGCCCGCCAGATTGAAACCGGCATGATTCACGTAAACGACCAGAGTGTAAACGACGAGCCCAATGCGCCCTTCGGCGGTGAACGGGAATCGGGGCTGGGCCGCTTTGGGGGCGAGTGGGTGATGGAAGAAATGACCCGGGTGCAGTGGGTTTCGGTGCAGCACGAGCCCCGCGACTACCCCATCTAGCCCGCGCCAGGTCTGACAAAGGGCTTTAGCAGGCCGGGAGGAAAGCGTTGTGCCGTGGGGCACCGCTTCTCCCGGCCTTGCTGCGTGAGAAGGTTTGGGCCCGGCTGAGGGGTAGGCCGGTGATGCTCTGTTCACCAAAATTGGCGTAGCAGCTGTATTTCCTGCCTGGCAATAGCGTACTTTTACTCTTCATGAAGCAAGCCGCGTCCTCGCCTGTTGTGTATTTCGAAAATGCTGCGGGCACCCTGCTGGAAGAGCCCGCGGGCTATATCCGGGCCATTTGGGGCGGGGGAGCCCAACAGTACCCGACGCCCGCTGTGCAGGCCTTGTTTACGCAGATGATGCTGGGCATGCAGCGGCGCAACTGGAGCCGCATGCTTATCGACCAGACCCGGATGCGGCCTTTCACCCCCGAGGAGCAGCAATGGATAGCCCACGAGTGGCTGCCGCGGGCCGTAACGGAAGGCGGCTACCGCTATGGGGCCGTGGTGGTATCGCCGGAGGTAATGGTGCGCCTGGCAACGGCTTATGTCACTACCCAGAGCCAGGAGCTGCCGCTTACCTACCGCTCCTTCGACACGGAAGCCGCTGCCCAGGCCTGGCTGCTGCAGCAGGCGCCCTCTCCAATAAAGTAGCCTCGGCCCCGGTACTGCCCAGGCAGGTCCCTACCCCGCGTGGCGCCCGCAACCCCCGGGGCTTGGGAGGGAGCGCACCTACTCACGGCTGAACTTGGCTCCGGTGCGCCTCGTATGCCATAAAGCCTGGCAGCAGGTGCTGCGCCATGGTGCGCAGCTGTTCACCTAACGGCCGTGTGCTCCCTGCTTTATGTCTCGTACTCTGTTTTTTGGAATAGCTTTCCTGGGTCTTGCCGCATCGGCGGCACAGGCCCAGAACCGCCCGCCAGTGCAGCCCGTGCGGCGCCAGCCCACCGAGCGGGTAAGCCCGATGCCGGGCGTAACGCTGCCCGCCGGGGTAGGGCAGGGCAAAGCCGAGCCGGTGCCCGCCCCAACCCAGGTATTGCCCGGCCACCCGCTGCCCCAGCCCTCGGTACCCAGCGGACAGGTAAGCGTAGGCCCTCTCGACTCGGGGCAGGTGAAGCCCGCAGAGCGGCCCCGGCCTGCCACACCGGCGCGCAACCCGCGCCGCCGACCCTAACCCCGTGTTGAACACGAGCCTGTGGCAATGAAGTAAGACGCTTCGCTTATCTTCGAATCCCATTTTAGTGCTTCCCACCTCATGAGTGCGCAACTTGCTGTAATCAACTCTTATTTTGAACTGGTTCAGGCCTTTAACACCGAGCCCGAAGCCTACGCGACTATTCTGCACCCCGAGGTAGAGCAGACGGAGTATCCCAATCTGATTTTCAAAACGATTCAGCGCCGCTCCTTCACCGACATTATGGACAATCTGCGCGCTGGCCGGGAGCTGCTGCGCGACCAGCACTTCGAGGTGGAGCACATGCAAACCAACCCCGATGGGAGCGTAGTGGTGGAAGGCCTTTGGCACGCCACCACGGCCAGCGACGTAGGGCCGCTGCTCCGTGGCCAACGGGTGCAAGGGCAGCTGTGCCTGGTGTTTGAGTTCAAGGATGGCAAAATCTACCGGCAGCGACGCTACCCCTGCTACTACATGTCGTAGCCCGCGCCTTGGCTATTGGCCCGCCTGCTAAAGCAGGCGGGCTTATTTTTTTCTGATATAAGCCGTAGCTGGCACTACCCGGTAGGCCGGATCAGTCCCCAGAATGCCCTGCAGTGACGCTACGTGCCGGCCCCCGATAACGGTCAGGATGCGGGCGCTGCCGGTAGCCAGTTGGGTGGTTACGATGTTGGAGTAGATCTTCAGGTCGCGGTTGTAGATGACCGAAATAAACTCTGCTCCCACGTAGTGAGGCTTGATGAAGCTGGCGTCCACCATGGGGTCGGGTTTCAGGGTGCCGTCCGTCACGCGGGCCGGGGTGCGGTACACCATCGTGTGCAGCTGCTCCAGCATGGGCCGGCTGTTCAGGAAGTACAGCAGCCCCGACATCGATACCTCCCCGCTTTCCCACTTCTGCACAACCGGGGCGTAGTAGACCCGGTGCTCGGTAGTGGCGTCCTCATACAGCTTGATGTTCTTGCCTTCGTGCAGAATGCTTTGCGAGGTGCCGCCTTCCGAGTTCACGCAGTAAATACGCTCCAGGCCCAGACGCTTGCCCAGCGCGAACCCCAGCTGATACACCTCGCTGCGGCCGCCGGGCAGGGTACTCAGGTCCAGCTTGTCTTGCCGGTAAAGCGCGTACAGGCTGTCGATGCGGGGCTGCTCCTGGGGTAGCTCTTCCACCATGATGGCATCGGGCCGGAAGCGTTGGAGCTGACCCAGGAAAGCTCTTATTTCGGCCTGGCGCGGGGGCGTCAGCACATCGGTGGTGGGCTTGTCGGTTTTGCGGAGCTGGGAGAGGTGGGGGCAGGCCACCAGCATAATATCGGTAGGGTGCTGGGGAGGGGTGGGCAGAGGGCCGGTGGCTGGCAGGCGGGTACAGCCGAGCAGGCTTGTGAGGGCCAGCAGGCAAGGGGCTAGAGATAAACGCATCAGGAATAGAAAATAAGGAACGCTGGCGAAGATAGGAGAAGTACTGAGCCTGACTGCTTCCCCGGCACCCGCCCCACCGGCATCCACTCCCCGCTGCTACCCTCAGAAACAGATAAGCCAGCGGCCAAACCCCGCGAAATCAGCTCTGGCGGCCATCCGGTACCGCCCCCAGCCGCACCCGCAGGTACTGCTGCAGCCAGATGGGGTATAGGTTATAAAGCACGTTCAGGACGCTCAGCAACACTGCCCAACCAGCCTGACCGCGCCCAACGGCGTAGCCGCTGATCAGCAGGAAAAACACGAACAGCACCACATGAAACCGCTCCATGTGGTAGCTACCCCCAACAAGCGCCCGCACCGATGCCCGCGTGCCCACGTGCCGATACCGGGGGTAGCGCGCCCGGATAAGCCGGTTAATGAAGGTGCCGTGCTGGGTGAAGTGGTTTACTGCCGGTACGCCCAGACGCCGGTAAGCCGCCGGCCCGCAACTGAGCTGCCACGTCGGGAACCAGCGCCTGGGTAGGCCGTACCCCAGCAGACTCACCGCCAGCAGGCCGTACAGCCACGGCCGCTCTACCTGCGTGTAGCAGAACCAGGCCAGCGGCGCCAGGCCCAGCACCGACCAGAACACGCTGGGCAGGGCGTTGTACAACGCCAGGACCGCTGGCGAAGGCATGGGAGTGGGCTTTCCGGGTGGCGACATCAGCAGAAGAGCTTATCCAGGAAGGAGCGGTATTGCCAAGCGGTAGTCGCCCGTTTGGCCTGTTCACAGCAGGCAGGTTTAGGCCTGGTGTTCTGCATATTAGCAAAAGAGTGCGACGCCTAAAATGAGCTGATGAAAGATTGAATAGCTTCCGATGAGCCCATCGGAGGGTCATGTAGAGCTTGCTGAGACATCTCTCGTGCTGACGTGGGGTAGGCGCGCAATGGCTCAGGCGCGCTGCTTTGCTTCTGGTCTGATGCGCCATCGGTGCCCCGGTGTGCTTATGCCGATTTCCGGAAGACCTGTGCCAGACCATCCCAGGGCGAAACAAGAGCACAACATGGCGTAAAGCGCAAGGCGCTGAAACACAGCACTACCACTATTCCAACAGGCGCTCTGGCTTAATCTTTGAAGACAACTGTTGAGCCGGCAACGCGGCGGGCTACCTGGCTTTAGGTTCCTCACGCAATCTGGCGGCTCCTTGTCTCTCTCCCACTTTACCAACTCCCACATGCTGAAAGCTCTTCCCTTTGCTGCCTTCCTTGCCGGCGCTACCCTGCTGCTGCTGGATGCGGCTCCGGCCCAGGCCCAGGTAACCATCAACATTGGGCGGCCTGCCCCGCCTCCGCCGGTAGTGGTGGTGCGCGAGGCCCGCCCGGCCCGCCACTGGAAGCACCGCCGCCACTACTACCAGCCCCGCCCCGTCATGCTCGTACCGGCTCAGCCCGTGTACTACGCCCCCCGCGGCCACGGACATGGCCACGGCCCCAAACATGGGCACGGCCGGGGCCACGGCCGCGGACGCCACTAGTCGCCTACCCCCCTCCAAAAGCCAAAAGGCTCCTGCACCAGCGGGAGCCTTTTTTATAGGCGCATCATCAGCCTCCGGAAGCTGCTGCAAGAGCCGGGCAAACCTGGGGCTTGCCTACCCCCTCGGATGGCCTGAACCCTTAGCCGGCGGGCTCCGCATCCGGAGGCGGAGAGGGCAGGCTATGCCGGACGCTGTCGAGGCGGGTGTGTTGGAAGCGGCCCTGGGGCGTGAGGCGGTAGGCCGTTACCACGGAATCCTGGTAGTCGGTAACGTAGCTGGAGGGCTCGGAGGCGTCCTGCACCAGGGCGGTAACCCGCAGCCGGCCATCCGGGTCCAGCCGCATGCCCGCCCGTGCGTACCAGCCTTCGTCGGCCCCGATGGTGGCTACCTGGGTCCAGTCGAGGAGCTGGCGCCCATCCGGGCTGAAGGTGACGTAGTAGAGGTAGGCATAGTAGTCGTACCCCTGGTAGAGGTAGGATACCAGCCGAAACTTCGGGCAGCTCACCGTATCGAGGGCGTAGAGGTTCAGGCCGTCCTCCGTTTTTCGGAACATCTCCGGCAGCCGAGGGTACTGGCGGACCAGCCGCGCCACCGCCTTATCGGGCAGACTCTGCTCCTCCGTCAGCCGGTTGTTCAGGGCCTCCATATCGTACACTGGCAAAGAGCAGGCGCCGGACGCGGGGGTAGGCGCCTCAGCGGTAGCCGGTTGCGCCACCGAAGCTGCCGAGGCCACCGGCGGCCCTTGCCCTATCTGCTGCTCCGGCGGCGAATTGCTACACCCCGCCGCTCCAAGCCCTGCCAGGTACAGCAGAAACCGCCTCGCCTTTGTCTGTATATTCATGGGAGGCAAGATATCCTGCGGCGGCAACAGTTGCCAAATGCCGTTGTGCCCGCGCACCAACTGTTTCTTATGGGTATTGGTAGTAAGTAAGGCACCAATGGTAAGCCACGTGACATAAGCAAAATAAGCCGCTAGGTGGCTACCACATTAAACAACAAAGCTCCTATAGACTACAGGAGCTTTGTTGTTTAATGTGGTAAGATTCCCCAAAGGACCAGGAGTCCCTTACTGTCCAGCCAGGATTTTTGCTTTCTCACTCTCATATTCTGTTTGAGTGAGGGTGCCATTATCCAATAAGGCTTTAATCTTGTTAAGCCGGTCGTATTTATCGGGTTGTGGTTGGGCTGCCGTTTCTGGTGCCGCTGATTTACAGGCAGCTACTTCGCATGAGGCTATAGCCTCCTCAATCAGGAGGTTGAAGTTGGTTATCGTTCCGGCCCCTACTGTAAACGTGGTGGTAGCTTGCCCATGTAACCGGCGGGTGTTTATTTTCTTTACCACCACCGCCAAACCCGCAAGGGAGCGTTTGGCATTGTAGAAGTCCCGGTTACCGGTGGGGTTATTGGCCATAGCCGCTCCCCAGCCACCTACCTGCAAATACCGAAAATCACCATTGGGTGCGGAGCCGCGGCCAAGGCGAATTGTGTCGCCGGGATGATAGGTTATGTTATTGGAGGCCTTATACTCTTCCGGTTTTTGAGCGTGCGCGTGGGTAGTAGCCAGCAGCCCTAAGCCGGCGGAGATGATAGTTCCCAGGAACTTCATAATCTGGATATAAATGAAATTGATTTACCTACTAAGTAAAGGTACTGTCCTGCTAACTTCCAAACAGCCTTCATTAAGGCTTCTGCGGGGCGCAGCAGGGCACTAAGTAGAATATCCGGCTGGTGCTGCCTGACCTACCTGCTGCTCCGGCGGCGAAGTGCTGCACCCCGCCGCCCCAGGCCCTGCCAGATAACAGAAGAAACGGCTATATCCGGCGGTGGCAATAGTTGCCAAACACTACTACACCCTCCAAGGAGGCACAAGTATCTCCTCCGGAGCGGTTAGAAGTGAGCTAACAGGCTATTCTACCTGCTTCAACGGCACGTTGGCGAAGGTGCCCGTGACGGTGATGTCGCACTTGCGCTTGGGGAAGGTACCGTAGGACACGGTTGGGTCGCTGGCCCCGGTTAGGGTGGCGGTATAGGTGCCGCTCAGGAGCTGCCGCTTGGCATCGTAGCTGCTGATGGCGAGGCTGCCCGTAACGTACTGCATGCTGCTGGGGTAGATGATGGTACCGCCGCCCCGGCTTTCGGGCAGGTCGTAGTAGTAGTTTACATCCGCATCCAGGGTCCCGTTACCGATGGTTTTGAGCGTATAACTTCCGGTGAGAGTGGCAGGCAGTTTGGTACGCTCCAGCGCGAAGTTGATACCCTCGGTAGTGGTGGCGGGTTGTACGCCTACGGATAGGCTCTGGGCGCTCTGGGTCACGAAGGCCTCTAACTGCTTCGCCTGAAACGTGGTATCCCGGTGCTGGCCGTTGTCCTGGTACACAATGGAGCGGCTATAGGTAACTGCGGGCTCCGGCAGTGGCTCGGGCGTCTGTTCCCGGTCATCCTTATCACAACCAGCGGTAAAGGTCAGCGTCAGGCCCAGCAGTAGCGAGAGAGTAGCGTTGTATTTCATAAGGAATAGAGCAGTGTAGAAACGCTATATAGACAATTGTGCCAAGTCGTGCCGCTGACTTTGTGGTTCCTTCTTGAATGAAAAACGCCGCCCGGATTTTTCCAAGCGGCGCGGTTTCGGTTTGCCGCGTTGCAAGTTACGCTACGTTATGTTAGAATCGTGCTAAATGGGTGTTAAAAAGGCAAGTCATTATCATCGTCTGTAGGAATATTTGCAGCATTATTTATTTTCATATATTCCCCTATTTTTATTTCCTGAAGTTTTAATGGTATTAAGAAGTGTTCTTTTGTTAAGTATAAATCTTCGATGGCATCGTATATTGATTCTCTTATCTTAAGATTTAATTGCTTGAAATCGTCCCACTCTTTTTCTATTCCATTTACTGTCATGTAATATATGCTTAAATAAAACTTATTGTCATTCCTTACTAATGCAACTCTTTTATTTGAATACCTGTCTAATACACGAATATCTGCAACTTCTTTCAATTCGATTATCTTGAAGTCGCCTAATAGTTCCGGTAAACTAATAATTGAAGTAGTAATTAATGATTTATAATTAATGTTTTCTTCTTTCAGTGATAGTAAAAACTCTATTACTCTTCTGAATTTAACAGCGCCTTTCGCTATTTCCTTTACATCAGTATTCTGAATTGAGGTCATGATTGCAGTTTGTATATCTGCTAGCTGACTAGACAAAAACTGAATTTGTTTTTCCTCATTGTGCTTTTGCCGTTGTTCAGCCAATAATCTTTGAAATAATCCTGACCATTGTTTTCGTAGATGATTCTCTATGTCCTCAGATTTAGAAAATCCCTGAATGCTATTATTATCCGTTAATTGGCGAATGAAGTTTATAAATTCGAATATGTATACAGCTGTTTCTGGTTTTTCTATTGAAGGAAATTCTATCTTAGATAAAATATTTTTATTCTTATTTTTTTCATAGACTAAATGATCATGCATTACTCTATTGTCTATGAATGTAAATATTGGTATTTTATGTTCGATAGCCTTCATTACTTCTAGTTGTGTAATAGATAACTCTGATGGATTTTCTAAAAGTTTTTTATTGCGACTAGCATCCCTTACCTTTTCAATATCAATATATTCAAGCGCTTTGGGTATTATTTTGCCGCCAAATCTAGATCCTATGATAACGATAGCTACATCGCAGTTAGAAACTTCCTGTACACAGCTTGTGTGAGTGTGCATCCTAGGGTCATATAGAACATCTGAGTTTTCGCTGGTTATTGGATCATAGCCTAAGCTGGAACAAAAGTTTCTTAGCTGTGAACGTAGTAACCCTAAATCATAAGAAGTAGAAGAAACAAATATCTTAAGGCTGGCCATTTAATTTCTTATTAAGAAGAACTAAATAAAAGAGAGGGCAACATAATTGCCCTCTCTTTTATTTGAATTTGCGAAAATATTTACGAACCACACGCCTCGCAGGCGTCTGGATTATCCAGGGAGCAGGCCATGTCGGAGGCGTTCTGGGCCGATACGTTCAGCGGCTCCAGGGTCTCGGCGGCTTGCTTTTGCACCGTGAACTTGATGGCATCCACGGCAGCTTTGGTGCGCAGGTAGTACATGCCGGTTTTCAGGCCCTTCTTCCAGCTGTGGAAGTGCATGCTGGTGAGCTTACCGAAGTTCACGTTCAGCACGTGCAGGTTCAGGCTCTGGCTCTGGCAGATGTACGCGCCGCGGTCGGCCGACATATCAATAATGCGGCGCTGCGAAATCTCCCACACCGTCTTGTACAAGTCCTTGATGTTCTGCGGAATGTTCGGGATGTCCTGCACCGAGCCGTTGGCGGCAATGATGGCGTTCTTCATCTGGTCGTTCCACAGGCCCAGCTTCACCAGGTCCTTGAGCAGGTGCTTGTTCACCACCATGAACTCCCCGCTCAGCACGCGGCGCACATAAATGTTGGAGGTGTAGGGCTCAAACGACTCGTTGTTACCCAGAATCTGGGCCGTAGAAGCTGTGGGCATGGGCGCTACCAGCAGGGAGTTACGTACGCCGTGCTCCATTACCTGAGCACGCAGCGTTTCCCAATCCCAGCGGCCCGACTCCGGCGTTACGCCCCACATATCGAACTGGAACTGGCCCTTGCTCAGCGGCGAGCCGGGGAAGGTTTCGTAGTGCCCGTCCTTGATGGCTAGGTCCTTGGAGGCCGTCATGGCCGCGAAGTAGATGGTCTCGAAGATATCCTTGTTCAGGCCCGCTGCCTCGTCGCTCTCGAAGGGCATGCGCAGGGCAATGAACGTATCGGCGAGCCCCTGCACGCCCAGCCCGATGGGGCGGTGGCGGCGGTTGCTGCGTTCAGCTTCGGCTACGGGGTAGTAGTTGATGTCGATGACCTTATTGAGGTTCATCGTGGCGTGGTAGGTTACCTCGTAGAGCTTCTGGTGGTCGAAGATCAGGTTACCGGCTTCGTCGGGGCGCACGTAGCGGGGCAGGGCCAACGAGGCCAGGTTGCACACGGCTACCTCGTCCTTGTCGGTGTACTCCATAATCTCGGTGCACAAGTTCGACGACTTAATGGTACCGAGGTTTTTCTGGTTGCTCTTGTTGTTGGCGGCGTCCTTGAACAGCATGTAGGGCGTGCCGGTCTCGGTCTGGCTTTCCAGAATGGCAAACCACAGGTCCTGGGCCTTAATGGTTTTGCGGCCGCGGCCCTCACGCTCATACTTCTGGTAGAGGCGCTCGAACTCCTCGCCGTAGCACTCATCGAGGCCGGGGCACTCGTTGGGGCACATCAGCGTCCAGTCGCCGTTGGCTTCCACGCGCTTCATGAACAGGTCGGGCGTCCAGAGGGCGTAGAACAAGTCGCGGGCGCGCATCTCCTCCTTGCCGTGGTTCTTTTTCAGGTCCAGGAAGTCGAAGATATCGGCGTGCCAAGGCTCCAGGTAAATAGCGAAAGCACCCTTGCGCTTGCCGCCGCCCTGGTCCACGTAGCGGGCCGTATCGTTGAACACCTTCAGCATGGGTGTGAGGCCGTTGGAGGTGCCGTTGGTGCCTTTGATGTAAGAGCCCGTGGCGCGCACGTTGTGCACGGCCAGGCCAATACCACCGGCGCTCTGCGAAATCAGGGCGCAATTCTTCAGCGTGTCGTAAATGCCCTCAATCGAGTCATCCTTCATCGTGAGCAGGAAGCACGAGCTGAGCTGGGGCTTGGGCGTACCGGCATTGAAGAGGGTAGGCGTAGCGTGGGTAAACCACCGCTCGCTCATCAGGTTATATGTTTCAATGGCCGACGCAATGTCTTCCTTGTGAATACCCACGGCCACGCGCATCAGCATGTGCTGGGGCCGCTCTACTACCTTGCCATCGAGGCGCAGCAGGTAGGAGCGCTCCAGGGTCTTGAAGCCGAAGTAGTCGTAGTTGTAGTCCCGGTCGTAGATAATGGCCGAGTCGAGGGTAGCCGCGTGGGCATGCACGATTTCCCATACGTCCTGGGCAATCAGCGAGGCGTTTTCGCCCGTCTTGGGGTCCTCGTAGGTGTGCAGCCGCTTCATGGTGCTGCTGAACGACTTGCTGGTGACCTTGTGCAGGTTGCTCACGGCAATGCGCGCGGCCAGAATGGCGTAGTCGGGGTGCTTGGTCGTGAGCGAGGCCGCCGTTTCGGCTGCCAGGTTATCCAGCTCCACGGTAGTTACGCCGTCGTAAATGCCGTCGATAACCTTCTTGGCTACCTCAATCGGGGAAATGAAGTTCTGGTTGAGCCCGTAGCAGAGCTTTTCGATGCGGGCCGTGACTTTATCGAATTTCACGGACTCGCGGCGGCCGTCGCGTTTGATTACCAACATAGGCGTAGCAGGTTGATGTGGTAGTAGAAGTATGAGTACGGCCGGAGCAGGCCAGCCAAACAATTCAGGTAAACACTCGGGCGCTTCCCTACCCCCGGAGGCAAGGTCAACGGTTCCGAAGATATCCGTCTGGAAAGGTCAGGACAAACCTATTCTTTGGAAGTTTTCCACATACCGCTAAAAGGCTAGTGCTTAGGCGGTTTTTGTTATTTGCACACGGCTATATAGCCGACTAAAACAGTTGGAAATTGAGTTGCTGATTTCCGGGAGAAGTGGTATTGGCGGTGGCCGCCACCAGGGCCCTGGGCGAAAACAGAACCGGCCCGCTCCTTCGGGAGCAGGCCGGTTAGGCAGGCGCGGCAGCGGCAGGGTGCGGCGCTAGTTAAGCACCAGCTTTTCCGTCCGGATCAGCGCCCCTGTTTTGATAGTAGCCACGTACAGGCCCTTGCGCAGAGCCCGGACATCTACCCGGTTGCGCGGGCCCTGCAGGGTAGCCTGCAGCACCACTCGCCCACTCAAATCCCGGATGCTCAACTCCTGGGTGCCTGCCCCGGCTTCCACCATCAGGTAGTCCTCGGCGGGGTTGGGGTAGAGCTTCAGGGCGTTGGCAGCCGCAGAGGGGGTAGCGGCCAGAGCCGGGCTGCACGACTGACTGAAAGTGGCATCCAGGAAGCGCAGGCGGTTCTGCAGCCAGGTAGCGGTGTACTCCAGCTGGTCTTCCTTGGCCTCGAACTGGGCCCAGGCCAGGTTTTCCCGCTCGTAGGCATTGTTGGCCGCCAGGTAGCCCATCGTCGTCCGGAACTTGTCCATGATGTGAGTCTCCGTGATAACCGAAGTCCGCAGCTCGGCCCAGCGGCTGCGCAGGCGCGCCCGGAATCCGTTGGGCGAGCAGTCTTGCTGCAGCCGGTCGTAGAAGCCGTTGGAGAGAATATCGTCCACGGTACCGGTTTCATAGCCCCGCCAGTCCGTGCCGAACACACCATCCAGGTCCCAGGGCACGTAGTAGTACGGCTCGCCCTGCTTGTACTTGGCGATGTAGAGGTTCTTGGCCGTGTTGTCGGTGGCCCGCGTCAGGTTCAGGAGAATGAAATAATCGACGGCGTTATTGAGGTTGAACTTCTGCTGGTAGCCGGCGAAGAAATCCTGGTCAGAACTCTTGTGCACAAACTCCACGAAGCGGTGGAGGTTGGTCCAGTCTATCTTTTCCTCAGGGTGCTTGTATTCAAATCCGCCCCAGATTTCGCTGGTGTTGCTGAACGGGGGCAGGCCCGTGAAATCAGTGCCTTCTTCGCGGGCTCCGCCCTTGTACAGCTCACCGGTAATACCGTTGTTGTATTTCTTAAGCTTGAGCTGCTTGCGGTCAATCCGCTCACTCAGGGCGTAAATGCCCCGGTACTCCTCGTTGATGAAGACCTCCACGTACTGAATGGCAATGCCGTTTTTGGCCTCGGGCTCCTGGTTCTTGTAGTAGATCTGGTGTATCTCCTGCCACAGCTCGTTGGCCACCTTGCTGCGTAGGCGCAGGGGCTCGTTGTACATGGCCTGCAGGTTGTACTTATTGTCGGTGCGCATGCCCAGCAGGCTCACGTCGGCCGAGCTGGCCCCCGTGGTGTCGGCCCAGAAGCTCAGCTCGAATGACTTTTTGGGGTAGGTCTGGCTCCAGCCCCCGCGTATTTCTATGCCCATGCCGGATTCCGTAACCTTGCCACTGGGCTCTACCAGCGAGAACTGCGCGTACACCGACGGGCTGTCCACGATATCCTTCCGGGTAGCAACGCGCAGAATCGGGAGCTGGGTAAAGTACACCGTATAGGCCGTGTTGGCCAGCCGGACTTTATAGGAAGAATCCGTCTGGATGCTTTGCACGGGCTGCTCAAACACGTACGCGTCATCCAGCGCGAGGTGGCTTTTGGTGTGGGTGCTTTCCGTGTTAATCAGGTCCGTGTTCTGATTAACGATGATGATTTTCTTTTTAGCGTCAATGTGATAAAACCGGGAGGCAATGGAGAGGGTGTCGGCCCCGTGTACGGCGCTGGTGCCCAATGCAGTGGCAATACCGGCAAGTAGAAATACACGTTTAGTAAAGAGTTGAAGCATACAATGGTTGATATGGTTAATTAATCTGAAATGAAACCCTACCCCCGTAGGGAGGGTAAAGGCCGGAACTTTGAGTTACGCAGGCTGTTTAGCTTTTCGGCAGAGGCTTCCGGCCGCTCACAGCCAGGCATACCGGCCGGTCAAAGGCTGCTCATCCTGAGCTGCCCCAGGCGGGAAGTAATGCCGAAAGTTTGGATTTAATTAGGGTGCTCCGCACAAGCCCCGCCGCTAGGGAGAAACCCGCCGCAATGGCGCGCAGCAGGTGGTGGCTTATCGGAGATGCTTATTGATTAAAGTGAAGTCAGGTGAAAAAAGAGCAAGTCAAATAGGATCTATTTTATAAATAGGGGGTGCGAATTACGTACAAAAAACCAGGAGTAGCTAAGACCGCGTCAGGTTCTTTGGCCAATAATATTTTTCATAGTTCAAGTCCAATGAATTTCCAGTTCCGCGGTATTTTCTGGTGCGTTTGGCTCCTGCTGGTTTCCGGCCTGCTGCCCCTTTCAGCCCACGCACAGCGCTTTGCCGCCATCGGGGATTATGGCTATGCCGGCCCGGCCGAGCGCGACGTAGCCGACCTGGTAAAAAGCTGGGACCCGGATTTCATCATTACCCTCGGCGACAACAACTATGATTATGGCGACTCTCTGACCATTGACCAGAACATTGGTCAATACTACCACGCCTACATTCATCAGTACAAGGGCCGCTACGGTCCCAGCGCTTCTACCAACCGGTTCTTTCCCTCCCTCGGCAACCACGACTACTACACGCGCAACGGCGAGGCCTACCGCGACTACTTTACGCTGCCCGGCAATGGCCGCTACTATGATTTTGTGCGGGGCAACGTACACTTCTTCGCGCTCAACAGCGACCCAAACGAGCCCGACGGCATTGATGCCGATTCACGGCAGGCACAATGGCTACGCACGGCGCTGGCGGCTTCCAAATCACGCTGGAAAGTGGTGTATCTGCACCACGCCCCCTACTCCTCCGGAGCACACGGCAGCTCCCAGGTAATGCAGTGGCCTTTCCAGCAGTGGGGCGCTTCCATGGTACTGGCTGGCCACGACCACCACTACGAGCGGCTGATGGTGGATGGGCTGCCCTACTTTGTGAATGGCCTTGGGGGCCGGAGCTTGTACCGGGTGAAAACCCAGCGCCTGCCGCAAAGCCAGCTTGTATTTAACGCCGATTACGGAGCCATGCTCCTGACCGCCACTTCCGACAGTCTGGCCCTGCAGTTCTTTACCCGCAAACGGACCCTGATTGACACCTACGTGCTGCACCGGGCCCCCAGTCCCGTTGCCAAGCTCTACCTTACTGGCCCCAACCCCTTCCAGACGGATACCCGCCTGGAGTTTTATCTGCCAGCGGCCTCCGTGGTTAAGCTGCGGGTTATCAATGCCATCGGGCAGGAAGTGGCCCGCCTCTACGATGGCCCCGCTACCCGGGGCTGGCACGAGCTAAACTGGCTGCGCAACTCCCTGCCGGCCGGGCTGTACTACCTGCAGCTAACGGGCAATGGCCTCTCGCAGGTAGAGCAGGTCGTTATACAGTAAACAACGAGGGCCGGCAGATAACTGCCGGCCCTCGTTGTTTATTTGGGTTTGGTGGAGCCGCTGTAATAAGCGGCCGCCCGACGGTTAAAAGTCCTCGTCCAGGGAAAAGGCGTTCGATGTCCGCTCGCTCAGGACGCCGGCCTTCTGGTACTCACCCACACGCTTCTCGAAGAAGTTGGTTTTGCCCTGCAGCGAAATCATCTCCATGAAGTCGAAGGGGTTGGTAGCACCGTAGATCTTGCTGTAGCCCAGGGCATCGAGCAGGCGGTCAGCCACAAACTCAATGTACTGCGACATGAGCTGGGCGTTCATGCCAATCAGGTTTACGGGCAGTGCGTCGGTCACGAACTCCTGCTCAATCTGCACCGCGTCGCGGATGATTTCGTGCACGCGGGCTTCGGGCAGCTTGTTTACCAGGTGGTCTTTGTAGAGCAGGCAGGCGAAGTCGCAGTGCAGTCCTTCGTCGCGGGAAATCAGCTCGTTAGAGAAAGTCAGCCCCGGCATCAGGCCACGCTTCTTCAGCCAGAAGATAGAGCAGAACGAGCCCGAGAAGAAGATACCTTCCACGGCAGCAAAGGCAATCAGGCGCTCTGTGAAGTTCTCCGAGTTGATCCATTTAATAGCCCACTCGCCTTTCTTTTTCACGCACGGTACTGTTTCCAGGGCGTTGAAGAGGTGGTCTTTCTGTTTGGCGTCCTTGATGTAGGTGTCAATCAGCAGGGAGTAGGTTTCCGAGTGGATGTTTTCCATCATCACCTGGAAGCCGTAGAAGCAGCGGGCCTCGGCCATCTGCACCTCCTGCATAAAATTCACGGCCAAGTTCTCGTTCACGATGCCGTCGGAGGCAGCGAAGAAGGCCAGCACATGGCTGATGAAGTGCCGCTCCCCGTCGTTGAGCGAATCCCAGTCCTTCTGGTCCTGACCCAGGTCAATTTCCTCAGCCGTCCAGAACGAGGCCTCGGCCTTCTTATACATCTGCCACACATCGTTGTGCTGAATGGGGAAGAGGACGAAGCGGTTAGGGTTCTCAGTAAGCAGAGGTTCCATGGCAACAAGAGTAAAATGATAAGTGCAAAAGCGTCCGGCCGCGAGGCCAGCGGTGGGCTAACCCACCCGCAAAGCCGAATGTTTAGACTGTTGCGGTCCAGCCGAAGCCAAAGATAAACCCCACTGTCGGGAAGCTAGGACGTAGCACCGCTTTTTTGTGTGTTAATTTTTGTGTATAACTCTAAGCTCCTGAACATTGACCCTAGGGCGTGCAAAGCGGCTTTTGGAGAGAACCGGCCTGGGATAAGAAAAGTTATCCACATTTTGCTTGTGGATAATTGCGGTTGTCCACAAAAAAATTATTCGCGTACCCGCCAGCGCGTTCCTGCTTATGCTCCGCAGAAGCCTCGGGAAGGCGGGAGCAATGAGGTTTAGTGAGTTAGGTTTGGATTTGTAAAATCATCCTTCTACTTTTGCCTTCCATTTTTCAGAAACCGCGAAGACGCCGATGTACGCAATTGTCAACATAGCTGGGAAGCAGACCAAGGTCGAAGCCAATAAATTTGTATACGCCCACCGTTTGGCTGGCAACGTCGGCGACACCGTGGAGCTGGGCAAGGCCCTGCTGACCGATAACGAAGGAACCATCACTATTGGCGCTCCTGAGCTGGACGTTACCGTAACCGGTACCATCCTGGCTCACGTGAAGGGCGACAAGGTTCTTGTATTCAAGAAGAAGCGCCGTAAGGGCTACAAGAAGCTGAACGGTCACCGTCAGCAGTTCACCAAAGTACTGATCAACAGCATCGGGTAATTAAGCTGCCTGTGTGTGTTGCTAGTTGCCAGTCTGTGTAAGATGTGGCAACAATAGCCTAGCAACCGGCAACTGATAACTCTCAACTTAACAATACCATGGCACACAAGAAAGGCGTAGGTAGCTCTAACAACGGTCGTGAATCGCATTCCAAGCGTCTCGGCGTGAAAATCTTCGGTGGTCAAGGCATCATCGCCGGCAACATCATCGTTCGTCAGCGTGGCACCAAGCACCACCCCGGCCAGAACGTGGGCATCGGCAAAGACCACACCCTGTTCGCTATGATTGACGGCACGGTAGAGTTCCGTAAGGGCCGCAAAGACCGTTCGTTCGTATCGGTAGTTCCCGTTACAGAAGTAGCTGAGGCAGCCGTAGCCGAGTAGTCGCGGAGCGACTGATAGAACCTTCGGATTATCCGGAATTTTGAGCAGAAGGGACCGTCCGCAAGGGCTGTCCCTTTTTGCGTTGAGCTTCCTTCATCGGGTGCTGTAGGGAATTTTCTCCTGCGTTGGAAACCACAGGGTAGCCTTTGCGCAGGGGCCTAGAAGTAGGCAACCTTGCACGGGTAGTGTGTTAAGACCAAGCATAGAGCCGTGCCCAATCGTACTCCGCCTCTCTGGGATAGGGGTAAAAAACAGCGACCCGGCTGCCGTGGAGGCAACCGGGTCGCTTGAGGTAGCGGGGACTGGATTGCAACCTATAATCTAGCCCTATACCAAGTCAGACATAAAAACGCTTTCAAGCCGCTATAAAGGCTGTTTTGTGTGTTTGCGTTGTCGGAATAAGTGGGACAAAATCGGATTAAATCGGATTTATTGTCCTATATACTGTCCTACATAGGACAAAGCCACATACCTTAGGAGTGGCAATAAAGCTGCTCCAATATGTCTAAAATATCGTTCCTGCTCTCTGCTCCCGGTGCAGACAAACCTACCCCTATCTTCTGCTTCCTCAGCTTCAATGGGCGACGTGTGAAGGTATACGCCAACCGCTCTATTCACCCCAAACAGTGGGACGCGAAGGAACGCCGCGCCCTGACTAGAGGCTACCCACGCAACGGCGCAATAAACGATTGGCTGGAACTGCTGACGAAGCGGCTTACTACCTGCTACGATACCCACGCCGCCGCTGGCACCGCACCCACGGCGGCCGAGTTGCGGGCACTTGCCGAAACTGAGGAAGCAGAAGAACCCGCGCCGCTAGCTGATGCACCTCAGAAGTTCTGGCAGCAGTACGACGAATGGGTAGCCTACACTCGCGCCGCTGGCACCGTGCGTACAGCACAAGCTCACGCCACGGCGGGCCGCCACCTTCGGGAGTTTGCCGAGGCCAACGGCTACGCTATTGACTTTGATACCCTCACCCCAGCAATGGGTGACCGTTGGTCTGCTTACCTGCTGAACGTGGCCCGCCTGACTGATAACACCATCAACAAGCATCTAGGGCGGCTCAAAGCCTTTATGAAGTGGGCCGGTAAGCGGGGCTATACCGAAAGCACCGCACTTGACCGGGTAAGTTGGGCACGTAGGGAGCCAGACGTAATAGCCCTGAGTGCCGCCGAGCTGGCTGCTTTGGAATCCTTACCGCTGCCTGCTGGCTCCCGGCTGGAAAAGGGCCGTGCTTGGTTTCTGCTGGCCTGCTACACTGGCCTGCGGTATTCCGACCTAGTGAGCATCCGGCCCCAGCACCTACGGCCCGCCACCGAGAAGCTGCCGGCTCATCTGCGCCTGACTGCCAAGAAAACCCGCGCCGTGGTGAACGTGCCCCTGAGCGCCGCCGCCCTGGCAATCGTAAACCGGCTGCTGGCAGGCGAACTAGATACGCTGAAAAATCAGCCTATCACCAACCCGGTACTGAACCGCTTTCTGAAAGAGTTGGGCCAACTGGCCGGGATTGATTCGCCGGTAGAGGTTATCCGCTACCGGGGAGGGGTGGCGGATGTGACGACGTGCCCTAAGTATGAGAAGCTGACGGTACACACGGCCCGCCGTACGTTCGTAACCCTAAACTTGGGCAAGGGTATGAGTGCCGAGTTCGTAATGAAGCTGACCGGCCACACGTCGTACAAATCATTCCAGCGGTACGTGAACCTCACGCCTCAGCGAGTGGCTGAGGAGTTTGCCCGATTCCACGAAATGCCAGCTTTGAAAACGTCTCCCAATGAGTGATTACCTGCAAAGGCTACAAGAGCGGCAAGCTGTTGCGGAGGATTTCGACCGGGCAATGGTTGAACGCTATGGAACTGCCGCGCACGACTGTACCACTTGGGAGGATTTTGCAGCGCAGGATTATTTGGACTGGCGAAGCAACGCCGTTAATCCAAACTTCAACCAAGCAAAAGGACGTCCTTTTGAATTTTGTATAGATGAATACACAGGCAAATTAGCTGAATTCCCGTCCCCACTGCCACACAGCCCCAAGTTCTTGCACCGCTTCTGTGAGTTGATAACTGGCCGTTCCGTAGATATTATCCCGACGCTGGAATGGCTATTTGACGCGAAAGACGAAGCGGATACAGACTATATCTTGGGGTTAGTGTCTGATATAGAGAAGGCGGTGAGAGATTCCCAATGGCTTTATTCTGCTAATGGGCTGGGAAGGCTTTGCCCTATTATAATGGACTTTTCAGGCGAATTGAGCCCGTTGCCAACTCGTGCAAAAGCATCTTTAGTCTTGAGTAAGACAGCCGCTGAGGACAAGCGGAATAAAGACAGTATTGGGGCTGCTTATGCTTGGCAGTATATGCAAAGCGGGGTGCCGTTGTTCGATTGTCAGGAGTTGAGGGACGGGATAGGAACCGTACGCAATTGGCTGAGTAGACAAAAGAAGGAATCAACTATACCGGATTCTACCGATGCTCCAAGCTCAGGCCCGACTTACGGAAACTTCTACGATGCGCTTATAGGTGGATTTACTCCCGAACTCCTGAACGCATTATTAGGCAGCCAGCACTTAGGCATGTATGACTTTGAAAATCATCGACCTACACTCGCCGCAAAATCGGGGGCTTGGGCTAGTTTGTTTTGGGCATTAAAGCTTCGGAGTCTAATATCTTGGGAGCTGTCTGCTGCGGAAGGCGCAAACCTACTTAAAAGTACGTTTGGAACTGGTCCAAGTAAGACTAGGATTACTGATGTAGGCCGCGACAATGTTGATACTGTAACCCAGTCCCCAGTCAAAGGCACAAAGGTTGACCAGATATATACAAAGCTGGGAGAGCCAGCAATGCAACCGCAAAAAACACCCTCATCCGATAAGTAAACAGGCCGGAACAGGTCTTTTCAGTTCGGCCCATTTTGACCCATTGGATGGGCTCAGATTGCGTCGTCATTACTGCACAGCCCTACCGGACGCTCCGAACGGGTATTCCTCAGGATGACGGTATAAATGCAAACTGTGATTACGGCCGGTATCACCCCGGCAGAATTAGTAGAGCTATTCCGCCCGATGTTGCGGTTTGAGCTGGGTCAGCTTCTGGCAGAATCTGCGGCCCCAGCCCCCGAGGTCGAAGAATTGCTTACGGTACGCGAAGCTGCAAAGCTGCTCGACGTGTGCCAGCAAACGGTACACGATTGGAAGCGTCGTGGGATGCTGCCGTACCACAAGATGGGCGGGCGCACCTACCTGAAACGCGCCGACCTGCTGAACGCGCTGCAAAGCCACCAGCGCACGGTGAAGCCTAGCCGCAAGTCTGCGTAAAGGCCGATGTACGACAACCTGAACGCCCGTTCTTCCTTGCCCGACGAGGAAGCGGAAAAGGCCCTTGCTTGCTCCCCTGCCTTTGCGGGCCACGATGGGGAAGCCAACGCCAAAGGCTGGCTTACAACGGAGTACAGAGGGTTACGGATTGGCTACAGACGGGAAAACAGGATGGTTCGAATCCGTGGCTCTCTACAGACTTTCCACCACGGCCACAACATGGGCCAGTTCTCTGCCGATCAAGTGCGGCAAGCCTGCACCGAACTAGCCGCAGTCGTAGGACTGGCACCGGAGGCGCTGCAAATTGCGGGGCTGGAAGCGGGTGTAAATCTACCTTCTGCCGTTTCCCCGAGGCCGTTTCTAGAAAACCTAGCCAGTCACAAACGCTCCCCCTTTACCGCGACCAAGCCACCAAGAGGGGTCACGCGCCCGCTGGAATACGGGGCCTTTCACGGCGACTACTGGGTGAAGGCATACGACAAAGGCAGGTATAGCCAGCTACAGGGCCGGCCACTGCCCGCCACGGCCCCGCCGCACCTGCTACGCTTCGAGGTAGTGTATACCCGCGCCCGGCCCCTGCTACGCCTGACAGGGTTGCCCGTCCTCACGCTGGCCGACCTGCCAAAGCCCGAGGTAATGGCAGCTATCCGGGAGAACATTCTTATCCACTGGAACGCCACCGAACACCGACACCTGATGCAAGAATCCGATTTTACTGGCCTGAGCCTCTCAGATGCTGCGCTGCTGGCCCTCGCTGATAACACCGCCTTCTGGGAAGCCATGAAGAAGGAGCAGCCCGAAAGCACTTACAAGCGCAACCGGCGACGGGCAAAGGACCTGCTAGGGCAGCGGGCAACGGCCAGCCCCTACACCGACACGCTACACCAGGAGCTGGCTGGTATGGCACCTACCCCCGAGGCTCATATTTGACCCCTGTTTCCACGCATGTAATCATCTGGAATCCCTCACCCTCCGCTACCCCGGCTAAGCCCTTCCCACAGCAAGGAGAATGGGCCACCCACAGCGCAGCGAGTACGTGGTAAGCGCAGCGTAAAGGCTTGCTGACTTTGCTTCCGTTGTGTAATCCGCCCCCGTAGCCCACGCGCTACACCCCATCCCCTGATTTATTGATTCACCCATCGGAGCCCCCAAAACGGGCACCCTGGCCTAACCATGCCTTTTATGTACCTACTTCCCAATGTTCCCAGCATTACCCACAAGGGCCGCACCTTCTACCAAATAGACGAGGCCAAAAGCTACTACGTCAGCTCCTGCGGGGCCGTGTATTCCTCGCTCAAAGAACGCTGCCTAGCCGTTGCAGATAATGGCATTGGGTATCAGCAAGTCTTTTTAAAGCTGGATAATGGCCTAGATAAGTGGCGAAAACTGCACCGCTTGGTTGCTGGCCGGTTCATTCCCAACCCAGAGAACAAGCCTGACGCGAACCACTTGGACGGCAACAAGAAAAACAACGACGTGAGTAATCTGGAATGGGTGACCAAGAGCGAGAACACCCGCCATGCTTACGCCACCGGCCTGATGAAAGCAAAGAAAGGCCCAGCCCACCACCATTACGGCAAGTCATTCAGCGCAGAAACCAAAGCCAAGATGTCAGCCCAAAAGCAGGGAGAGAATCACCCCAAGTTCACCGGCTGGTATGTAACGCCGCTTGATACCTTCCCATCCGCCCGCGCAGCGGCCGAAGCAATGGGTACCTACGCAAAGCAGATTGACCGCTGGTGCAAAAGCGGGAAGAAGCGGGCCGAGGGTTATGACTTTATTCCAGCCACCTCAGAGGGCCAACAGTCAGCCCTAGCCGCCTAAGCATGAAAACGCCTATGCTACTGCCCTGCCCATTCTGTGGTGGCCCTGCCGCCGAGGATAACAACCTGCACCCGTTGACCTTCCCAAAGGTGCCTGCTGAACACTTCGTGAGCTGTGCCAACGAGGGCCACACCTGCCCGGCTACCGTGGCCTTTGTTGGCCCTTGCCCTACGCTTGAAGAGGCCACCAGCCGCTGGAATACTCGCGCCAAGCCGCCCGATTAGGAGGACGCCCCAAAAGTGGACCGTCTAAAGGTGATGGGCGCCGATTAAATTCCGAAGCGAGCAAGCTACACACAGGCAATAGGCCATACAGCCCGAAACACCCTTTCGCTACCTGCCACCCAACAAGGCCCTAAGCCTATCCAGAATAATGATAAACAGCCACTTAAAATTATTGGCCGTGTGTTTGGGGGCTCAGGCTGCCATGCAGAAAACATCCATTGAGCACGGGGTGAAACCGGGCCAGGTGCGGGTGTTGTGGGCTCTGCAACTGCTTACCCGCTACACTACCGTCCCGGTAGCCGAGCTATACGCGACCCGCCTACAAGCTCCCACACGGCTGCGGGCGGCGGTTGGGGCCTTGGTGGCGGCCGGGCTGGTTGCCCGCTCCCGGAATCGCCAGCGTCAGCACGTAGTGCGCATCACGCCGAAGGGGGAGAAGCTGCTACAGGATTCGGTAGCTCACTTACTGAACCATGTATGGGGGTAATTGCCGGGTTTTGCAAACGGCCTACACTCAGGTACCTCACGGCCAGTTGACCACCCCTTGCCTCATTAACCCGAAACGGAACCTAATAAACCGGGTAGGGTCGCGAAGCCACGCCCCCGGCCTAGTATTATATGAATTTATCCCTGCGCAGCCAGTGATGCCGGCGAGAAGTATTAGCGCAGATGCTACCAAAGAATCTTCGATAGCAATTTGATTATTGGGAGAAGATGCAAAACAGGCTTGGGTTTCATCATCCAAGCCGCCACCTTTGAGCCACGTCGCTATATCACCTTTTCTATGCTCACGCTCCCCTCTTCCTGGCCGGCCCACACCCCCAGACAGTACGCGCCGTGGTGGCGTCGGTGGCAGTTGAAAACGAATGCAATGGCCCCAACCATCCCGGCCGACGCTGAGTTCTTTGCCGAAGAAGCGCACCCCCACGACTGGGCACAGGTGCAAGACCGGGTAGTGGTAGTGCAAACCGTCGAAGGCTCTATGCTTTGCGGCCGGGTGCTGGAAAACGAACTTGCCACAACCAGCGGGCTGCTGCTGCATTTCGACGGGGCGCACAAGCCACGGCAGCAATACTTGCCGGCCGAACAGATAGCGGGCCTGTGGGTGGCGGTCTGCTTGGTTGAGCGGCAGAAAGTCCGGTAGCCAGCGTAAATCTGCGTCCGCGCGGAGCACCAGCAGTGCCCCCTTCTTTTGCTTACCCCAACACAACACCGAACTATGATAGAGCGCGTTTACAGAACCTTATTGTTATTGCTGCTGGCTGGGCTGCTCATTGTCTGCTATCGTTGGTCAGAGAATGGCAGATACCTACAGATGAACGATACAATAGGCCTGCTTGATACTCGAACGGGTATAATGTATGCGCCGAGAGCAGCGGGAGAAGGCCCCAGCCAATGGAAGCCCGTAACAGCGCAAGTCCAGTGATAAAGTGGTGAGGTAGTCCCAATTTGTCCTACAAACTGTCCCAAGCATAAAAGAAAAGGGCGTTTCCAATATGGAAACGCCCTTTTAGGTAGCGGGGACTGGACTCGAACCAGTGACCTTTGGGTTATGAGCCCAACGAGCTACCAACTGCTCCACCCCGCACTGTTTGGTAATACAAATGTAGGAGGGTTTTCGGGATATTGGTGCGAACGACCCGAAAATAATGCTTGCCAGGGTGCTTTGTGCTGATAATCAGAAGTAAAATTTTATCAAAGCGTAACAGCTGCCCTGGAACTGTGTAGGATTTGGTGCGAGCATGGCCTTTCTGGAAGCTCAAGCGTAGAAGCAGCCTCTACCTGCCTTACTAAAGTAACCTGATGAACCTTCTGCCTTTCTCCCAGCGGCTGCGCTGGGCCCTGCCTGCGCTGGCTGCCGTGGCACTGACTTCTTGCAACGCCTCCCAAACCACTGAGGCTACCACTAGCACCGCCACAGTGGCCGATTCTATGATGACGGCACCGGCAACTGCCTCGGCGGCTACCGCGCCCAAAGCCGTGCAGCCTACGGGGGCCAAGCCTGCTTGGGGGCCAACCATAGCCCCGGAGATGCAGACGGTGATAGAGGCCCTGGCCAGCCTGAACCCCAAGCCCATTGAAACACTGTCGGCCCAGGAAGCGCGCCAGCAGCCCACCCCGGCCGACGCCGTGATGAAAGTAATGCGCGACAGCAACATACCCGTGCCGCCTTCCAGCGCCGATACCATGAGCCGCCAGGTGATGCCCGGGGTGAAGGTGCGCATTTACACGCCCAAAAATGCCAGCGGCACGTTGCCGGTGGTGGTGTACTACCATGGCGGGGGCTGGGTGATTGCCAACCTCGATACATATGATGCCTCCGTGCGCGGCCTGGTGGAGAAAACCGGCGCTATTGTGGTATCGGTGGCGTATCGGCAGGGGCCGGAGCACAAGTATCCAATGGCCCACAACGATTCGTTTGCCGCCTACCAGTGGGTGCTCCGAAATGCAGCTTCCTTCAATGGCGACCCGCAAAAGGTAGCCGTGGCCGGGGAAAGTGCCGGCGGTAACCTGGCAGCGGCCGTGAGTATGATGGCCCGCGACAAGAAAATAGCGCTACCCCGCCACGAACTGCTGGTGTACCCCATTGCCGGCTACGACCTGAACACGCCCTCCTACCAGAAAAACGCCCAAGCCAAGCCCCTCAACAAGCCCATGATGGCGTGGTTCTTTGAGAAATACCTGCGCGGCACGGCTGATGGCAAGAGCCCGATGATTTCATTGGTAAACGCCAACCTGAAGGGGCTGCCGCCAACTACCATCATCACGGCCGAAATTGACCCGCTGATGAGTGACGGCAGCCTGCTGGCCGATAGGCTGAAGGCCGCCGGCGTACCGACCAAGTACCAGAACTATACCGGTGTAACCCACGAGTTCTTCGGGATGGCCGCAGTAGTACCCCAGGCCGCCCAGGCCCAGGACCTGGGTGCAGCGGAGCTGAAAAAAGCCTTGCAGTAAACAGCCCTGGCATAATGTAAGGCCTGCCCTGTACTCAGGGCAGGCTTTTTCTTGTATGAACACTTTTGCCTGGGGGCAGGCGCTGCGCAGGGTGGCGAGAACTAAAACCGGCTAGTGATGCCGAAGTGAATTTTGCCGGCGTTCAGCGCGAACTTCTGCTGCTGGTCGCGGCCGAGGGCATACACGAACTGGAACTGTCCGGCGCCGGTACGAAAGCTCAGGCCCGCGCCCAGGCCCGTGGGCGTATCGTGGGGAAGCGGGTCGGCCGGCAGGTCGCGGCGCAGATAGCCCTGGTCCACGAACAGAAACACGTAGGCATCGGGGCCAGTGAACTGCCGGAACTCGGCCGTGCCTACCGCGTACTGGCTGGCGTAGTAATTCAGCTCATTGAAACCCCGGAGGGTGGCCAGCCCGCCTACCCGGAACAGGTCGTTGAGGAACAGGCGCTCATTCACGAGTGCTTCGCCGCGTAAGCGGGCCAGCAGCACTCCGCTCCGCCCTACCCGGAAATACTGCTCTACACGCAGCCCCAGGCTGACCTGGGTGGAGCGCAGGGCCAGCCCGTCGTAAAGAGCCTCGCTGAGGTTGGCGTTCTTGCTGATGCGCTTGGTTCCGATAGAGCCCTGCCCGGCAGCCAACAGGCCGCGCCGCGGAAAGTAGGGGTCGTCGAGGGTGCTCCAGGTGTAGGCGAGGCCGTAGGAGGTAAACCGGGAATCGATGTTGGCGGGCAGCTGCCGCAGGGTAGTATCGGTGGTGAGCAGGCGGGAATTGCGCCACTCCACAAAAAACGACAGCCGCCCGGCATTAGCCAGGGGGTAGGCCAGCTGCAGGCGGGGGCGCGAGGTCAGAAACAGGGTATCCTGCTTGAGCAAGTTAAAGGAGCCATCCAACTCCAGCGGGGTGCCAAAGAAGGCCGGGTGCGCATACTGGGCATCCAACAGCTGCGAGTTAGCATCGAGCTTACGCCACTGCACCCCAATGCCCTTGCCGCCCCCACTGATATTGCGCAGGTTAATGGTCACGTCGCCGGTAATCTGGATGCGCTTCTGGCCGATGCCCGGGTTGGGGTTGGGCAGCACGCCCACAATGGCATCAAACTGATTGGAGGTGCGGTCTTCGAGCAGGAAATACACCCGGGCCCGGCCGCGGGCAAAGCGCACTTCGGGTTCGGCCTTGAGCTGGAGGTAGGGCAGCTGGCGCAGGCGCCGGGCCGCTTCCTGCACGCGCTGCTGACTAAAGGGCTGGTTGGGCTCCAGCTGCAGATACTTGGTCAGGAACCGGGCCCGGGTTTTGGTTTTGCCCACTATCTGTAGGGAGTCGAACACCACGGCCGGGCCGCGCCGCAGCACAATGCGGCCCTCCACATCGGCCCCGCGCAAGGCCACGGAGTCCAGCCCGATGGTAGCGAAGGGGTAGCCCTGATTTTCGGCCTCATGGAGAATGTTCTGCTGCAGGCGGGCCCACTCCTGGGGCTGCAGGGGCTGCTCCCGAAACAGTTTCTCGCGGTAGCCGGCCCGGGTGAGCAGGCCGTCGCCGAGGTTGCCGTTGCGCAGGCGGGCCCAGCGGAATTTCTCGCCCACGTACAGCTGCACCCGCAGCGTGTCGCGGTGCCACTGCACCTCGTCGGCCGAGGCCGTGAGGTAGGCATCCGCCTGCAGGGCCAGCACCAGGGTCCGCACCTCGCGCAAAGCCGACAGCGAATCGGGTAGGGTGGTGCGGTAGCGGTATGGGCGCAGTAGGGAACGGTCGGAGGCCTCCGTCAGCAGCTGCACGACCACCGGCCGCGCCGGCCGTAGCACAGCGGCCGGAGCCGGCGGCATGGGCGGCGCGGGCAGGTTCAGGGCGGGCGCCTGCTGGGTCCGGGCGGCACTGCCGGGGCATAGCGCAACAAGCAACAACCAGAAAACGAGGACGCGGGCGTACATTTGAAGTCTGAAACGCGAAACCCCGCGTTTAATTTCCCGAAAGTACGGGGCTGGAGAACTTACTGCCTGAAATGAAGCGGCCCCGGGCGGAACCACTGTTTTGAGTGGCCCGCAACTTCTTCGGGGCGGCCCGGGTTGTGAGTGGCTGCCCTTCAACCAGAAAACGGCGGGCGTGTTCCCGTCTTGAGGTCGGAACCGGTTAAGTTGATGCCCGCGCCGACCGCCTACCCCCCGCTGCAGGCCCAACCCTGCCGGCTGGGCATTGGCCTGCCCGGACGGCTACGCCATGAGACTGGGGTAGGGAGCAACGCTTTTATTGATTTTCGCGCATGTCTGGTCTGTACCTTCATATTCCCTTCTGCAAGCAAGCCTGCCACTACTGCGACTTCCATTTCAGTACCTCCATGGCCCTGAAAAGTCGGTTTGTGGAAGCCCTGACCCGGGAGCTGGCCCTGCGTCGCGACTACCTTGGCGCCGATGCTACGCTCAGCACCATCTACCTGGGCGGAGGAACACCCTCCTTGCTGACGGAGGCCGAGCTGAATACGATTTTCGAGGCGATACACCGGTACTTCCGCGTGGCGCCCGAGGCCGAAATTACCCTGGAGGCCAACCCCGACGACCTGACCCCAACCAAGGTGCGCGAGCTGGCCGCCTCGCCGGTTAACCGCCTGAGTATAGGGCTGCAGAGCTTCCATGAGCCTCACCTGCGCCTAATGAACCGCGCCCACTCGGCTGAGGAGTCGAGGGCGGGGGTGTTACGGGCCCAGGACGCGGGCTTCCAGAATATTTCCGTGGATCTGATTTACGGCGTGCCGGCCCCTGACCACGGGCTGTGGGAGGCTGATATGGCCGCTGCCTTTGCGCTTGACGTGCCCCACCTTTCCTGCTATGCCCTTACCATTGAGCCTGACACAGTATTCGGGCGGCAGCTGAAGAAGGGCCGTTTTGTGGCCCCGCCCGACGACTTTGTGGCCCGGCAGTTTGAGTTGCTGCTTCAGGAAATGCACCGCCACGGCTACGAGCAGTACGAAATCAGTAACTTCTGTCGGCCCGGCCACGAGTCGCGCCACAACTCGGCGTACTGGCGCGGGGTGCCCTACCTGGGTCTGGGCCCCAGTGCCCACTCCTTCAACGGTCATAGCCGGCAGTACACCGTTGCCAACAACCCGCAGTACGTGGCCGCCGTGCTGGAGCGGGGCGAGGTACCGGCCACCGTAGAAATCCTCAGCCCTCAGGACCGCGCCAACGAGTACCTGATGACCAGCCTGCGCACGGCCCGGGGTTGCGACCTGGCTCACCTGCGCGACGCCCTGGGTACCGATGTGTCGGGGCAGCGCGCTGCCTACCTGCAGGAGTTGCAGCAAACCGGGCTGGCCACGCTCCGGGGCGAGGTGCTGCAGCTTACGGATGCGGGCAAGCTCCTGGCCGACCACATTACCCTGGAGCTATTTCAGGGGTAGGATGGAAAAACGCGGGTCCGGAAAGTGTCAAAATGGGCCAGTGGGTGCCAGACTCCGGCCGGAAACTGCTAATTTCCCGGCCTACCCATTCCTTATCCCCTGCACCGGTAGGCAGGCTACTACTCCCTCGCTTCGGGCAGCAGACTGGGTAGCCGCCTGTTTAGCTTGTTTAAATCCGTGATTATGAGACGACTGATTGACGCCCTGGCCGACGACACGGATTTTTTTATCGAACAGGTACAAATCACGGCCATCGTGTTCGATACCTCTGACGACGTAACCATCTGGGCTACCACATACTTCGACCAGGAACCCCACTTTTTTCATTTGGGACTCCCATTTCAGCAGCTTGATTTGTTGCTGCGCCTGGCTGGTTCCCGGGCCGAAGCCCTGCAGGAAGACGTAGCCGATGCCCTGGCTACCGTGCGCGAGTGGCCTTGCCTGCTGGAGTACACCACCGACGCCGACCCGCCCGTGCCCTTGCCCAACGTGGCCCTTAAGCTTTCCTGTACCTACCCCGCCGACGAGCCCTACGAGGAAGGCGAAGAGGATGAAACCTTCGATATCAGCATGGCCGCCGATACCGAGGAAGGTGAAGACTACGAAGGCAGCCAGCCCCATAACATTTTCTACCTGGAAGGCGTGTTCCTGCGCGTTGAGCCGTAGAGGCGTAATGGTGAGATGGTGAAATAGGGAGTTTGACGTTCGGCTACCCTCTCACGACCAACGGAACCTCAACCGCACCCTTTCACTATCTTCCTACTTCACCACATGTTCTACCTTCTTCCCGGGCTGGGGGCCGATGAGCGGGTGTTCCGGAACCTGCTACCCCGGCTGCACGGCCAAACCCGGGTGATGCCCTGGCTGACGCCGACACCTGATGAAACCCTGCCCCACTATGCGGCCCGGATGGCTGCCGACATTCCTCCGGAGGCCGAAGGCCTGCTGGTGGGCGTGTCGTTTGGGGGCGTAGTGGGGCTGGAAATCAACCGCCTGCGGCCCCGGCTGAGGACTGTGCTCATCAGCAGTATCCCCGACTCCAGCTGCCTGCCGCCTCTGCTCCGCCTGATCCGGGCCAGCGGGGTGTACCGGCTGTTTCCGCCGCAGTGGCTGAAGCTGTTTCCGCGGGCGGGGCAGTGGTATTTCGGGGTGAAGGATGGGGAGGAGTACCGCCTGTTCAAGGAAATTCTGCGTGATATGGAGCCCGTGTACACCCGTTGGGCCATTCACCGCCTGCTGCACTGGGACAGTACCCACGTAGGACGCAGCATCCAGATTCTGGGCACCCAAGACCGGGTTTTTCCGCCCGGCCCTACCCCCGTGGAGTACCTGATTAGGGGTGGCGGCCACTTTATGGTGCTAAGCCACGCCGAGGAAATCAGCCAGATTCTGAACCGGTTAGCGCAGCAGGAGAGGGTAGCAGCATTCTAGCCCACCCTCACGCCCGCCTACCCTCTTATCCTCACACCCCATCCTTATGCTCGCTACATACCCGTACCAGGGCCGCACGTTTGCCTTCGACCCGGCGGCACCGCTGGATATTTCTTTGCCCCTGGCTCCCGGCGCGGGGCAGGTGAACTGCTTCTGGGCCGAGCCGGTGCAGTTCGAGGTGATTCGGGTGGGTAGCTTCGTGGGCAGCGTGGCGCAGGGCGGCAGCACCAACTACCAGCGCGTGCACCTCACGCCCCACGGCAACGGCACCCATACCGAGTGCTACGGCCACATTTCCGCTGACCCCCAGGCCACCCTTGACCGGTGCCTGCGGCGGTTTCTGTTCGTGGCCCGGCTGGTATCGGTGCAGGCCCGGCCCCAGCCCAACGGCGACGAGGTGGTGCTGCTGGAAGACGTGCGCCGGGAGTTGAAAAGTGGCCCCGATGCTCACCTGCGGCCCGAAGCCCTGGTGCTGCGCACCCTACCCAACCATAAAAGCAAGCGTAGCCGGCAGTACTCGGGTACCAACCCTACCTACCTGGAGCCCGCCCTGTCGGAGTATCTGGCCGCTCACCACATCGAGCACCTGCTGCTGGATTTGCCCAGCGTGGACCGGGAAGAGGACGGCGGGCAGCTGCTGGCGCACCACGCCTTCTGGCAGTACCCAGCGGCCACCCGCACTGCGGCCACCATCACGGAGCTCATCTTCGTACCCGACGAGGTGGAGGATGGCCTCTACCTGCTCAACCTGCAGGTTACAAGCCTGACGCTGGATGCCAGCCCCAGCAAGCCCATCCTGTACGCGTTGTATAGTGGTGGGTAGTAGGTAGCTGGATTGGTGATGAAAGCGTCGTTCTGATAAGCAGGTCCTTGTTCACATTCTACTACCAATTACGCATCACCCTACAACGTTAACGGCCTCCGCTGCAGCTGCAGCGGAGGCCGTTAACGTTGTAGGGTGATGGGGGCTTAGTTCAGCCACACCGTCAGGAGCATTTCGAAGCGGTGCGGGCCGTAGGCGTTGTAGTAGGGCGCCTCGCCCTCGAAGCCGAGCACGTGCACCAAGGGCATGCCCTCGGTGCGCGAATCAACTATACGCACGGGGTAAAGCCGACCTTCCTCGGGCCAGTCGCCCACGTGGTTGTAGGGGCGCTGGCTGGCGTCGATGCAGCGGGCGTAATCGATGAAAGGAGCATGGCGGGTAGCTTCCGCCAGCGTCAGGTTGGCAACTTCGTACTTAGGCATACGTGGGTCGGGATGGAGAAAACAGCTGCTACCCCACGGTGTCCGGCCAAAGCCGGGTGAGCAGGGGAGCCATTCGGTGAGAAGAGCTGAAAACGATGCGCTCAATATGCCAAAGGTACAGTCTCCAAACAAGACCTAGTACCTTGGCCGATGCTAGTTGTCCAACGCCCGGCACTTTCGGATTGTTCTATTAAAGAGTAAGAAAATGCCTACCCCACGCCAGAACCCTTGTATTGTGCAAGCGGCTCTTTGCTAATGTAAACTGGTGAATATACGGGCGCAGCATCCAGTCCCGGTACGCCCCGAAAAGTTGCCGTCGCGCGGCTTAAACCAAGCTAGCTCTACGTAGGTTTAGTGTGGTAAAACCCTGTGCTGGATATGGTTAGCTAATGCGCTGGCGCCTTTCGTTCCTGCATCCCGGCAGGGTGCCTACCCCTCCGCCGGAGCCGGATACTCACTGACGCCGGCCACGATGGAGGCCGTGTAAGTTTCGAGGGAAAGGCCCAGCTGCTGCTGGTAGGCCGCCGTTTGGTGGGCAATAAAGGACTCTACCTGGGCCGGCGCCACCAAGTTAATAGTACAGCCCCCGAAGCCACCACCCATCATGCGGGCCCCGTACACGCCGGGCGCCGATTGGGCCGTAGCCACCAGCACGTCTAGCTCCCGACAGCTTACCTCGTACTGGTCGCGCAGGCCGGCATGGGAGGCGTACATTTCCTGGCCAAAAGCCTGCAGATCGCCGGCCAGCAGGTGCCGCCCGGCTGCCTCTACCCGCCGGTTTTCCTCCGTCACGTAGCGGCAGCGCCGGTACACCACGTCGCCCAGCTCGGCCGCGTGCTGCTGCACCTGCTCGGGGGTAGCGTCGCGCAGGGTTTCAAGGGTAGGGTAGTGCTGGCGCAGTACAGCCACGCCCTGCTCGCACTCTTGGCGGCGGGTGTTGTACTCGGAGCTGGCCAGGGAGTGTTTCACGCCCGAGTTGCAGAGCACCACCTGTGCCGCCGTCGTGTCGAAGGGGAAGTACTCGTACTCTAAAGAGCGGCAGTCGAGGCGCACCACCTGGCCTTGGCGGCCGAAGAGGCTGGCAAACTGGTCCATGAGGCCACACTGCACCAGGGCAAACTCGTGCTCGGCTTTCTGGGCCATGTGGGCCAGAGTCATACGGTCGAGCTGCGTACCCAGCAGGTGGTCCAGGGCAAAAGCCAGCCCGCACTCTACCGCCGCCGACGACGACATACCCGCTCCCATCGGAATATTGCCCCCGAACACGCAGTCGAAGCCTGGCACCACTATGCCCCGTTTCTGAAACTGCGCCACCACGCCCAACAAGTAGTTAGCCCAGCCCGTGGAGGAGCGCTGCACCCCGGCCGCCGCTACCGAAAACCGCTTGTTCAGGTCGTGGGCTACCAGCCGGATGGTGTCGGTCTGGTTCAGGCCCACGGCAAAGAAAATTTCCTTGTCCACGGCTGCTGGCAGCACGAAGCCGGCGTTGTAGTCGGTGTGTTCCCCAATTAGGTTGACGCGGCCGGGTGCCCGCACCAGCAGGGGCTCATGCTGAAACTGTTGGCGAAACGAGGTGGCAATGGCGTGGGCTAGCTGCATAGCAAGACGGGGGCTGAAGTTCGGGGAAGAGGTAGGGCCGCTGCCTGCAGCGGTGAAGATATTGGTACGAAGACCAGCTATTTTTTGCCGTGGAAGATGTTGGCCTCGCGGCTCGCACCTCATCTTATAGCTTGAACTGAAAGCTCACCTTTACGCCGAAGGTGCGGGCGCCGGGCGCATCACGGTAGGTAAGCCGGTGCAGGAAATCGACCCGCGCCACCTTGAAGATGTTCTCGATGCCGTAGCCTACCTCGGCATAGGGCGTGCGGCCCAAGGGCCGAAACGAGGGGAGGGGTCCGCCATTGACGGGGTCTTCCTGGGGAATGATGCGCCGGTTGGCCTCCCGGACGCTGCCCCAAAGCAGGTTGCCGGTAGCCACCAGCCGCCAGTTCAGCTGCTTAATGGCCGGCAGGGAGTTTAGCAGAAAGCCATCGAACTGGTTTTCCAGCCGGAAAGCCACGTACTGGTCGCTCACGAACTCAAAGTAGCGCATCAGGTTGAAGGCCCCGGAGTTGTAGAAGGGCGACTGATTGCCCAGATGAGTTTTCAGCACGGGGTAGGGCACTGTGCTCGGGATGTAGCCCGCGTCGAGGCGGTAATCGGTGCGGCCCAACTGGCCCAGCCGGATGCTCTGGTCGATGAGCAGGTTGAATTTCTGGTAGCGGAAATCCGAGCCCAGCACGTCGTCCACGCCCAGGGTGTAGCGCAGGGTAAACACCGGCCAGCGCTTCAGGCCAATGGCCGTGCGGCGGTTCTGGTTGTTTTCTACCAGCACCTCGTCGCGGGCGTAGCGCGATTCCAGCACGATTTCCGACAGGTCGAAGTGGTCGTTGGTGGGCGCGCCGGGGCGAGTTTCCTGGGTGTAGTAGGCAAACGGGTACAGGGGCCGGAACTGCTGGTGGCGCAGCATCACGCGCTGGGTGAACCCCCGGAACAGGTCTGACTGCAAAGCCACCGTGGTCAGGTCGCGGCGCAGGGGCCGGCTGCTGCTGATATTGCCCAGGCGGGCCGAAGCCTCAAACAATGGGTTTTCCAAGGCATAATCGTTGTCGAGCAGGGCTACCTGGTCCAGGTCCTGGCGGTGCTCGAAGTTGGCTACGGTCCAGCGGCGCCGGTCCAGCACGCGCTGCACCCGCAGGCCGTACTTAAAGCGCCCGTCGCGGGTACCATAGGCCAGGTAGGTACGCAATAGCCAGTCGCGGCTCAGCTCGGGGGTAGTCCGGAAGCCCACCCGGAAGCGGTGGCCCTCAATGCTGTTGAAGCTATACGCCGTCAGGATAGGGCCCAGGTCCACCTTGCCCACGCGGTAGTAGCCGTTCACGGCCACATCGGCCAGCTCCAGCAAGGAGCGTACGGCCGGCAGCTGCCGCACCGAGTCGAGCACCATCAGGGTCGCCTGCTCCTCGCGGCTCAGGGAGTCGGGGCGGTTCTGGTCAAAGAAATCCTTCGGGCCATTAAAGGCCGAGGCCAGGGTTTCCAGGGGCCGGTCGTAGAACGGCAGGGGCTTGGGCTGATTCACCACGAAGCCCGAGTTGACCGTCGTGAACCGGGCCAGTACACCCGTGCTGCCCTTGGTGGGCTTGATGCCGATAACCACCCGGGTACGGCGGGGCAGCTCGCCGCCCGCAGGGGTAGGGGCCATTTCCTGGTACACCCGTACCTGCTCCACGAAGTTAAGATTGGCCTCGGGGCTAACGGCCAGGTCCAGCCGGCGCAGGGCGTAGGTATCGGTGGTAATCCAGATGGTGCCCGTGAAGGCCAGATCCTGGGGCCGCCGCGGCTTCACCCCAATCTGGTAGCAAAAGTTCGGCCCGAGCATTACGGAGTCCTGCAGCTCGTACTCGTACGTGAACTTCCAGCCGTCGGCAATGGGTGAAATAAAGTCCTTACCCAGCAGCTGCTGCCAGTTGCGGTAGAAGTCCCAGTCCTGAAACGAGGAGCCCATAATCTGCGACACCACTGAGCCCTCGCGGGGAGCCGCACCGCGCATCTGGGTGCGCACAATTTCTTCGCGCTTGCGCAGAGGCTCGTTGTTCTGGTAAAAGCGTGAGAGAACTTCGGAGGCGAAGATGGGCACCACGGGCTTGCCCTGAGCATCACGCGAAATGCCCAGGCTGTCAGCTACCTGGGTCATCTGGCGCAGCACCTTGCGGCGACTAATCTGGTCGGGCAGGTTGTTGAGTGATACTTCCGTACGGTTGTAGCTCTCAAACTCGAAAGCCCGCAGGTTGCGCTTATCGTTGCGGGCCTTGTGCTGCTGTACCCGGCGCAGAATAACGTAGGCCGGATTCTCGCGGGGCCGTACTACTACCTCTCCCAGTGATACGCTGCCGCTGCCCAGGCTGAAGTGGACAGTTTGCTGCGCGGGGGCAGAGGCTACCCCACGCTTCTGAGCCGCGAAGCCGATGGCGGAGGCTACCAGGGTATCAACCGGGCCGGTTACAATCAGCTGGTAGCGTCCGTGGTCGTCGGCGGTGGTGCCCTGGCTGGTGCCGCGCACAAACACGGAAGCAAACGGTACAGGCTGCCCAGTGGCTGCTTCTGTTACGCGGCCGCTGAATAGTATTTTCTGCGCCCAGGCCACCGGCGCGCCCAGCAGGAGCAGGAGCAGACAAAGCAGCAAAGACACGGATTTCATACACACAGCTTATACGGACACTCAGGCGCAGGTTCGGTAACAAGATACTGCTAACCCCGCACCAAACGCATGGGCCGCCAAAACTTGCTCCTGCAGGCACGGTGCGTGCCTCCCCGGTCCAACGCCGCAGGCCTCCGATCAGTTAACGTTGCTGGCCTCCGGCTAGATTTGGCGCTCCTAAAGGGGGAGGCTACTTCGTGGAGGCACCGCCGGTATCAACCGGCCGGATACCTACGGCGTCGGACTGGGGTAGGGGCGCAGGTGTCTTTATGAAATGGCGCAGTAGTATAGGCCAAGGCATCAAGCTTAGGCTACTTCGGACATTCTTCCCGGGTCAGAGTCTCATTGATGCTGATGGCGGTGGCGCTACCCTCGGCGGCAGCCAGAATGGCCTGCTGGGTACCTGGCGTAATGTCACCGGCGGCGTAGAGGCCGCGCACTGTAGTCTGCTGCTTTTTATCAACCCAGATGGCGCCCTTGCTGGTCAGGCGGCACCCCATCTGCTCGGCCAGGGTGCTGCGCTGGTGCTGATGGGCATGGATGAACACAGCTGTGCGGGCCAGCTTCTCGCCCGAGGCGAATACAATGTACCGCAGCTCACCCTCCGTGGTACCTTCCAGCCGTACAACCGGCTCTTCGCGCACCTGGATTTTCTGCTGGCGCAGGCGGCGGCGGGCATTTTCGGTCAGGAAGCCAGGCCCATCAATACAGGCCACCACATCCTTGCTCCAGCGACTCACCAGCAAAGCCAGGCCGGTTACCATTTTGGCGCGGCCGTACACGGCCAGCGGCTGGTCGCGCACTTCCCAACCGTGGCAGTAGGGGCAGTGTAGCACCCCACGTCCCCACAGGTCGCGCATACCGTCAATGGGTGGTAGCTCATCTTCCACGCCCGTAGCCAGCAGTACCTTCCGGGCCGTGAGGGTGGAGGTGCGGCCTGTGGTGCCTTCCAGGGTCAGCTCGAAGAAAGGGCCTAGTGGGGTCAAGCTCACCACCCGAGCTTCCCGGATTTCGACGGTAGCATAGGCCGCCAGCTGTTCCCGACCCAGGCGTAGTAAATCGGCGGGCTGGGTTCCGTCACGGGTGAAGAAGCCCTGCACGGCGGGCGAGGGCGTGTTGCGCGGGGCACCCCCATCCAGCACCACCACCTTGCGCAGGCAGCGACCCAGCACCAGCGCGGCGCTAAGGCCGGCGCTGCCGGCACCTATAATAGCAACGTCGATATCGGGGAGAGACTGGGCAGGCAGGCGGTGACGGGGAGGCATACGCAGAGTATTTTCGTCTGCCTATACCGGCAAAGCTGCCTGGGGGTTAGGCTCAGGTTTAGGGATACGAGTAAGTAGTCCAACAAAAAAGCCTTTCCCGGCTGGGAAAGGCTTTTTTGTTGGACTGACTGATTTCGCAGACTACTCTTTGATCAAACGCTTAGTGAAGGTTTGACCATTGCCCTGAATGGTGAGCAGGTAAGTGCCTTTGGGCAGGTTGTCGAGTCGGATAGACTGAGTAGTACTGCCTTGCTGCGAGAGGATACGTACGGTGCGGCCTGCCAGGTCAGTTATCTTAACCTGATAGGTACCACTCGACAAAGCTGTCAAGTTCAGGAACGTGGTAATGGTAGCAGCCGCTGGGTTGGGGTACACGGTTACATCGGTAGCGGACGTGAAGCGCACCGTTTGCACATCGCTGAGGATAGAGCTACCATCAAAGTCAACTTGACGCAAGCGGTAGTACATCGTGCCCCGGGCCTGATTAGCTGCCTTGGCATCCACGAAGCTGTAGTCGTGCGCGGATGTAGTAGTCCCTTGGCCTTTCACCTCGCCAACCTTCTGGAAGGTAGTACCGTCCAGGCTACGCTCCACTACAAACCGGTCGTTGTTGAGTTCCTGGCTCGTGTTCCATAATAGTCTGGCGTCCTGACCGTTAGTCTGAGCCTTGAAGCTTACCAGAGTTACGGGCAGAGGGGCAGCCGCAGTGTTTCGACGGAAGAAAGCATCGGTTGTTGCGTTCAGGTAGCCGGGGCCCGTAGAAGCGCTACCGCTGTAGGCAGGGTCATAGATATCAACTAGGCCGTTGAAGTTATCGTCATGATAATACGGAGAGGTGATATCGAGGAAGTTCGGAATACCGTTACTGTTAGCGTCCTGTAGGAATTGTGAGAGTGTGGTAGCACCGTAGCCGGAGCCATTGGTAGTCACCGGATAATAAGCGCTTTTCTCCGGGTTATTGAGGGCAAACTGGCGGGCCAATGCTACGATGTCATCGCCGGCAGCTCCACTGCCATTCAAATCAAATCCTTCCGACCAGTCAGACGTTTGAGCATAAATGGGACGAGTTGTGCGGGTAGCGTTGTCGTTGTCAGAGTCCAGATCGAACATATCTGGCGTGCTATCCCCATCGGTATCAGCCCGGAGGGTAATGGAGTTGCCCCCCGAAACGTTACCATCATAAGCATCACGGATACCGTCTCTGTCAGAATCAGTGTTGAAGTTAGCCTGATTCTTACGGGTATTATAGGTAACAGAGGGTAATGCCTCCATTTCATCCGTAATGCCATCATTATCAGAGTCTAGGTCCAGGAAGTTGTAGTTACGTGCCGTCTGACCGTTGGCCGTGAAAGCTTCTTGGTCATTGTCAGGCAGAGTGTAACGCACGGTGTTTACTTCTGTGCCTCCCACTCGGGCGTTAGCTGTTCCTCCCGTACCACGGTTTTCTACGGCGTTAGGTAGTCCGTTGGCACCAACTGAGTTGGCTATTGTCCCGACAGAAGTAGTGCCGTTAGTGATGGAGTTGATGAAACGACCTTGAGCGGTGCTATAACCGCTAGACTGCGTGGCAGTAGCGTCGTTGGTCCAAATAAGGGAGGTCAAACCCGCTTCAAACGAGTCTGTTAGCCCATCATTATCAGAATCTAGGTCGAAGTGATTGGGGATTCCATCTCCGTCTGTATCGAAAATATCGTTCACCCCATTGTTATTCAGGTCGCGGAATGCTCCGAAGATTGGGTGCACGTAATCTACGTCTAGGTAGCGAACAGGGGAGTTGGCGTCAGCAAATGCACTGGGGTCAACGCTGGTGGTCCCTGAAAACGACTCGACTACATCCAAAATACCATCATTATCGTCGTCAATATCTGTATCATCGGTTACGCCATCACCATCATTGTCGCACACATAGATGGTAGTATAAGTGAGGTTGTTAGCGGCACTTACGAAACCATATGTCCATGTGTTTACTGTTACCGCGTTGCCGGGCGTGGAGGTAGTATTGTTACCCCAGGCATGAGCCGGGCTGACAGTACCATTCAAACTAGAAGTGTTTAGCGCTGCGATGTTTGTATCATCCCAGTACAAAACATCTGTTCCTGCAGAAGAAGGGCGAACATTCCGAACAGAAAATCCACCTTCATTATTCTCAGCGTCGTAGAGTGGGAAATTGACTGCGGCCCCTCGGTTGGTGAAACTGTAGGTGATAGGCTGGCCTGCTGGTACCCGAACATTGTTTACTAATCCGTCCCAAATGATGGTCGCCGATGAACCACCAATTACATCAGTAGTCAACGTGCGGGTGTTGCCACTGTAGGTGATAGTTATATCAAAGCGGCCAGTTTCGGAAGAGGTAGTAGTAAAAGCTACTTCGGTATTACCACTGCGGCAATAAGGCTGGGGTGTAATGGATACTGTCGGAACAGTAGTGCTGGGCCAGATGCTAGGGTCAGGGTCGTTAACAAAGCTAGGATACTGTAAGTAAGCCTTATTGCCATTCTGGCTTTTACGCCGCTCCGCTATGGTATTACGGGTTGCATTGGCTGTAGAGCCGAACTCATTGGTAACGAAAAAGAAGGCATAAGGACGGAGCCCTGCCAAATCGATGGCTTTTATATAGTACGTGTTAGGGTTGCTGCGGCTTTCCACAAGTGGGTACAGCGTGAATTTGCTGGAAAGCAGGTTAGCGGCAGACAACGTAGAAAACGACCAGAACTTGCTGAATAAGCGGCCATTTTTCACCAGATTATCGGTGCCCGTTACGGTAAAGTCCCATATGTCGTATACACTGTACAACTTGTTATTGGTCGTTCCGTTGCCGAACGTGGTACTAGGAGTTTTTAGGTCATTAAAACTACCTTGAGTGCCTTGGCTCGTATATTCACCTACCTGAGTGAATTCAACGAAGAAGTCCTGGGTGGAGCCTGTGTTGTTCGTGTAAATCAGTGGGATATATCCACCGGCAGCAGGACTTGGGCCCGCCGCCGCTTGCGCATATGTATCAATCACCCCTGCTTGACCTGACCGTAGTTGATACGTATTCGTGGTGGTACTATTGCGAGCAAGGGTAGTTTGCTGCACAATAGTACCATCGCCTACGCCATAGCGGAGCGTAAGTATTAAATCTTTATACGTGTATCCAGCAAGTACCGGATCAGCCCGCCGTACACCATACGACAACTTCTCTCCAGGCTTCAAGCGTATGAACATACGGTAATCAGCCTTGAAAGGAGCACCCGCTGGGCTTACCCAACTAGCAGGTTTGAGAAAGCCGTAGGAAATATCTACCCCTCCTGAAAGGGAATCAGAATTGTGAACAAGAAAGCCGGCTCGGTCATTGGTAGCGGTAGTGAGGCCGTCTGTATTGGTGCCAGGTGTTAGATTTTTAGAACCTTCAGCCTTTGCTTGGCCCCAACCGAGCATCAGCCACGCTAACAGCAAGACTGCTAATCGTAAGTGTGTTTTCATGCAAAAAATGTGAGTATGGAAAGTGTTAAAAAGCGGATGTGGTTGGTGGCGGGCGCCTTATCCTAGCGCGCGATTACAAAGCTAGAATGGCCTGGAAGCGTACTGCCGGGTTTTCGCCGAATGGCCGAATCATCTCGGTGAATGCTCTGGATCCAGGCTCTAAGACCTTGCCTGGAATTATCCTATGTTGAGCGCATTGTACAAAGGCGCAAAGGTCCGTGAGCTAGTACGAAGTGAGCGGTTGCGTTGGATTTTGTGGGCAGGGAACGGAATGCTACCAACCGGTAGCACTCCGTTCTTTGAACAGAAATCACCTCCTGCTACCGACCCCACTAATACACCCGGTCCCGGCCGCTTTGCTGCACTAGCTGGCCTACTTCCTGGTTGAAGCCGGCTTCCTCGCGCAGGTCTTCCAGGGGGATGTGGAAGCGGTACTTCCAGAAGTGGGTGGGGTTGGCGGGCACGTTGATTTGCTCCTCCAACGGGTCGGGGCGGCGCAGGCGCTGGTCCATGGCCAGCAGGTCCTGGAGGGGGAAGATGGCCCACATGGCGGGGGAATGCAGGTGCTGCACCGTTACCTCGCGGGCTACCCAGGGCTCACAGTGCAGGGGCGCCTGCTGGCCCCAGTGGCCCAGCAGATGCTCGAAGAAGCGCTGGGTTTTCTCGCGGTCCTCTTCCCACCAGCCGCGTACCGTGCTCATGTCGTGCGAGCCGGGGCTGACTACGGAGAGGTAGGGGGCTACGGCCGGGTTGCCAAACTCCACGCTGGGGTCAGAAGGCATGCGCTGGATGTTCAGGCCCAGAATCCCCAGGGCCTTCATTACGCCCGGCACCGATTCGGGCACCATGCCCAGGTCTTCGCCGCAGATCAGCATGTCGGTGGCCCAGCGCACGGCCGGCAGCTTAACTAGGCCCTGCCGCCGCCAGAAGTCCTCGTGGCGGCGGTAGAAGAAGTCGATATAAACCTCGTGCAGGCGGGCACGCGTCTGGTCGTCAAGCTCCCGGAACGAGCGGCTCAGGTGCAGGGTAATGCGCGGGTGGTAGAAGTCGGGCTGCTGGTCGTCGGGTACCAGCAGCACTTCGTTCACCAGCTTGTATAAGCTCGTGCGCAGCCAGCGGTAGTGTTCGGCATTGGCCGGGTCCTGGCTGATCTTCGACTCGATAACTGCCTCAATCTGGCGCTGGGTCCGGACGTGCTGCTGCAGGCGGATAGCCCCGTAGCCAGCGTCCTCCATAAACTCATCGAACACAGATTGGGCCTGGCCGTGGAAAATTTCCTGCACGATGTGCCAGCGGATGTAGGGCTCGCAGAGGCGAGCGTAGTCAAACCAGCCGATGCGCTCCTCGATTTCGTGGCGGTGCAGGGGTAGGGCCGGGGAGAAGTGGCCGAGCAGACCCTCCACCGAGTGGCCTGGAATTTCCCAGATACGAAAGAAGCCCAGGATGTGGTCGATGCGGAGAGCATCGAAGTAGCGGGCCAAGTGGCCCATCCGCTGCTGCCACCACTGGTAGCCGTCCTCAGCCATCCGCTCCCAATTGTAAGTAGGGAAGCGCCAGTTCTGGCCCGTTACCGAGAAATCGTCGGGCGGGGCGCCGGCTTGCTGGTGCATATGGTAGAGCTCGGGCTGGGTCCAGGCATCCACGGAGTGGCGGTAGATGCCGATGGGCAGGTCGCCTTTCACCACTACCCCCCGCTGCCGGGCGTACTCTACGGCCTCCAGCAGCTGCTTATCGAGGTGGAACTGCGTGAACAGGTGCAGGCCGAACTCATCAAACTCCGGGCTGTCTTCGCGCAGCAGCTCGGCTACCCGGGTCGGGGTGCGGAACTCCTCGGGCCACTGGGTAAAATCGGCCGTGCCAAACCGGTCGCGCAGGCCGGAGAAGGCGGCGTAGGGCAGGAGCCAGGCCTGCTGCTCTTGGCGGAAGGCCCGGAAGGCCGGGTCGGCCAGGAAGGCGGCTTTCTCCTGCTGATACAGCTGCCGGATAAACTTCCACTTGGCGTTCATGACCGGCTCGTAATCCACGAAATCCCGACCATTCAGCTCCTCGCGCAGCTGCGCCAGCTCCTGGCGGGCGGCGGCATCGCGCAACTCAGCCACGGCATCGAGGTTGAGATACTGCGGGTGCAGGGCAAACACCGAAATGGCGGCGTAGGGGTAGCTGTCCACCCAGGTGTGGGTAGCCACAGTGTCGTTGATGGGCAGCACTTGCACCAGCTTGAGGCCGGTAGCCACGGCCCAGTCCACAAGCAGCTTCAAATCAGGAAACTCGCCCACGCCCAGGCCGCGGCGGCTGCGCAGGGCAAACACCGGCAGGGCCACACCTGCCCCGCGCCAATTACCGGTGGGGTAGCGGAAGTGGTCATCGGCCTTCACGCGCAGGGTGCGGCGGTCGGGCGAGCCGTAAATCAGGCGGTCTTCGCCGGCTTCCAGATGAATGATTTTCTGCTCCGCCGGGTCCCAGATACCATACTTATACTGGGTTGTCTGCTCGGGGTGGGCCAGGGCCACTTCCGCGCGCCAGGTGGGGTAGTCGGCATCGGACAACACAACGGCCTTGCGGGCATCCCAGCTGCCCAGGGCCGGGTCGGAGCCGAGCACGCATAGCTGGTGGTTGGAATCGACGCGCGGGGCCGAGAGCTGAAAGCGCACTACGCCGTTGGCCTCACCCGCTGGGGCAGGTGCCGGCGCAGTCGGGGCCGGGCGGCGCATCAGGGCTTTGGTGAAGGCGGCCGTATGCAGCTCGTTTTCGGGGAGGGCCGGGGCCCGCCAGAAGTCTTCCAGCACGATGCGGGTAAAGCCGCCGGCCGCGTTGAGGCCGATGGTGCGGTTAGGGCCCCACTCCCAGTGCTGGCCTCCGTCGGCCTCGTCCAGCAGCACATACTTATACTCCACGCTACCCACCTCATCATCGGGCAGGCTGATTTCCTGGGTCCAGAGGCCTTTTTCGGGGAGGTAGTGCAGGTTCAGAGCTTGATTGAGGTTCCAGTGGCCCAGGCTGGGCAGGGAACCGCAAACTACCAGGCGCTGGCCCCAGGCCGTGCGGAAGGGTAGCGTAAAGCGAAGAATCATTGAGGGCTGAGTTACTTGGGAAGTGGGGCCGAAGATACGGCGTAAACCGCGGACCCGAAGCCGCTCTGAGAGCCTTATCCGGTGCAATGCAGGCTATTTTTTGGCGGTTTTCATGCGGCTAATGGCGGGTTGACCGTTGGTTGGTGCCCGATTGATTCGGGGCCGTAGGCTCACCTGCTCGCGGCACTTCAGCCCCGCCGACCTTTGCTCCGCTTCCGGCTCGTTTTGGTTGGCTCGGCCTGCTGTTGCTGCAGGGTAACCACCAGGTTCTTCTCAGCCTCGGGTGCCCGCAGCTCTACCTGCTGGGGCAGGTGGCCGGGGTAGGCAACCAGAAACCGGACCGGCACGCCCGCCGGCAGGGGCAGCAGAAAAAAGCCCTCGGCGTTGGTAGTGGCCAGCTGGGTGGGTTTGCCTACCACCGAGACGGTAGCGCCGGGCAAAGGCTGCCCTGCCTCGCTGAACACGGCCCCGGTGAACTGCACAAGGCGCGGTGTGGTGGCCGAAACGGTTTGGGCCGCGGCCAAGGGTAGGCCCCCACCCGGCAGTACCCCCCAGCTTGCCAGGGCAAACAGGCAGGCAGCAGCCCGGTACCGAAAGAAACAGGTCAGAAGCAAGGCGGGCAGGGATAAAGCGGAAGGAAAACCAAATGGTATTCGGAAACTACGCTATTTCCGCGAGGCCACCGCATGTTCCTCGATAAGGCTGGGCCGCAGGCCGGTAGAGCCGGACAATGCACCGGTAAAAACAAAGCAAGGCCAACCTGAGCGGGCATTTTCCCGTTTGGCTGACTGAGTTTCATTTCTACCGGTCTGTCGTTTGCCTCTCTACCTGCGTCGTATTCTGTACGCCCTGCTCGGGCTCATTGGGCTGGTGCTGCTGCTCGTGGCCGGCATCTTCGTGTTCCTGCAAACCAATGCGGGCCAGGATTTTGCCGCCCGCAAGGCTGAGCAATACTTACGGGATAAACTGCAAACCGACGTGCGAATCGCCAAATTTCGCACGGACCTCAAGCACGTCATCAGCCTCGATGGGGTCTATATCGAGGACCAGAAAGGCGATACGCTGCTCTCGGTGGGGCACCTGGGCGTTGACCTGGATTTGTGGGCCCTCACCAAGTCGCAGATTAACCTGAAGAGCCTGGAGCTGAACAACGGGCGCCTGGCCATCACGCGCACTGAGCCCGACAGCATCTCGAACTACGATTTCATTGTAAACGCCTTTGCCAGCGGCGACACCAGCACCGTGGCGACTACCCCCGCCGACACTACGGGCGCGGGCTTTCAGTACAACATCGGCGACCTGCGCCTGACCAATGTGCTGCTGACCTACAACGACCAGGTGGACGGCATGAACGTGCGCACCCGGGTAGGCGAGCTGGCCGTGAATATGGACGAGGTAAACGTGGACGGCTCCACGTACCGCATTGATCAGGCGGCCCTGCGCAACACGGGCATCAACATCCGGCAAACCAAGGTGCCGCCAGATACCCCCCAGGATACGGCCGCCCTCAAGCTGGAATTCGGCCTGAACCGGGCCCAGCTGGAAAACGTCAGCCTCACCTACCGCAACGACCCCTCGGCCCAGTTTATCAGTACCCGCATTGGGGAAGCCGACGTAACGGCCGACAACATTGACCTGGTGAACAGCCGGGTAGCCCTGAACACCCTGAAGCTGCGCAACACCAGCTTTGCCTACGCCCAGAACGAGAACGTACCAGTAGAGCAGCGGGTAGTAAACCCCGCCGAAGCCGTGCGCGACCTGAACAAGTCGGTGGAAAACGCTACCGGCCAGGAGGCCAGCTGGGTAGTAACCCTGAAGCAGTCCGACATCAGCGGCGTGGACGTAGCCTTCGACAACTTCAACCAGCCCCGGCAGAAGACGCGCATCCAGGGCATGGACTACAATCACCTGAAGTTCACGAACCTGGTACTTAACACCGAGAACCTGCGCTACTCCGCCGATAGCACCACCGGCCGCATCACGCAGCTGGCGGGCCAGGAGCAGAGCGGCTTTGCCATTACCCGCGCCGCCGCTCAGCTGCACTACGACGACCACCGTATTCAGCTTAATGACCTGGACCTGGTGACGCCCCACAGCCACCTGCGCCGCCGCATCGGCATTGGCTACAAGGACCTGGCCGGCATTGCCGACGACCTGCCCAACCTGCAGCTGAACGGCGACCTGCGCCAGACCCGCCTGGGCTTCCGCGACGTGCTCTACATCACCCCCAGCCTCATCGACACGCCCCCGTTCAGCAGCGGCCCCAACCAGTCATTCCTGATTTCGGGACTGGTAAACGGGCGCCTGGGTGATTTGCGTGTGCAGAACCTCGACTTCGTGGGCTTCCGCAACACCGTGGTACGGGGTGGGGGCCGCATTCAGGGCCTGCCCAACACCGATGACCGCCTGATTCTGGATCTGAACCTGGGCTACGTGCGCACCACTGAGGCGGACATGCGCAGCCTGCTGCCGGCCGGCACCCTGCCTGAGCTGGGCATCGACCCCAATGACCCCATTACCATGAGCGGGCAGATCCGGGGTCGTATCAGCAACCTGGCTCTCAACAACATCACCCTGCAAGGGCTGAACGGCACCCGCCTCCGCACTACGGGCCGCATCCAGGGCCTGCCCAACACCGACCGCCGCCTCTACGCCGATTTCAACGTGCAGGAGTTTACTTCCACGGCCGCCGATATCAAGGGCCTGCTACCGCCCGGCACTCTGCCTGCTGGCTACTCCCTACCCCCGCGCATGTCGGTAACCGGCACGTTCCGGGGCCGGCCCACGGCGCTGGTGTTTGATACCGATTTGCGGGCCACAACTTCCTACGGCAACGTAGCGGCCAAAGTCAACGTGGGCGAAGGGCCCGTGGGGCAGGAGCCGGTGCGTGCTACTTTCAGCACCCAAAGCCTGGACCTCGGCAAGTTCATGGGGGATCCTACTATTGGTAAGATAACGGCCAATGGCACCCTCACCGGCCGTGGTGGCCTCGACCCCAACCAGCTGCGCGGCCAGCTCAACGCCCGGGTGCAGCAGGCTACCTACAACGGCTATACCTACCGCGGCATCACGGCGAAGGTGGATATTGACCGCAACCGTTACGTGGTGGACGCCAGCAGCAAGGATGACCCCAACCTCAACCTCGATTTGCTGGCCACCATTGACCTGCGCAATGCTGCCAACCCCACTTATACCGTGGACCGCCTGAACCTGCGCGGGGCCAACCTGACGGCCCTGGGTTTCTATACCGGCGGCGACCTGCGCGTGCAGGGCGACCTGACGGCCAACATCAGCGGCTCTGACCTGAATACCATCAACGGGACCTTCTCGGGCAACCGCATCGTCATTGTGAATAATAACCGGCCCTTTGCCCTCGACTCGGTGAGCGGGCGCATTGTGCAGCGCACCGGCCGCACCGAGGTGGACTTTGCTTCCAGCGTAGCCGACCTGACCTTGCGCGGTAATACCCGCCTCGGCGACCTGGCCACGGAGCTGCAGCGCCACATTGACCGGTACTTTGATTTGCCGGGTGTGCAGTACCGGCCCAGCTCGGAGTATCGGCAGTTTACCTTTGAGGCCAACCTGAAGCAGCCGCGCCTGGTGCAGCAGCTGGTGCCCGACCTCAAGCGCCTCACGCCCTTCAAGCTCACTGGCTCCTACGACAGCCGCCAGGCCGACCTGCGCCTGAACACCCGCATTGGCCGCATTGTGTACCTGGGCTACGCCCTGGACTCTCTGAAGCTGGCCGTGCAGTCGGACCCCCAGAAGCTGGACTATGCCCTGGGTCTGCGCCAGATCAGCCAGGACACCAGCCTGGTTATCCCCAACCCCAGCCTGCAGGGCAGCATTCAGAACAACGAAATCGGGACGCGCCTGCGCATAGCGGAGTCGGATAGTGCCGAGAAGCTGAACCTGGCCGGCGTGTTGCGGGTGCTGAACGGCGGGGCTACCTACGCCTTTAGCTTCGACCCTCGCCTGATGCTGGACCAGAAGCAGTGGGACATTACGCCGGGCAACGAAATCCGCTATAACTCGGCCACCGGGGCTATTTTTGCTCAGAATCTGGTCATCAGCCGCAACCAGCGCCGCCTGACCCTGCAAACCCTACCCGGGGCACAGTACCCGCTGCAGGTGTCCATGCAGGAGCTGGATATCAACGGGCTGGGTCGGGCCGCCGGCTTCCAGGATTCCCTGATTGCGGGCACCCTGAACGGGCAGGCCGTGGCTTACAGTCTGGGCCAGCCCCGGCAGGCGTTTACGGCCAACGCCAACCTTACCGGCTTCGTGTTCAATAAGGCGGCCATCGGCGACCTGGCCGTGCAGGCTACCAACCCCACCCCTGACCGCTTCAACGTAGATGCCCGCCTGACCAACCAGCAGGGCATGGACGTGCGGGCCGTGGGCTACTACCTGGCTACCCCGCCTTCGCCTATTCAGTTTGATGTGAACGTGAACCGGCTCGACCTCCGGATTATTGAGCCGTTTGCCCTGGGCCAGCTTCAGCAGATGGGCGGGGGCGTGACCGGGCAACTGGCCGTAACGGGCAGCGTGGCCCAGCCTACCATCAACGGCACGCTCACCACTACCCCCGACGCCACCTTTACCCTCACCCAGCTGGGCGCCCCCTACTTCCTGGCTTCCCAGGACATCCGTTTCAGCAACGAGGGCATTGGGTTCCGCAACTTTGTGGTGAAGGACTCGGTGGGCAACGAAGCCGTGATTAACGGGGCAGTGCGCACCACCAATTACACTTCTGACTTCCGCTTCGATCTGCAGGCCACTACCACCAACTTCCTGGCCATCCAAAGCTCCCAACGCGAAAACAACCTGTTCTGGGGCAAGCTGCTGGTTGATTCCGACTCCCGTATTACCGGCACTCTGGATCTGCCCATTGTGCGCACCCGCGCCCGGGTGGCCGATGGCTCCAACTTCTTTGTGGGTATCCCGAACGAGGACCCGGTGGAAGTGGCCCGCGAAGGCATTGTGGAGTTTGTGGATAAGAGTGCCCCCATTAACCCCATGCTGGCCGAGCAGGTTGCCGTGGATTCCGCTGAAACCACCGCTGGCTACGATATCCAGGCCATTGTGACGGTTACCGACAACACGCCCTTCACTATTGTGGTGGACGAGGCCTCCGGCGATAACCTGCGCGTGCAGGCCAACGGCACCCTGAATACGGCCATTGATGCCACGGGCAACATCACCCTCACCGGCCGCCTCGACGTGGCCAAGGGCAAGTACCAGATGTCGCTCTATGACCTGGCGGCCCGCGAGTTCGATATTGCGCCCGGCTCTTCCATCACCTGGAGCGGCGACCCCTATAACGGGCAGGCTGACGTAACAGCCATTTACAAGGTGCGCGCCGCGCCCGCCGAGCTGATTTCGTCGCAGGGCGGCACCGATGAAACCCAGAACGCCCTGGCCCGCAACCAGCTGCCTTTTGAGGTGGATCTGAAGGTAGCTGGTCAGCTGCTCAAGCCCGTTATCAGCTTTGATATTCGCCTGCCCGAGGAAGCTCGTTCCGATTTGCGCGGCCCCATTGAAGCCCGCCTTACCCAGCTGCGCCAGCCTTCGCAGGAGAGCGAGCTAAACAAGCAGGTATTCTCCCTGCTGGTGCTTAACCGCTTCCTCGCCGACGACCCCTTCCGCAGCAGCAGCGGCAACCTGGTAGCCGAGCAGCTGCGCGGCTCCGCCAGCCAGGTGCTCACCCAGCAGCTCAACAACCTCACCGGCTCCTACCTGTCTAACCTGGGTGTAGAGCTGGGCGTGAACTCCTACGCCGACTTCAGCAGCGGAGCCGAGAAAACCCGCACCGACCTGAACGTGGCCGTGCGCCGCCAGCTGCTCAACAACCGCCTCACCGTACGCCTGGGTACCGATGTGCCCCTGGGCGGCGGCAACCAGGGCAGCACCGGCCAGAGCCAGTCGGGGGTAAGCGCCTTTGCCGGCGACGTGAGCGTGGAATACAATGTGCTGGCTAACGGCCGCATCCGCCTGCAGGCCTTCCGCAACAATGCCTATGGCGACATCGACGGGCAATTTGTGCGGACCGGCGCTTCCCTCATCTTCCAGCGCGACTACCGCGACCTGGCCGACCTGTTCCGGGGGATTGATGAGAACGTGAAGGAGGAAGTGAAGCTGGAGCGCCAACAGCGCCGCCGCGACCGGAAAGCCGGTCGCGACTCGACCAACGCTGCCCCCAATGCTCCGCGCCGCGACTCCACCCGCCTTCGCCCGAACGCGGCCCGGCCCGATTCGGTGCGGCGCACCAGTGCCCGCGCTGCGGCTCGCCCCGACTCTACCCGGCGCTAACATCTACCGGCTTCCTACCCCCTCGCGCTACGCCAACCTTCCGCTTTTCCTTTTCCGAAATAGTTCTTCATGCTGCCTCATCTGCCCTTCTTTCCGAATACCAAGGACGCCGCCGATACCCATCGTCAGGCTTCCCCGCCGGGCCGGGGTAGGGGCTGGGGGGTAGGGCTGTCGCTGCTGGCGCTGCTGGCTTCCTGCTCCGGCCTCAAGTACATTCCGGAGGGTAGCAAGCTCTACACCGGCAGCACCGTGAAAGTGAAGTCGGAGAGCCCCGTTCCGCGGGAGGCCGAGCTGACCACGGAGCTGGAATCGGTGATTACGCCCAAGCCGAACACGTCCTTCCTGGGCATTCGGCCCAAGCTGTATTTCTGGCACCTGGGCGAGGGCAAAACCAAGGGCCTGGGCCACTGGCTGGCCAATAAGTACGGCGAGAAGCCCGTGCTGCTCAGTGAGGTAGATACCCAGAGGGTGAAAGGCCTGATGACCAACCGCCTCTACAACAACGGTTACTTTCAGCCGGTGGTGCACAGCCGCATCCAAACCAAAGGCCAGGCCGCCAGCGTCGATTATACTGCTACGGTGGGCAAGCCCTACACCATCAAGGAGATTTTCTTTCCCGAAGGCGACTCCTTGCTACCCCAGGCGGTGCGCGCAACCCAGCCCGGCTCCCTGCTGAAAGTGGGGGAGCCCTACAACCTGCAGACGTTTACCAACGAGCGCATCCGCATTGATGGGGCGCTGAAAAACCAGGGCTTCTACTTCTTTAACCCCGACTACATCCTGTTTCAGGTGGACAGCACCCTGAACAACCAGGTGAACGTGTACCTGAAGATTAAGGAGCGTACCCCGGAGCAGGCCGCCAAGCCCTACATTCTGAACCGCATCCGCCTCAATACCAGCTACTCGCTGAATGATACTACGCTGAGCGAGCAGCCCATCCGGTACCGGGGCTACATTTACTACCCTGATGAAAAGGTGTTCAAGGCCAAGGCCATTACCAACGCCACCTTCATCTACCCCGACAGCCTCTACCGCCGCCGCCGCCAGGACCAGACCCTGAGCCGCCTGATGAGCCTGGGTACTTTTAAGTACGTGGACGTGGGCTTCCGGCCCGCCCGCCAAAAACCCGACTCGGCAGGCTACGGCTTCCTGAACTCCTACGTGCGCATGACCCAGCTACCCAAGAAAAGCCTGCGGGCCGAGGTGCTGCTGGTGAGTAAGTCGAACGGGTTTGTGGGGCCGGGCTTCCGGGTGCAGTTCCGTAACCGCTCGGCCCTGCGCGGAGCCGAGCAGCTGCTGATTAACCTGACGGGCTCCTTCGAAAACCAGCGCCGCAGCAACCAGAACACCATCGGCCTGACCAGTTACGAGCTTGGCGCCGATGCCCAACTGCTGGTACCCCGCCTCATTACGCCGCCCTTCGATATCCGGCTGGTAAACTCTGACTTCCAGCCGCGTACTACCTTCGGGGTAGGCGTACGGTCGGTAACCCGCGTCGATGCCTTTACCCAACAGGGCTTCAACCTGAACTACGGCTACACCTGGAAAACCAAGCTCACCAACGAGCAGGAGCTGCGACCCATTGATATTCAGTACCTACGCCTCTCGGATACCAGTAGCACCTTCAGCGCCCTGTTGCGTGAACGGCCTTTCCTGAACAACTCCTTCCGGCAGCAGTTCGTGCTGGCCAGCTCCTACCGCTACACCTATAACCAGCAGACCCAGGAGCAGCGCCGCAACCAGATTTACTTTAGCGGTGGCATTGAAGTAGCCGGCAATCTGGCCTACCTGGTCAGCTCCCTGACGGGCCAGCAGAGGGTAACCAATCCGGATGGTAGCCAGTCGTACACCATTCTGAACCAGCCTTTCTCGCAGTACACCAAAGTTGATCTGGAGCTGCGCAACTACTTCCGCACCAGCTCCAACCCCAGCAGCGGTAACAAGTTTGCTACCCGCCTGCTGCTTGGAGTGGGCCTGCCTTACCAGAACGCCCGGGTGCTGCCCTACCTGAAGCAGTACGGCATTGGCGGCCCCAACAGCGTGCGGGCCTTTGCCGCCCGGGGCCTCGGGCCCGGCACCTACCGCACCCCCGCCAACCGGGAGAACAGTTCCTTCTACGACCAGGTGGGCGATATGCGCATTGAGGCCAACGCCGAGTACCGCCAGGACCTGTTTCCGTACGTGAAAGGCGCCTTGTTCATTGACGCCGGCAACATCTGGCTGATCAATGACGACCCCAGCCGCCGAACCATTGATGAAAACGGCAACCCCGACGGCAAAAACGGACAGTTCTCCTTTAACTCCTTCCTCAAGGAGCTGGCTGTGGGCGCCGGCGCCGGCCTGCGCATCGACGTGCAGTTCTTCGTGCTGCGCTTCGACTACGCATACCCCCTGCGCCTGCCTTATAGCAACACGGAAATCCGGAATCCGCTGAACACGGAGGAGGTGTTGTACAGAAAAACCCCCGATACTGGCCGCTTCAACATTGCCATTGGCTACCCCTTCTGAACCAGCCAACCCAACAAAAAAGCCCGACCGTGTAAACGGTCGGGCTTTTTTAGGTTTAGCGAAACCAGAGGGGTAGGGCGCGTTACGCCTCTACCGCCAGACGCTCTTCCAGGGGGGCACCTACGGTCTTGCGCGTGGGTACTACAGTTACTACCACGTACTTGGAAGTAGGCGTGTTGCTGACTTTGGCCACGCTGCCCACCGGCACCAATGGGTTGGCCTCGGGGAAGTAGGCAGCCACGTTGCCTTTCGGAATTTCATAGGGCACGGCAATGAACTTCTCCACAGTGCGCTTCTCGCCCTTGAAGTGGCTGGTAATGTCGATGAAGTCCTTGGCTTTGATGCCCCGGTCGGCCATGTCCTGAGGGTTCATAAACAGCACCCGCCGTTCGCCGTACACGCCCCGGTACCGGTCGTTGTAGTCGTAGATGGTGGTGTTGAACTGGTCGTGGCTGCGCACGGTCATCAGAATCAGCTGGTCGGGCTCCACCTGGTATTTCTCCAGCTCGGTGGTGGTGAAGTTGGCCTTACCGTTCTTGGTCGTGAATTTCCGCTCGCGGGGGCCGTTGGGCAGGTAGAAGCCGCCGGGCTGCCGCAGCTGCTCATTAAACTTCTCGAAGCCCGGAATTACCCGCGAAATATGGTCCCGGATAACGTCGTAGTTCTCCGTCATGGCCACCCAGTCGGCAATGTTGGTCCGCTCTCCGAGGGTAGCAATGGCCACCCCGCAGAGAATAGCTACTTCGCTCATCATCTGGCCCTCCACGGGTACCAGCACGCCTTTGTTCTGGCTTACTACCCCCATGGAGTTCTCGCAGGAAGTCATCTGGTGCCCCGACTTCTGCATGTCGATGTCGGCGTGTGCGAAGCAGGGCAGTAGCAGGCTGGTTTCGCCGGTGGTCAGGTGGCCGCGGTTGAGTTTGGTGCCCACAAACACGGTCAGCTTTTGCTTGCGCATGCCTTCGGCAATAATCTCGGTATCGGGGCCGGCCGCCAGCAGGTTGCCGCCCAGACTGAAGAACACCTTGGTCTTGCCTTTGTACATGGCCTTGATGGCCTCTACGGTATCGTAGCCGTGCTCGTAGGGCGGGGTGAAGTTGAACTCCTTGCCCAAGGCATCCTGGAATTCCTTGGTGGGCTGCTCCCAGATGCCCATGGTCCGGTCGCCCTGCACGTTGGAGTGGCCGCGCACCGGGCAGGTGCCCGCGCCGGGCTTGCCGATGGCGCCCTTCATCAGGTGCAGGTTCACGATTTCCTGGATGGTTTGCACGCCTTGGCGCTGCTGCGTTACGCCCATGGCCCAGCAGGTAATAATCTTCTGCTTGCGGGCAATCAGGTTGGCCGCTTCCAGCAGCTTCTCGCGCGAAATGCCGCTCAGCTCCTCAATGTCTTCCCAGGCCGTGTTGCGGATGTTCTGCTCAAACGACTCGAAGCCCGTGGTGTGCTCCTTGATAAAGCCACGGTCCACTACCTGGCCGGGGTTCATATCCTCGGCCTCAAACAGATGCTTCATGATGCCGCGCAGCAGGGCCATGTCACCATCTACGCGCACCTGCAGGAACAGGTCGGTAATCTGAGTGCCGTCGCCGAGCAAAGCCCCCAGGGCCTTGATGGGGTTCATGAAGTCCTGCGGGTTCTTGAAGTTCATCAGGCCGGCTTCCAGCAGCGGGTTCACGCTGATGATTTTGGCCCCGTTCTTCTTGGCCTTCTGCAGGGCCGTGAGCATGCGCGGGTGGTTGGTGCCGGGGTTCTGCCCGATAATCAGGATGACCTCGGCCTCATAAATGTCATTGAGCGTGACGGAGCCTTTGCCTAGGCCCAGGGTAGGGCTAAGGGCGGCGCCGCTGCTCTCGTGGCACATGTTGGAGCAGTCGGGCAGGTTGTTGGTGCCCAGCATCTTGGCGAAAAGCTGGAACAGGAAAGCCGGCTCATTCGGTACCTTGCCCGAGGTGTAGAACACCGCCTCGTTAGGCGAGTCCAAGGCGTTCAGGTTGTCGGCAATAATCTGGAAAGCCTCGGGCCAGGCAATGGGCGAGTAGTGGTTGTCGCCGGGGCGCTTTACCAGGGGGTGAGTCAGGCGGCCGGCGTTGTTCTGGTCGCGGTCCGTCATCTTGGAAAGCTCCGCCAGACTATGCCGGGCAAAAAACTCCGGACCGGCTGGCTTGCTGTCAGCATCAGAAGCGGAAGCTTTAGCCCCGTTCTCGCAGAACTCGGCTACCGAGCGGTGGTCGTCGGGGTCAGGCCAGGCGCAGGAAGAGCAGTCGAAACCGTCCTTCTGGTTCATCTTCAGCAGCACCTGCGTGCCGCGCGAAACGCCGCTTTCGCCCCAGCTAAACTCCATGGATTTCAGTACGGCCGTGACGCCGGCCGCTACCGTGGCGCGCTGCTCCAACCGGATGCCGGTGGGCGCCTCCGGGGGCTGGGCCAGAATGGGGTGGTGATATTTCGCGTTTGCCACGTCGGGAGCAGGAATTACCGACTCGTCGCGCTCGTGCTGCGGATCGGGACGGTAGTGGTCGTTGGTAGGCGCCGTGCCCTGGTCGGGGCGCTGTCCGCTTTGCGGGGCGTTCTTCTCTGCGGCCTGCTGGTGAGTTTTGCCAGCTTTGCCGGGGTCGTTGATGGGGGAATCTTCCATGACAAGCAGAACAGAGGGAAAGGGAAAAGGCCGGGGCGTTCAACGTATGGGTTGGGGTAGCCGGGTTCTTTTCAATGAGAATTCAGAAAGCAGGTAAGCCAGGGCAGGCTGTGAGGCACGGTTTACAAATCAGGAAAGTCGTACGTTATAGAAACTTCCCTCTTGCTCAACCAATCGGGCTGGTTTATGTTGGTTTTCAGCCCGAACGCTACTCTCTGTCAGACGCAGAACAGCCCGTTGGGGTTACTCTGTAATGTAATTCAATCGGAGGCTTTAGCACCTGCAGTGGGGGTAGGGGCCCGCGCCGCAAAAAGTCGCGGCTGCTACTAGTGTCGGCAGTCCAGGTCCTTTTCAATCAGGATTTTCAGGGGCTGGTCTTCGGCTACCATCAGGGTGGCGGAAATACCGTTCTGGTCGGTGGTGGTCCAGTGCGAAGCCAAGGCAGCGGGCACTTTCACGGTAATGGCCCCGGCTCCGTAGGTTACCCGAAACTCTTCGGTTTCGGCGCGCTCCAGGGCGTAGGTCAGGTGGTCGGTTTCGGTGGGGCCCAGGGGCACCACGGCCGCTACCCGGCCGGCGTCGGCAAACTGTTTAACTTCATCTTCGGAAAGGCGGAGGCGGAGCGAGTTGTCTTCGATGCGGAGCTTCATGAGGCAATAAAGGGTTTACCTGTCAGACGGGGTAGGCGGAAGCGAGGTTGCGGTGGCGTTTAGAGTAAATCAGCCTCCGGGCCAGCTTCCGGGCGGGGCGGACGTTACTTTTCCGGCTGCTGCAGCCGCCACTCGTGGCAATACACGTTGTAGCGGTTCTGGCGCACGAAGCCGCAGAGCGTCATGCCGAAATCCTGGGCGGCGGAAACGGCCAAGGAGGAGGGCGCGCCCACGGCCGCCAGCACGGGAATGCCTGCCACGGCGGCCTTCTGCACCAGCTCAAATGAGGCCCGGCCGCTCACGAGCAATACGGTATTGTGCAGGGGTAGCAGCTCCTGAAACAGGGCCGCGCCAATCACTTTGTCCAGGGCATTGTGCCGGCCCACATCTTCGCGCAGCAGCAGCAGTTCGCCTTCCGGCGAAAACAGCGCCGCCGCATGCAGGCCTCCGGTTTGCTCAAACAATGCCTGGGCCGCCCGCTGCCGCTCGGGCAGCTGATGGATGACGGCCGGATCAAGGTAGGGGCCGGCCTTGGGCAGCACCGGACAGGCCGCGGCGTGCACGGCCTCTATACTGGTTTTACCGCAGACCCCGCAGCTGCTGCTGGTGTAAAAGTGACGCTCCAGCCGGGGCAAATCGGGGGTGGTGGTAGGGGCCAGCTCGGCGCGCACTACGTTTTCGCGCTCCTCGTCCTTTTCCACATCGGGGCAGTAAATGACGCCGTGCAGATCCTGCCTACCCCGAATAATGCCCTCCGTGAGCAGAAAACCAGCCGCCAGCTCAAAGTCGTGGCCCGGCGTGCGCATGGTGATGGACAGCGTGCGATGCTCCCGTTGGTCGGTGGGGCCGTAGCCCACTCTGATTTCCAGGGGCTCTTCGGCGGCCAGCACATCGGAGGCCGTGGTCACGTCGGGGCCCTGCACTTTGTGCACGGTGACGTAGTCGTAGGAGGTAGGGGGCAGGAAAACGGGAGCAGACACGGCAGGAATCGGAAAGGAGCGAGAGAGAAGCGGGCCGCCAGCGTTGGCGCCCGGAAAGGCAGACGCAGGCGCGGCGGCATTTGTTTAACCTTATGGCCGGGAAGTAGGTTTGAGGTAGGTGAAGGGGTAGGGAGGTTTCCCCTCATCTGTCACCCTGACGAAGGAAGGGCGTTGAATGCTCAGAACATCATCAAAACGTCATTCCGAGCGGAGCCGAGGAATCTTGCGTGCTGATGCTGGCCTCACCCCCGGCGCCCCTCTTCAGGGGAAGAGGAGGAGTAGATATCATTACAATGACCGCACGCGAGGTGCTTCGCTGCGCTCTGCATGATGCTCTTCCACCTGTTGTTCAAGGCGAAACCTCCAATTCGGCGCCCTCTCACCTCATTGCCCGCTTACCTGTTATCTTCCGTTATGCTTACTTCCGAAGAACGCCAGATTTACCGCCGCCACCTGCAGCTGCCCGAAATAGGCGAGGCCGGGCAGGAGAAGTTGAAAAACGCCCGCGTGCTGGTGGTGGGTGCCGGCGGGCTGGGCTGCCCCATTCTGCAGTATCTGGCCGCGGCCGGGGTAGGCACCCTGGGCATCGTGGACGCCGATAAGGTGGACCTCAGCAACCTGCAGCGCCAGATTCTGTATGGTCCCGCCGACCTGGGCCAGCTGAAAGCCGAAACTGCCGCCCGCGCCGTGAAGCGCATCAACCCGCTGGTGCACACTGAGGTGCACAGCTGCCGGGTCCGGCTGGGTAACGTGCGCGAGCTGGTGAGCAAGTACGATGTGGTGGTGGACGGCTCCGACAACTTCCCGACCCGCTACCTGCTCAACGATGCCTGCGTGAGCCTCGGCCGGCCGCTGGTGTCGGGGGCCATTTACAAGTTCGAGGGGCAGGTTTCGGTATTTAACTACCAGGGTGGGCCCACCTACCGCTGCCTGTTTCCGCAGCCGCCTTCGGTCCAGGAAGCCCCCAACTGCGACGCTACCGGTGTGCTGGGTGTGCTGCCCGGCCTGGTGGGCACGGCCCAGGCCACTGAAACCCTGAAAGTTATTCTGGGCCTCGGCGAGGTGCTTTCGGGGCGGCTGTGGATGTTTGATGCGCTGACCTTCCAGACGCGCACCCTCAAGTTTGCCCGCCGCCCCGAGCAGGCCGCCATCCACCTCGGCACCGCCGACACCCGCGACTACGCCGACCTCTGCGGAGCTGGCATGCGCACCATTTCGGTGGCCGAGCTGCAGGCGCAGCTGGAATCGGGGCAGCCGCCCTTCCTGCTTGATGTGCGGGAGCCCCACGAGTTTGCCGCCGGCCACCTTCCCGGTGCTACCTCCCTACCCCTCAGCAGCCTCGAAAAGGGCGTGGCCACTCTGCCTAAGCAGCACCCGGTAGTGGTGTATTGCCGCTCCGGCCGCCGCAGCCAGCAAGCCGTAGAGCGCCTGCAAACCGAGTTCGGATTTGCCAACCTCATCAACCTCGACGGCGGGATTCTGGCTTGGGAGGAAACTGCCGTGGCGTAAAGCCTCCCGCCTATCCCCTGTAACGGTCCAAACCCGGCCGGACGGAAGTCAGTACGAAGCCAACTGGTCGGCCGTCTTCAGCGTCGAGCGGGGGTAGGGCGAAACGCCAACCCTGCCAGTCGGGCTACTATTATTGATTACCGCTCTGTTTCCCTACCCCTTCCACCCTTTTGAACCGCATGCCGCTTACCGCTACCCCTCCGTCTCGCCCCCGTATTCGTTTTGACCGCAACGAGCTGGCCGGGGCGTTTGGGGATTTAGGAACGGACTTGCCCCTGCTCATCGGCATCATCGCCGCCTCGGGCGTGGACAGTGCCGGGGTGCTGATCATGTTCGGGCTGATGCAGCTGTTTTCGGGGCTGTGGTATGGCATGCCCATGCCGGTGCAGCCCCTCAAAGCTTTTGCTGCCCTGGTTATTGCCCAGAAAATTCCCGGCCGCGTGATTTTCGGGGGCGGGCTGGCCATTGGCGTGAGCATGCTGGCTTTATCGGTTTCGGGACTGATTGACGCGCTGGCCCGGCTGGTACCCAAGCCTGTAATCCGGGGCATACAGTTCGGGCTGGCTTTGCAGCTGGCTACCCTCGCCCTGAAAGAATACGTGCCCGCCGATGGCCTGCCGGGCTACGCGCTGGCCGCGGCAGGCTTCCTCGTGACGGTGGTGCTGTTGGGCAACCGTCGCTGGCCCGCTGCCCTCATCGTCTTGACGTTGGGCGTAATCTATGGCCTGCTGTTTAAGCTGGATGTAGCCACGGCCCACCGCGCCATTGGCCTGCACCTGCCGGGATGGCAGGTACCTACCTGGGACAACGTGAAGTACGGGGCTATTCTGCTGGCCCTGCCCCAGATTCCGCTTTCCCTCGGCAACTCCGTGCTAGCTACCCGGCAGGTAGTAGAAGACTACTTCCCGGAGCGTCGGCTGTCGGTGCGGCAAATCAGCTTTACTTATGGACTGATGAACCTGGTGAATCCGTTTTTCGGGGGCTTTCCGGTGTGCCACGGCTCGGGCGGCATGGTGGGGCACTACACGTTTGGCGGGCGCACCGGGGGCTCGGTGGTGCTGTATGGGCTGCTGTTTCTGGTGCTGGGGTTGGGATTCAGCCAGGGTTTCCAGCAGATTGTGCACATCTTTCCCCTGCCTATTTTGGGGGTGCTCCTGCTGTTCGAGGCCCTGACCCTGGCCACCCTGCTGCGCGACATCAGCGGCTCCCGCTCCGATTTACTGCTGGCCCTGCTGGTGGGGTTGTTGTGCAGCGGCCTGCCCTATGGTTACCTTGTGGGCCTGGTAGTAGGAACCGCGCTGTATTATGCCATGCAGCGGGGGTGGGTCGGACTAGGAAAGTAGCTGCATATGGAAGAACACGTACTCTGTCAGATCTGGAAAACCGTGCGGGTAGAAGCGGGCCCTCAGCCGTTTCAGGGCTACTACAGCATCGGGGAGAGCATGCTCTTCGACTTTCGCTACCTCGATGCCCCTGCATCTGCCCACCCCAATAACCCGCCAGGCCACTGGACCCGGCAGGCCGAAAAAATCCAGCATCCGGGCCAGGAAGACGCCCTGTACCTGCTGGTGCAGGCTGCTACCGAGGAATATCTGGTATTGGAGCTGCACATGCTCTACGCCGGCCAGCCCCGGCACACCCTCACCCTAAGTTTGATACCTGCCGCCGCGGATGCTTCTGCCGCGTAGGCCTGCTGGTTAGTCGGGCTGCGAGGGCACGTATTCCGGGGCGGGGCCTTCGGTGTTGCGGCGGCCGAGGCGGTACATCACGGAGAGGACCAGGTTGTTTTTGCTGACGGTGCCCTGGGGCGTGAATACGTTTTGCTGGTAGCTGGCGGGCGTGTAGTTCGACTGCCGCAACCAGCCGGCCTGTACCGTCCAATGCGAATCAAACTGGTAACCCGCGCCGCCGTACACGCGGTTGCGCTCCAAAAACGGCCCTTTCGGGTTGAAGAAAACCTCGTCGTAAAGGGAGAGAAAGGCCGTTTTGTTGGTGACAGTGCTGTTGTTGAGTGGAATAAAGGCGTTCAGGCGGTACCGGATGCGGTTGCGGTAGCGTGAGGAATTGGCCGGGACTATCCCGTCGCGGAAGGTGAACCAGCGCTGCTCTACCCGGTAGCGGTGCTCCACCTTCAGGCGGGCGTTGTAGTGCGTGAACGTCACCTGCTCCCAAAGGCGCTTTTCTGCGTTCAGCGGCCCCTCGCTCAGGTCGCGGTAGTCAGAGGTAGCGTAGCGGCCCCCAGCCACCATAAAGGTGAAGTTCTTGGCCACATCGTAGCTCACCCCACCTTTCACTTCGGTGTAGAAATACTGCCGAAACAGCCCGTTGGAGCGGGCCTGCAGCTCTACGTAGCCGCCCCAGTGTTTGGGTCCGCCCGGCAGCACCACCGTCGCAATGTGCCAGGTTCCAGTCTGGCGGTCCTGCACGGCGTTGGTCTGAGCTTGGGCAGCTTGGCCGACCAGGCCACTCAGAGCAGCTGTCAGAAATAAAGTAACGCGGGTTGTGGCAGCAGACATGGGGTAGGGCGCAATGAGATGCGAAAGTAGGCACGCCGAGGCAGAGCTAGCCTACAGCATCCTGTCATTGTGGGCCCTTATTTCAGTTGATTGTAGCGCAGCAACGCCTCCAGGTAGTAATAATCGGCGTAGGTCAGGGGCGCATCCACCTCCGACTTCGCCGGTTTGTGGGCCACGCAATGCTTGATGAGGAAGTTGTTGTTCTCGCCCACGGCAGCCCGGTAAGCGGGGCTGCTCAAACTCACCAGCATCTGCTCGGCGGCCTGGCGGTAGCGCTTGGCATCGGGGGCGGGGCAGTATTGTTGCAGCTCCAGCAGGGCCGAGGCCACAATGGCCGCTGCGGAAGCGTCGCGCTCCTCCTGGGGGATATCGGGGGCGTTGAAATCCCAGTACGGAATCTTATCGGCGGGCAAGTTGGGGTGGTTGAGGAAGAAGTCGGCGGTTTTGCAGGCCTGGTCCCGGTAGCGCGCCAACTTGGTGTCGCGAAACAGGGTAGTGTAACCGTAGATGGCCCAGGCCTGGCCCCGCGCCCACGCCGAGTTGTCGGCGGCACCCTGGGCGGTTTTCTTGGTCAGTACCTGGCCGTGCTCATCGTAGCAGACGACGTGGTAAGTGCTGCCATCGGGCCGGAAGTGGTTTTTGAGCGTGTTGTCGGCGTGGGTGATGCTGAGGCGGCGCAGGGTAGAGTCGCCGGAGGTGCGGGCCGCCCAGCACAGCAGCTCCAGGTTCATCATGTTATCAATAATGACCGGGTAGTGGTAGCCCGCAAACTCATTCCACGACTTAATCAGGCCAACTTCTGGGTTGAACCGCGTGGCCAACGACTTAGTTCCAGTGAGCAGAATGGGTTGGTAGGCGGGATTTTTGGTCAGCCGAAGCCCATTTCCGAAGGGGCAATAGAGCATAAAGCCCAGGTCGTGGGTGCCGGTGTTGGTTTGCTCCTTCGCCATAGCCATCGTCCAACGGTCGGCGGCCTGTTGCCACTGGGGCTGCTTGGTGTACTCATATAGGTACCAGAGCGTCCCCCCGAAAAAGCCGCTGGTCCACCACTCCGAGGGCATGTCTTTGAACGAGCCATCGGGCCGGCTGGAGTAAGGAAACTTGGTTACGTTGGGGTGGGTCTGGAGCAGGCGCGTGAGCTGCTGACCGGCACGATCAAACTCCTGCCTGACGTTGATTTTGCGCTGCTGCGCGTGCGTAGTCAGCGTAACAGATAGGCCCAGGAAAAGGGCGGCCAGCAAACGGGGGTAGGAAGTTGAAGGGAGCATGGCCGTCAAGCTACGGGAAATCAGCAAACTAGCATCCTCGCTGCCACCAGCCTTAAGCTACGGATGAGCTAGGCCGACTTGCGCTCCAACACTTCGTCAATGAGACCATACTCTTTGGCCTCATCGGCGCGCATCCAGTAGTCGCGGTCCGAGTCGTGGTGGATTTGCTCGTAGGTTTTGCCGGTGCGGGTCGCGTAAATGTCGTACAGCTCCCGCCGCAGCTTCACCACCTCCCGGGCCGTAATCTCAATATCAGCCGAGGGGCCCTGCACCCCGCCGCTGGGCTGGTGAATCATGACGCGGGCATGGGGTAGGGCAGAGCGTTTGCCCAGCGCCCCGCCGCACAACAGAAACGCGCCCATACTAGCCGCCAGTCCGGTACAAATGGTAGCCACGTCCGGAGCCACGTATTGCATGGTGTCGTACATGCCCAGGCCGGCGTACACTGAGCCCCCCGGCGAGTTGATGTAAAGCAGGATGTCCTTGCGGTTGTCCACTGATTCCAGAAACAGCAGCTGGGCGTTGATGATGTTGGCTATCTGGTCATCCACGGCCTGCCCCAGGAAGATGATACGGTCCATGATCAGGCGCGAAAACACGTCGATTTCCGCGAAGCGGGTGGGGCGCTCCTCAATCACGGAACGGGTCATGCCCATCACGCCGGGGTAGGCAACGCCTTCAAACTGGTGGAAGTAGCGGTCAACGGTCAGGCCGTTCAGGCCGCGGCCCTGCACGGCAAACTTGCGGAATTCTTGCTGGAATAGCATGGCAAATGGGGAAAGAAAAGGGTGTAGCGGTTCGGCCTCCTTCCGGGGGTAGGAAGAGGTAGGGGAGAAATCAGAAAATAGGGAAGGGCGCTAGCGGCTTTTGCGGCGGGCGGCTAACAGGCTGCGCAGGGGCCCAGTGGCCGATTGCCACCACGTATGCCGACGGGCCGGACGTTCCAGGCGGGCATGAATCAGCTCCAACTCCTGGCGCAGCTGCTGGCGGCCGGCTAGTTGCAGGCCTTGGTAGAGGAGCTGTTGGGTAGCAACATCGGCGGCTAGTTCGGCATCTACCAGCTGGCGTACGCGCCACGCCTCGGCTTCAGCGGCCGTGGGCTGGCCGAGCAGGTAGCGCTCTAGCTGGCGCAGGTAGTCGAGGGCGGGGCGCATGGCAGGCTAAGCAGTAACCGTGGATACTAGGGCCCGAACGGAGTTGCGCAGACGCTCCAGGCACTTAAACTTCTGTACCGTAGCTGAGCGCACCGTGCGGTATTGGTGCGTGGCCGCAATCTGCTCCAGCGGCTGCTGGAAGTAGTAGAAAGCCAGGAGAATATCCTTGCACCGCTCGCCTAGCCGCTCCACCTGCTCCAGCACCGAAAGCGTGGGCTGATCTGCCAATTCGGCTTCCGCTACCTCCGCGTGTTCGTCGGCAAGGGAAACAAGCGGCTGCCGGGTGCGGCGACTCAACTCCTGCCGCCATAGGTTGCGGCACACGGCCACCAAATAGGTACTGGCCGAAGCAGACAGTAAGAGCGTTTCGCCTACTACCTTCTCGTAGAAGGCAATAAGGGCATCATGAAATACGTCCTTGGCATCCTGGGCTGTGCCGCCGTGCTGCTGCACGTAGCGCCGCACCATCGGGAAGGTGTACTGGTAGAGGTGCGTAAGGGTTCGTGCCCGGTCCGCGAGAAGCGCCTGCCGCAAAGCTGCTGTAGTTTCCATGAGATGTGGGAGCCGAGGTGAGGTTCAGAAGTCGTTCTGATAGTTAATCCGTTTTCTCGTCAACTATCACCCGGCTTCAATAAAATAATTAATTACCGGGGCTACGGCTTTGCCAGGACCTCTTGGATAACAGCCAGGTAGTCGGGGTTGTCTGTCATGCCATTATGGCCGGCGCCGCGCAGGGTAATAAACTGGTCCTGAGGCTTCAGTAGAGTTTTTAGCTTCAGGGCTGATTCGCAGCTGATTACCTCGTCCTGGTCGCCGTGGAAGATGACGATGGGCGCCTGCATGCGGGGTAGCACTTGGTCGGTGTGCAGGGGGTAGCGCACAATAAAGCCTGGCACCCAGGGATAGTGCTGTCGGGCCATGGCGCGCATGCTGGGGTAGGGAGCCTGCAAAATTAGTTGTTTCGGGTGGTGCTGGGCGGCCAGCCACGCCGCCGCGCCCGTGCCCAGCGAATAGCCTAGGATAACCGTTTGGTTTTCGGAGTAGTGCGCACCTATCTGCTGGTAAGCCGCTTCCACATCGGCCAGCAGCTGCGCCTGACTAGTTATGCGGCCCTCGCTTTTGCCGTAGCCCCGGTAGTCGAGCAGGAATACATCGTAGCCCATGCGCGTGTAGATAGGTGCTACCTCACCCCAACTATCCAAGGCCCCACCATTGCCGTGCAGGTAGAAAATGAGGCCTTTCGCGTGTGCCGAATCGGCCCGGAACAGCAACCCATTGAGGCGGGTACCATCAGACGTGGTAATCCAGCGCTCCTCAAACCGGCCGGGAAACTGAAAACGGTAGTTCGGGGCCAGTCGGGTCGGGAAGAACAGTAGCCGCTCCTGCTGGAAATACAGCAGCAGGCAGACCGCTACGTATAGCGCGGCTCCCAAGCTCAGAATCCACAGCAGAGCTTTCATGGCTTAGGAGGTCGAATGATGAAGACTGGTGTAGTTTCCCTACCCCCCAATCGTGCTCATGGACTCGAAGCTGAGCTGGTGCAAGGGTCGCTGCTGCTCGGCCTCGAAGCCGTTGGCGGCGCGGTTGCGGAAGGCGGAAGTAAGGGCAGCTACAAGTTCGGCGTCGGAGGCACCGCCGCGCAGCAGGGCCCGGATGTCGAGCACGCCCTGGTCGTAGAGGCAGGTTTTGAGGCCACCTTCAGCCGTGAGGCGGATGCGGTTGCAGGTGCCGCAGAAGGTGCGCGAGTAAGCCGCAATAATGCCCAGGCGGCCCTGGTGGCCGGCTACGGTGTAGTGCGAGGCCGTGTCGCCGGGACGGGTGGCTACCGGCGTCAGCTCACCCAGGTTCAGGGCCAGGTGCTCCCGGATGCGGGTGTGGTTCCAGGGAAGGGTAGCGGCGTGGCTGCCTCCGTTAAAGGGCATTTCCTCAATGAACCGTACATCCACGGGTAGGTCGCGGGTTAGTTCAGCTAGGGGAAGAATGTCCTGAGTATTCTGCCCGTCCATTACCACCGCGTTGATTTTTACTCGGATTCCAGCGGCCAAGAGGGCGTAGAACGTGTCCATGACGCGCGGCAGCTCGTCGCGGCGGGTGATGCTGGCGAAGCGGGCCCGGTCCATGGTATCGAGACTCAGGTTCACGGCTTTCACGCCCATACGGGCCAGTTCCGGTACGTGGGGCGCCGTGAGTACGCCGTTGGTGGTCAGAGTCAATTCCTCGATGCCCGGAATTTCAGTGAGCCGGCTCATGAAGGGCACCAGGTCGCGGCGCACGAAGGGCTCCCCGCCCGTCAGGCGTACCTTGCGCACGCCCAGCCCGGCCATCACCGCCACCAGCCGCTCCATTTCCTCGTAGGTCAGCAGCTGTTGCTTGGGCAGGTACTGAATGCCTTCCTCGGGCATGCAGTAGAAGCAGCGCAGGTTGCAGCGGTCCGTAACGGCCAGGCGCAGGTATTCCAGCGGGCGGCCGTGGTTATCAAACAAAACGGACGGTACAGGAGCAGACATACTCAGAGAGAAAGAAAACACAGGCTTCGGGTGAAGCCATGAAACAAACAACGTAAATCAGACTTTTCCGTTCGGGTGAAGGGCGCGGCCGCTCGCCCGGGTACTACCCCTACCGGGCGGCCCAACCCATTCCACCCAGACGAACACCTAGATAACCAATGAACTTGAAAATTGCTTTGTTCGGCATTGCCCGCGAAATCGTAGGGCAGTCGTCGCTGGAAGTTACGGCGCCCGAAGGCCAGTCGGTGCAAGCGCTGCTGGCGGGGCTGCGGGAGCAGTATCCGGCCCTGGGCGGCCTTTCCAGCCTGGCCGTAGCCGTAAACAACGAGTACGCCGAAGAAGGGACGACCCTCACGGAGCGCGACGAAATTGCCCTGATTCCGCCGGTAAGCGGGGGGTAGGAGCCCTAACAGCTCACCCCCGGCCCCTTCTCCAAAGGGAGAGGGGAGCCTAGCGATTGGCAGTTGGCAGCTCTGTTTTCGGCTCACCTGTCATTCGTTACGATTTACCTCATCCCTTCATCATCCTATTACCTCTGCACCTCCTTTGATCCACATCGACTTAACCGACCAGCCCATTGACGTAGCCGCAGCCCTGCGCACGGTGGAAGACGATGGGGCCGGCGCCATCAACACGTTCATTGGCGCGGTGCGTAACAAAAGCACCGGCCGCCCCGTGGTGCGCCTGGAGTATGAGGCCTACGACAGCATGGCCCTGCACCAGCTCCGCAAAGTAGCAGAGCAGGCCGTGGAGCAGTGGCCGATGCTGAAGAAGGTTACCGTCATTCACCGCAAAGGCACCCTCTACATTGGCGACGTAGCCGTAGTAGTGACCGTGTCAACGCCCCACCGCGCCGAGAGCTTCGCCGCCTGCCAGTACATCATTGACACGCTGAAGCAGGTAGTAACCATCTGGAAGAAGGAGTTTTATGAAGACGGTGACGTGTGGGTAGCCGCGCATCCGTAATAAAATAGATAAACGAAGCTCCCGTTACCTGGAACGACTTCTTAGGAATTACTCCTGACCGTCATGTCGAGCTTGCCGAGACATCTCGCGTGCTGATGTTGCAATGGCAGCTCAACGTCAGCACGCGAGATGTCTCGACAAGCTCGACATGACGTTCTATTATCCTACCTCAGCTCCTGGCGGGCTTGCTCGGCTTCCTCCGGCGTGTTCACGTTGCGTAGCTCCTGGGGCGCGGGTGGGGGTAGCAGCTCGATGTCGGAGTTGATGAGGGACTTGCGGGGGCAGCTGTAGCCCAGGCTCAGGAAGCGCAGGAGGGTAGCGTAGCTGCCGGGCTCCCAGATGGTGATGAGCGGCTCGGGCCACTCGTTTTCGGGGCTTTGGAAGGCTGTGGCCATGCGGGCCGGCTGGCGATGCGCTACTAGGTGGCCTAGCGTGCTTTCGGAGAGGAAGGGCAGGTCGCAGGCCACTACCAGCCAGGCAGCGTTGGGGTCGAGGCGGAAAGCGGAAAGCAGGCCGCTGAGCGGGCCCAGGTCGGTGAAGGTATCGGGCAGGGGGCGCAGGCCGGCGTACTCCAGCTCCATCACCTGGTCGGGGCGGCAGGAAACGTGCACATCCTGGCAGAATTGGGCCAGCAACTCGGCGGCGTGGGCGCGCTGCTCCCGGCCTTCGTGGTAGCTGAGCTTGCCTTTGTCCTGGCCCATGCGCTGGCTGCGGCCGCCCGCCAACACGAGGCCCCGCAAGGGCGGCGCGGCGGCGTGCCACTCCCGCAGAATCAAGTCGGCCAGGGCTTCCGTGTCGTGGAGGGGTAGGACGGGCACGTTAGCCTCGGCGAGGTGGGCGAGCAGGTAGGCGGGTACTTCGGTTACGCCCTCGGGCAAAAGCAGGGCGCGCACGTCGGTAAGGCGGTCGAGCTTTTTCTCTACAGGCTTGGCCGGGTCCAGAATCACGAGCTGCTGCCGGGCCCGGAAGTGGTTGCCGTTCACCAGTACCAGGCTTTGATGCTGCAGCCACTCCTGCTGGCTAAACTTGTCGATGCTGCGCTTCACATCCAGGCGCGTGAAGGTTATCTTGTCGGTCAGCTCCGCGGCCGCGCCGGCTTGCAGCACGGCATCCTGGCCGCCGCTGCCGCCCTGGGCCGCGTCGTCGCCGGCGGCGTGGTCGGCATCCACGTAGGCCACTCGCAATGAGGTCGAAAGCAAGGGCAGCAGCCGAGCCGTCAGCTCCTTAATCTTGCCGCAGGGCGCCCCCAGAATGGCCAACTCGTGGCGGCCGAACTCGCCCAGGTCGGGTCGGGCTAGCTGGGCGTGTTTGGTGCGGGGCGCGGGGGTAGCAGAAGGCTGATTATCCGGCATGATGAAAGTCCTGTTTGCCGCCGGTTTTCTCCAGCAGGCGCGTTTCCTGAATCACAATGTTGTGCGACAGCGCCTTGCACATGTCATAGATGGTAAGGGCGGCCACCGAAGCCCCGGTCAGGGCCTCCATTTCCACGCCGGTTTTGCCGGTTACGGTGGCCGTGCACTCAATCAGCACCGCATCGTCCCCATCGGGTTCAATACGAACCTGGCAGTCGTCGAGGCCCAGGGGGTGGCAGAGCGGAATCAGCTCCGACGTGCGCTTGGCCCCCATGATACCGGCCAGAATAGCCGTTTGGAATACCGGGCCCTTGCGGGTGGGAAGGTCGCCTTCTTTCACGAGGGCCATGATGTCGGGGCCAAGGATGACGCGGCTGCGGGCCCGGGCCACGCGGCGGGTGGGCGTTTTCTGGCCCACGTCAACCATGGCCGGCTGCCCGGCGGCATTGAGGTGGGTGAGTTTGGGAGAGTCAGACATAAGGAAAGGGTAAGAACGCAGCGGCGAAGGTAGGCATGGGCAAGACGGCTTTACGGCCCACCTGCCGCCTTGGCGTGAGCTTCAATAACAGGCCTGGCAGCCCGGTTGATTAAATTTCATAATCTTTGTGGCGGTCTGAGCTCAGACCGTGAACATGGCGCGCCTTATGCGGCTGCTTCCCGACGTGCGCCCCGCTTATTTATCTCGTAAAGAAGACCTCGTGAAGACAGTCTATTTTACGGATCGTAGCGCCGTGGAGCAGAACGCGCTACAGTCCCTTCTCGCCTTCGAGAAAAAAGAGAACATCGGGCAGATTGCCGTATTTCCCGATATCCATTATTGCTCCGAACGTGCCATACCCGTAGGAGTTGCCTTTCAAACCACGGAAGTTTTCTACCCCCTGGTGACGGGCAAGGATATGGGCTGCGGGGTTGCCTACCTGCGCATTCCCCGGTCCGAAGTGCTTCGGCCCTTCGACAAAGCCAAACACTACCCCGTGCTGGAGCGGGAAGTGCATCGCATGACCGATGAAGGCCTGGGCGGCGGCAACCACTTCCTGTCCCTGGAGGAGTCGGCGGCTTATCTGTATATCATCGTGCACACCGGGAGCCGTAATCTGGGCGTGTATATGCACCAGGAAAACAGCAGATTGCTGCAGCTTCATAACCCCGGGCAGGAGTGGCTGCCTGGCGAAGTAGCTACGCCTGCCTACCGCCGAGAGTATCAGCGGGTACTAGCGTATGCGGCCAGCCGGCGCCGGGAGTTTCTGGAGAAAACCTGCGACTTTCTGCGGCGCAATCAGTACGTGGCGGCTGGCACGCCCGTCGTGGCTGATAGCTGCCACAACCTGCTGGAGTTCGGGCCGGAGGGCGTCATTCACCGTAAGGGTAGCACGCAGCTAGTGGCCGGCCACGAGGTAGTCATTCCGCTTTCCATGAGCAGGGGCTCCCTCATCGTGAAGCCTAACCCGTGGCAGGAGGCCACAGAAACGGCGCTCTGGAGCTGCGCGCACGGGGCCGGTCGGCAGTACAGCCGCACTGATACCCTCAAATTCTGGCACTCACTGAAAAAGGCGGAAAAGGATGCTTACCGGCAGCGTTTTCCAGAATTGCTCAACCGCCGGGGCGACTTTGACAGCAGTATTCTGCAGGAATTCGACTTCGCCTACAAAGATTCTGCGGCGCTGCTGGCCACTCAGCCCCACCTGATTTGGTGCGATGAGACAACTCCGCTGGTTACCGTAAAGTCGGTGGGTGTATAACGCCGTCTTGGTGGCACCGGGGCTGGGCGGGCAAGTAGCCGGCCTGGCCCCGGTGCTACCGGTAACCCGTTCAAGCAATACGAAACCAAGCCACGCTACATTCGCAGTTATGATTTCCGTTGAAGAAGCCACCCGCCTTGTTGCCGCCACCGTCCGCCCGCTGACCGTGGAGTTCCTTTCGCTACCCCTCGCGGCGGGCCGCATCCTGCGCGAAGACCTACGGGCCGACCGGGACTTTCCGCCTTTCAACCGAGTAGCCATGGATGGCATTGCCCTGCGCTTCGCCGCCTTGGAGGCCGGACAAACGGAGTTTCGCATCGAAAGCACCCAGTTTGCCGGCCAGCCGCCTACCCCCCTGCTTGACCCCGAAGCCGCCGTGGAAATCATGACCGGGGCCGCCCTGCCCGAGGGCGTGGATACTGTCATTCGCTACGAAGACCTCACCTTTCTTACCGATGACGCCGGGCAGCGCCACGCTACCCTGCAGACCCTACCCCCCCGGCCAGGCCACAACGTACACGCCCGCGCCGCCGACCGCCGTCAGGGCGACTTGCTAGTGCCCGCCGGCACCCGTCTGGAGCCCGCCGAAGTGGCGGTGGCTGCCACCATTGGGGCGGCCACGGTGGCTGTCACGCGCCGCCCGCGGGTGGCCGTGGTCAGCACCGGCGACGAGCTGGTGCCTATTGCGGAGCAGCCCGCCGCCCATCAGATCCGCCGCTCCAACGCCCTGATGCTGCAAGCCGCCGCCTGGCAGGCTGGGGCTGAGGCCGAAACCTTCCACTTCAACGATGACCCCGAAGCCCTGCGTCTAGGTCTGCCTGCCTTGCTAGAAGGTTATGACGCGGTGATTCTGAGCGGGGGCGTATCCAAGGGCAAGGCCGATTTCCTGCCCGAAACCCTGCGGGAGCTAGGCGTGGAGCAGGTGTTTCATGAGGTGCAGCAGCGGCCGGGCAAGCCGTTCTGGTTTGGCCGGCAGCCGGGCGGCGCGGTAGTATTTGCCCTGCCCGGCAACCCGGTTTCCACCTTCGTAAACTTCTACCGCTACGTCCGCCCCTGGCTGCTGGCCGTGCAGCAACCCGAAACTACCGAAACTTCCGGTTTACCGGCTACGGCCTTGCTCGGTGGCCCGGTAGCGGCAGTGCTTACCGAAGATGTGCAGTTCAAGCCCCGCCTCACCCACTTCCTGCTGGTGAGCCTAGAGCCTGGCCCCGATGGACGCCTGCTGGCTACCCCCGAGCGGGCCGGCGGCTCCGGCGACATGGCCAGTCTGCTGACCTCGGCGGGCTTTCTGGAACTGCCGCCGGAACAAGAGCAGTTTCCGGCGGGCACAGTGCTGCCGGCATGGCGGTTTCGCTGCTAAGCGCTGCCGGGTGGCCACGCGGCTTATTCGGTGGCCGAAACGGGAGCGGCGGCCAGCTCCGCCTGCATCTGGCTGATAACCTCCCGCAGCTGCTGCATAATGGTAGCTACCAGTGCCCCCACGGCTTCCGGCTGAAACTCGCCCGGCCACTGGTCAAGCTCCGTAACCACCGGAATCAGGTGCTGCACCCGCAGGTGAGCCAGGCTTGGCTTGAGCGTGTGAGCCGCCGTTTTCAGCTGCCGGATGTTGCCTTCCTGTAGGCCCTGGGCCAGTTCCTGCAGCAGCTCTTCGCTGCTTTCCACAAAGGTTTCCAGCATGAAGTTCACGAAGCTCTGGTCGCCCTGGCCCACTTTCAGCAGCTCATCGGTCTGGTAAAGGGCTGCCGACGCGGGAGTAGCCGCCGAGGGTAGGGCAGGGGCAGGCGCGGTGACCTGGGCCTGGGGCACTACCCACTCGCTCACCACCTTCAGCAGCTCGGCTTCCTGGAAGGGCTTGGCCAGATAGGCGTTCATGCCCGCGGCCAGGCACTTTTCCCGCTCGCCTTTGATGGCGTTGGCCGTGAGAGCCACAATGGGCGTAGTCAGCTGCAGCTGCTGGCGCAGGGCAGCCGTGGCCCCGTATCCATCCAGCACGGGCATCTGAATGTCCATCAGAATCAGGTCGAAGGACTGTTCCTGGGCCAGGGTTACGGCCTGTTCGCCGTGTTCGGCCTCGGTAACCTGTACCTGGGCCTGCTGCAGGAAAGTTTTGGCAATCTGGCGGTTAAATCGGTTGTCTTCTACCAGTAGCACGTGCTTATGGCGAAGATGCTGGCGCAGGGGGCTGTCCTCGGTCAAAACTACCTGGGGCAGCAGGTCCTGCTCCGTGCCGATGGGCAGGCGCAGGGTAAACTGCGTTACCGTGCCCCGGTGCTTTTCGCTTTCCAGCTGCACGTCGCCGCCCATGAGCTTTACCAGGTTGCGGCAAATGGGCAGGCCCAGGCCGGTGCCGCCAAACTTGCGCGTGACGGAGGCATCTTCCTGGCTGAACTCCTGGAAGATATGAGCCAGAAACTCGGGCTCAATGCCCACGCCCGTATCACTTACCCGGAACAGCACGTCGGCGGTTCCGGCGGGCGCGTCGGCCTCCACTAACTGGCACGAAATGACTACCCTTCCCTTCTCCGTGAACTTAATGGCATTACCGGCCAGGTTCAGCAGCACCTGCGTGATGCGGTAGGGGTCGCCGAGCAGTACGGCCGGCAGCCCGGATCCGGCCTGCGTGCTCAGGCACAGCCCTTTTTCGGCCGCCTTGTAGTGGAGGGTCTGCTCTACCTGGGCCAGCAGCTGGGCCGGGGCGAAGCCAACCTGCTCCAGCACCATTTTGCCTGCCTCCAGCTTGGAGAGGTCCAGAATATCGTTGATGATGACCAGCAGGTTGTCGGCAGAAGTGGTAATGGCTTGCTGGTAGCTGCTCTGCAGGGGCGTCAGCTCGGTTTTGGCCAGTAGCTGGCCCATGCCCAGAATGGCGTTCATGGGCGTGCGGATTTCGTGGCTCATGTTGGCCAGAAACAGCTCCCGGGCCCGCACCGCCGACTCGGCGGCCAGCTTGGCGTGGCGCAGGGCGCGCTCCGTGGCTACCCGCTCCGTCACGTCGAGACCGTAGCCCAGAATCATGTGCAGGGAGCCATCGGGGTGGAAAACTGGCTGCAGGCAGCGGTACTGATGCCGGTCGCCATCGGGCCGCAGAAACGTTTCCTCGTAGGTAACCAGGCGTCGCTCCCGGGCCACCTGCTCCAGCTGGGCGTGTCGCTCCTCGGCCATGGAGGCCGGGTAGTTGGTGCGGGAAAAGTAGTCGAAGTTGTCTTTGCCGATAATCCAGCGGCGCATTTCCGGGTCCTTGATACCGCTGGCATTCACGAACAGGTAGCGGAATTTATCGTCGAACACGCCCACATCGCAGGGCAGCTGGTCCAGCACAAACTCATAGAAAGCCCGCTGGTCGGCCAGCTGCTTTTCTACCTGCCGGCGCTCGGTAATATCCACACCCATGCCTACCATCATGCGCAGGGTGCCATCGGGGGCAAACACCGGCAGAAAGTGCCGCCGCATGTGCTGGGGCCCGGCCTCGGTTTCCTGCACTTCCTCCCAGGCCACGGCGGCGCGGGTCTGTACGGCCTGCTCGAAGCACTGGCGGCGCTGCACGGCCAGCTCCTGGGGGCGCTGAAACTGGGCGCAATAGGCAAAGTCATCGTGGCCGATAACCCAGCCGCGGGTATCGGAGTCCGAAATGCCGTTCGTATTTACAAAACGGTAGCGGTGCCCGGCATCGAAAACGGCAACTTCCACGGGAAGCTGCTGCAGAATGGTTTCATAAAAATCGGGCTGCTGCGCGGGCTGTTCTGGCGCGGGTTGCTCGGCCGCGCTGCGTGCTTCCGCCAGCTGGGCCTGGGTTGTTTCCAGGGCCTGTTGCAGCGTGGCTATCTGATTCTCGGCCCAGGCCCGCCAGGCCCGTTCGTCGGCGGGGGGACTGGCGAAATTAACGGTAAAGCCAAGAGACGCAGTAGCAGCCATTTAATTCAAGTACACCGGGTGGTAAAAGAACAAATATAGCCAATTAGGTTAGTGTAATATACCTATTAATAGATGACTGATTTTTGAATAAACAGGATGATTTCAATACAAAATGTCTGCAATGTACCCCAAACATCTTTTCGCGTAGGCCTATGCCAACGTGCGCGGGCAGGCTGGCAACGGACCTCTATGGTAGATTCCGGGGATTCTGGATGGTAAATGGGGTGCTGATACGGTACACTGGGGGAGCCACGGTAGCGGCGAAAATGCAAAATGTGCAGGCGACTCAACACCTGGTTTGTGGCCCTCGGGCAGTAGCTGCCTTCCGGAAGGCGGTTGCATGTGTTCGGACAGAGGTGTATCTTCCTGTTTCAGAGCAACTACTGCTTCTGAATTTCTATGCATGCTCTACTTTGAGAATACGGCCGGTCATCTTGAGGTAGAGCCCACGGGCTTCCTGCGCCTGACCTGGCACTCGGTGCATACCCAACAGCGGGAGGGAGTGCGTCCACTGCTGGAGGCCGCGCTGCAGGCGCTGCGGGATACCGGGCTGGAACGGGTTCTGGTAGATCAGCGCGCCCGCCTGATTCATCGGGAAGAGGACACGATATGGATGCTGCTCGACTTCTTTCCCCGCCTGATGGACCAGACTCATTACCGCTACGGGGCTTACCTGGAATCGGCGGAGTTTTTTACCCGCAGCGAAACCCGCCACCTGATGGCCGAAGCCCATACCCGCTATGGGGTGCCGTGCCGGTATTTTGGTACTGAAGACGAGGCGGTTGCTTGGTTGCTAAAGCAAGTTGATAAGTGAGTGCGTTCCTCCCGAAAAATACCGCCGCGAAACGGCAAGCCTGAGCTGAAAGCTGGCTGAGCGAGGTCCGCGGCTGCCAAAGCGCGGCGCTACTTCTTCCACTTCTGGGCAATGCCGACGGCCGTTTCCAGCATGTAGGGCTCCCACTGCTCAATTTTCCAGGCCGTGGCGCTGAGTTGGGGGCAGGTGTGCAGAAGCTGCCGGGCCTCGGCTACGGAGGGGGCCGTTTCCAGGATGCGGGACAGGTGCTGCTGCTGCTCGTGCAGGGCGGGGTCTTCCAGAACGGGACCCCGCCGCGGGGGCTGGAGCGGCAGAAATGCCTGTTCGGCAGCAGAAACCGTCAGGCTGGCCCGATGCTCTTGCACCAGGGTTTCCATTCTTCCGAAATCGAGGCGGAACCGGGCCCGGTTTTCCTCGGTCCGCAGACTGTTGCCCAACTGCTCCAGCACTACAAAGCGCAGGCGGGGGCACTGGGGCATGGTGCGTTGCAGCAGTTGAAATACCTCCTCCGGCACGCCCTGGTCGTGGGTGTCGCGGCGCACCTTCTGCTCCGGAGCCAATGCCGAGGGCTCCCAGCTACCCCCGGAAATATGGATTTCCCGCACCCGGTGCAGCGGATACAGGCGGATCAGCTCCTCGTAGGAAACCGAGAAATTGTGCAGCTGGCAGTACAGGTTATGCAAATCCAGAATCAGGAACCCATTGACGGGCTCCAGCAGCTTATCCAGAAACTCGCCGTGGCGCTTCACCTCATCCAGACTGTAGGCAAAGGCCAGGTTCTCTAGTCCTACCGGGCACCGGCAGGCCTCGTAAAGGCGGCTGAGGCGGTCCTGGCCCAGGCGCAGGGTAGCGGGCGTGTAGGGTACGGGCAGGGGCGCACCCGAGTGGAAGTTCTGGCCCGTGAAAAAGCCGAAATGCTCGGTTATGTGGGCGAAGGGCAGCTCGGCGGCTACCTTCCGCAGCTGGCTTAGCCACTGCTGCTGCTCCGGGCTCAACCTGCCCGAGAGCAGGGAAAAGAATACGCCGTGGCCCAGCAGCCGGTTACCGGCGCTGTAGGTGCGCAGCAGCTCCGAAAACCAGTCGGGCATCTGCTCGGTCCAGAACAGAGTATCAAACGACCACTCCACGGCCTCCACCCGGCCCTCGGCCAGCAAAGGCAGGGCCGCCGACAGAATATCGACGTCCAGGTTGCAGGCCAGGGCCGAGCAGATGGCAGGGTTTGCTTGCACCGTGCGTGGTGAGTTAAGTGCCGGTGCTTAGCCCAGGCCGCAGCCGGGGCAGTTGGCGGGCGTTTGGCCGCTTTCCTTTTCCGTTTTCTTGCCCTTCTCGCCCGAGGGGGTAGGGTCGTTGTCTTTACAGCCTGAGGCCTGAACGGTCAGGCCTACCACAATAGCACCGAGCAAGGCTTTGGATAGTTTCATGGGGGTAGGGTAGTGGTTGGACAAATGAGCTGGCTTTCCGGGAAGAGCCCCCGCCTCCCGGAAAGGTTGCATGCGAAAATCAGTGTCCGTCTCCAGTCATAGCCTGAAACTTTGCCGCTGGGCAATGCCTGGTGGGCAGAAGCCGGTGGGGTATTGGCGGGCCGGAGGCTACTCCCGCTCAAACTCCAGCCCGCAGGTAAAGCAGTGGCACTGGGGCTTTTCGGGAGCTAACAGCCACAGGCGTAGCTTCACAAAAAGGTTGTCGGTGGGCTGGGGCAGGTGGCGGCATACTACATCGGTGTGGTGGCAGCGCGGGCAGCGCAGGCCGGCCTCCGGTTCTTCATCGGGCGCCTCGGGAGGCATGGGGTGCATGGGAGCCCGCTGGGCGTGCAGCAGCTCCTGGGCCGCCGCTACGTCGGTGGCGCGCACGAACAGGCGCACGGAGCCCAGCACCGGGCCGTAGGGGCGGTTTTCGTTGCCGAGAAAGCACGGAATGCCGGCCGCATCCAGCTGGTTTTTGGCCAGATGGGCCGCAATGGTATCCCGAAAGGAATCGAGCAGAACGATGGAAGAAGTGGAATCAGAAGACATAAGCCATACGCAGGGAGGCAGAGCCAGCCGGCTCCGTTAAGCCAAAAACAACAGAAGCACCCGATTGGGTGCTTCTGAAGCCGATAAAAACGGGTTTTGGTCTTACTTAAACAAGGCCAGCGCTTTAATAAACGTCTGCGACACGCCCCAGGCCAGGGGAATGCCCACGTACAGCCAGGCCAGAATGGCCGAGCCACCCACGGCCGCCGGCTCCTGGGCGGGCGGCGTGGCCGAAGAAGAATTAGCGGGAGTGCTCATAGTTGCAAAGAAGTTAGGGGGTAGGAAAACCGGGCTTAGTGCCCACCGGCCTCAATAGTTACGGGTCCTTTTTCGTAGTATTCTTCTTTTACGGGGCGCACTGCCAGGTTAGCCAGCAGCCCCAGTACCAGCACGCCGGCCATGGTGTAGAATACGTTCTGGTAGGCCGCGGCACCCTTCAGGCCCTGCTCCTTGGCGTGCTCGTGCAGGGTATGCACAATCAGGGGGCCCAGTACCCCGGCCGTACTCCAGGCCGTGAGCAGGCGGCCATGAATGGCGCCTACCTGGTACTTGCCAAACATATCGGAGAGGTAAGCCGGAATGGTCGCGAAGCCACCTCCGTACATGCTGATAATCACGCAGGCCACTACCACGAATAAGGTCAGCTGCAGGCTGCGGCCCAGGGTAGGCACCAGGGCGTAGAGCAGGATGCCCAACCCAAAATAGATGGCATACGTGGTCTTACGACCCAGCTTATCGGAAGCCGATGACCAAAAAAAGCGGCCCAGCAGGTTAAACAGGCTCAGCAAACCCACGAAGCCGGCCGCTGCCGCCGCCGTTACGCCGCGCCCCGTGCCCATGGCCCCATCCGAAAAGGTTTCCTGTACCAGCGGCGAGGCCGTTTCCAGCACCCCGATACCGGCCGTTACGTTGGTGAGCAGCACCACCCACAGCAGCCAGAACTGTGGGGTCTTAATGGCATTATCGGCCGAAACGTTGGCCGTAGTTATCATGTCGTTGTGCTCGGTGCTGGGCACGTAGCCGGCTGGTTTCCAGTCGTCGGCAGGCACCCGGATGGTCCAGACGCCGAACTGCATGAACAGCAGGTAAATCAGGCCCATCACAATGAACGTAGGCGCCACGCCCTGGGGCGCCGAGTCCTTGAAGTGCGTCATGAGGTTGTTGGCCAAAGGCGAGCCAATCATGGCCCCGCCGCCAAAGCCCATGATGGCCATGCCCGTGGCTACCCCCTTGCGGTCCGGAAACCACTTAATCAGGGTGCTGACCGGCGAAATGTAGCCGATGCCCAGCCCGATTCCGCCCACAAAGCCGTAGCCGAAGTAAAGCAGCCAGATGTTGTGCAAATGAATCCCAAGGGAGGCAATCAGGAAGCCACCGCCGAAGCATAGGGCCGAAGCCAGCATGGCCTTGCGCGGACCCACCCGCTCCAGCCACTTCCCAAACACGGCCGCCGAAAGCCCCAGCAGCACAATGGCAATGGAAAAGGTAATGCCGATTTGTGTGGGTGTCCAGTCGTCGGGGGCGGGGTTGTTTACGTCGCCACTGATCAGGGCGCCCAGCGGTTTATTGAACACGCTGAAGGCGTAGGCCTGCCCAATGGCGAGGTGAATAGCCAGCGCGGCCGGCGGAACCAGCCACCGGTTGTAGCCCGGCCCGGCAACAGTGCGACTACGGTCCAGTAAGGAGTCATTTGCCATAAGTGGAATGGGTGTTTGGGAGTGAAAGAACGGTCCGACCAGCTAGCCGATGCCATGCAATGCTCGGCTGTACGAGTTGGTAACCAATAAGGTAGAAGTTCGGGTGGGGGTTTCTACTGGGCACCTCAACTATTTTTTGGTAAAAAGCTATAGTTGACTTTTGCCTTGCTGGTCCCATTCGGCCTTCGCTATATACCAGAGTACCTGTCTTACGTGAATAATGGATGTAGGTACACATCAGCCGCCGTTCTTTCGCGCGGGAAAGCACCCGTACTACAGCCCGGGAGCTGCGGTGTGTGCTTAATGAGGTGTGCAAGAATAAGTTATTGATATACGCGACCTTCTTCCTCGCTGCCTGTTGCCGCTGCCTTATCAGTAAGGCAGTTTAGTCCGGTAGCCCGGGGTAGGAAGCACTATTGGGTTTCCGCTGCCGGCTCGTGTAGTAGCCAGCCCCGGGGGCCGCGGGCCCGGCTGCGTTTCAGGAATACCTCCAGCCCACGCCTCATGGCCTCTGCCATCCGCTGCTGAAACTGTGGGTCTGTGAGGCGCTTCTCATCCTCGGGGTTCGATACGAAAGCCGTTTCCACCAGGGCGTTGGGGTACTCCGTAGGCCCGTTCAGCCCGAAGTTGAAGCCACCTACGTTGCCAAACCCCGCCAGCCCGGTGCCACGCATCTGCTCGTACAAAGCCACCGACAGCGGCCGAAACGCCACGTAGCGGTAGTACGTGCTGGTGCCGTGGGCCGTGGCGCTACCCGAGGAATTCACATGAATGCTGATCAGCAAATCGGGGTTGAGGCGGCGCAAAAGCAGCACCCGGTCGCCGTTATCCACGGTGGCATCGGTCTCGCGGGTCATGAGCACGCGGGCCCCAGCCTGCTCCAGCTCCTGGCGCAATTTCAGGGCAATGGCCAGGGTCAGGTCTTTCTCGCGGGCCCCGCTGGCGCCGGTAGCGCCCACGTTGGTGCCGCCGTGCCCGGCATCAATAGCCACCCGCAGGCCCTGCAGCCGCATCTTTCGGGGCGGGCACTTTACTCTAATTTCCAGAGTATTGCCACGGTAACCGATGTGGTAGCCCCAGCTTTGGCGGTGGCGGAGGGGTAGTACCAGCCGGAACACATCGGGCTGCACCTGCTCGTAGGTCACGTCGCCCAACTCCTGCAGGCCGTCGCGCTGGGTTATCCAGTTGGTGTTGGATGTCGCCCCGAAAATATCAACCACCAGGTGGCTGGGGTCTGTGAGCAGCTGGGAGCGGTAGGGCAGGCGCTGACTGAGCGCCACCCGCACGTAATCATATATGGAGTCGCCCTGCACGCTCCAGGAGCCCGTGAGCGAGCTGGGCACGAAGCCACCCGGCGGCAGCAGACGCACTACCTCCTGAGGTACCCAGGCCGTTTGGGATTCGCTGAGCTGCACCCGGTACTGGTTGCCCACCCGCCCCGTGAGGTGCAGCACCACCGCCGAGTCGAGGTAGCCGAGCTTGGCCCCGCCCAACCGGTCTTCGCCCAGCCCGTAGTTCAGGTACGCCAGCTGGCCCTTCGTAACGGCCAGCTGGGGCTGGTTGGGGTTCATGAACCGAACCCGGCTCTTGCTGAAGGCAGTGGTAATAAGGCTGTCGGGCGTCAGGAGTTGGAACGAAATGCGCCGGTTGTGCAGGGTGTCGCCGGGCTGCACTACGTAAGTACCCTGGTACACCCCGCGCTTGCCCTGGGTCTGGGCGGGCGGCAATTCCGTGAGGGGCTGTCCATTCAGGAAGCTAGCCCTCTGGCCCGGCGTACCCGTCAGGCGCACCTGCAGCCGGTCGCCGGGCCGGAGCCACTGGTCGGCGGCGGGCACAGTTTCGGCGCTGTTGATAACCGGAGGGGTAGGGGCCGGCGGGCGGCGCTGCTGGGCCAGTGCGGTAGAAGCATGGTTCAGAAAGGCACCCAGCCCAATCAGGCCGGCAAAAAGAGTCCGAAAAATCTGCATACGTGAAAAGTACAGCCGCATAAGCGGCTTCGGGCGTTACGAGGGGGTAGGGAATAGCAGGGGCCCTACCCCTGCGCTCATGCAAAAGCCCCACCAGCGGCGGGGCTTGCAACCAACGGCGGGCACAGATAATGGCCGCGCCAAGTGTCCTGGCGGGGCGGGTTAATCGGGCTGCTTCACGGCCTGACCCAGGTCCTTCACGTCGCGGCCGGTTTCCAGGGCTGTAAACTCGGTCTGCAGGGCCCGAATGTGCAGCTCGTCGCGGCCCTTAATATCGAGGCGGATGGCCCGGAACTGGGCGTTGAGGCGGCGGCTGATGGCGGTAGCATAGTCCCAGTCGCGCTGGGTCCACTGTTTGCGCTGGGCGCGCACCTGCTGCATAAACTGCACGAAGGCCGGCTCAATGGTCTGGGGCGTGAGCTGCTCTACGGCCGCGTAGGTACCTAGCAGCTCATTAGTAAAGGCCGTTTCAGCGGCTTTGTCGAGGGGCTGGCGGGTGCGGGCCCGGGAAGTGGAGTCGAAGCGGGCGGCCCGGCGGCCGGCCACGCGCAGCTTGGCGGCGGCGCGGTCGGCTGCGGTATCAAGCCGGCGTGCTTCCTGCTTTACCATTTCCTGCCGCTCGCGCGGAGTAGTGTCGCAGGCTGCCAGCAGCAGTCCGGCCGCGGGCAGCAAAAACAAACGGATAGATTTCATGTCGGCAAGGTATTGATTGTGGCGTGACGAAGCGTGCCCCGCGCTGCAGCTCATACGCAGCGCCGCCCGCCTTTGTACGAGGCGGGCGGCGGTAGTTGTTCAGGCTAGAAGGGGGTAGGGGCTAGGATTAGGGCCGCATCCGGAACGTAAAAGGAATTTCGTACTTGGAAACCACGGCGCGGCTGCCAATGCGGGCCGGAATCCACTGGGCCGGAATACTGCGGGCTACGCGCAGGGCTTCCTCGTCGCAGCCGGAGCCAATGCCGAGCACCACCTGGTAGTTGCTGGCTTGCCCCAGGGTATCCACCACAAACGATACCAGCACCCGGTCCTGCACGTTTTTGTTCTGGGCCGCCGCCGGGTAGTTGAGCTTGGAAACATACTGGGCCAGGGTGGCGTCGCCACCAATAAAGAACACTGGGTGCGCTACCCGCTGGCGCGTCCAGTCGCCGGCAGCATTTTGCACGGGGTAGGGCACATCATCAAACGGACGATAGAAAATCAACTTCTTGGTGGTGTGGTCGTACTTCTGCGCCACCACCTGGCTGCCGTCGCGGGTGTAGGAGTAGTATTCCCAGACTCCCACTTTTTCGCCCTTTTCCAGCATGCCGCTTTCCAGGTCGTTTTTGCGCATTTTCTGAGCCTCCGCCGTGAAGCAGGCCAGCAGTAGTAATAAGAGTACAAGTTGTTTCATAGGAGAAACGGGAGGTGGGAGGTAGGGGGTAGAGCAAGGTAACCCGGGGATTGGCCTGATTGATGGCTCCGGGCGGGAAATTAAATCTTTGCTTTGTTATAAAGCGCGGGCCCTTCAGAATAGAAAGGCACCAGAAAAAAGGCTGAGAAAGTACCGTAAAAGCAGTAAAAAAAGACGCTACTGACACTGGGGTGAGTAACCACACACGTAGTATGGTCCGGGAAATTTACCAATTTCCTTTCAGCCTCCCAAAATAGAGCAGGATAAATGCCGCTGAAGCAGTCGGTTTACTCGGCGAGGTCGTCGAGCTGGTCGCGCAGGTCGCGCAGCTGCGTTTGCAGGCCGGGCCAGGCCGGACATAGTTTCTCCAGGCGCCCGAGTACGCGGAGTGCCCCCCGGGCATCGCCGAGCATCCGTAGCATGGTGGCCCACCCCGAGAGGGCCCCGAAATGGCGGGGCTCCAGGCGCAGGGTTTCGCGCACGTCGCGCAGGGAGGCATTGTACTCACCCCGCAGGTAGTAGGCGGTGGCGCGCTTGTTCCAGCCCTCGGCATAGTCGGGGCTGGTTTCCGTGAGCAAGGTAAACTGCTGAATGGCCAGGGTATAGTCGCCGGCGGCCAGGGCGCGCATGCCCGCCTCCAGGTACTTGTCGAGTAGCGGATGGCCGGCCGTGAGCCAGATCTGCCAGATGCCGTCCTGCAGGGCCTCAATTTCGGCCGGAGCCGTGGCCTCCCGCAGGCGTGCAAACAGGTCGTTGAGGGAATTCAAAAGGTGAATTGGTGAGATGGTGAAATAGTGAGTTCTACGTTTTCAAAGGCGCAAGTGGCGCAGTCTGAACGAAAAACTCACCGTCTCACCAATTCACCATCTTGCCACTTAAAACAAAGCCGCCGCTACCCGCCGGATGCTCTCCGACTTGCCCATGCTGTAGTAGTGCAACACCGGCACGCCGTGGGCCATCAGCTCGCGGCTCTGGTTGATGCACCACTCAATGCCAATTTCGCGGGCCGCCGCGTTGTCGGGGGCCAGGTGCACGGCGTCGGCCAGGGCTTCCGGAATGTTGAGGTAGAAGGCCCGGGGCAGCATGGTGAGCTGGCTTTTGGTGGTCAGGGGCTTGAGGCCGGGAATGATGGGCACGGTAATGCCCGCCTCGCGGCAGCGCTTCTCAAAGTTGAAGAACTGCTCGTTGTCGAAAAACATCTGGGTCACGATGTAGTCGGCTCCGCGGTCCACCTTGTGCTTGAGGTAACGCAAGTCGGCCCCGTAATTCGGCGACTCAAAGTGCTTCTCGGGGTAGCCGGCCGTGCCGATGCAAAAGTCGGTGGCCCAAGTGTCATCCTGCTCCTCATCCAAGTATTCGCCCTTGTTCAGGTTGGCCACTTGCCCAATCAGGTCGGCGGCGTAGGCGTGCCCATCAGGGTCGGGCTTGAAGTGACCTTCACTCTTGATCGGGTCGCCGCGCAGGGCCAGCACGTTGTCAATGCCAAGAAAGTGCAGGTCGATGAGGGCGTTTTCGGTTTCTTCTTTCGAGAAGCCTCCGCAAATCAGGTGGGGCACCGTGTCCACATCAAACCTGTTCTTGATGGCCGCGCAAATACCTACCGTGCCGGGACGCTTCCGCACCGTTTTCTTCTCCAGAAACCCGTTGGGATGCTGACGGTACACGTACTCCTCCCGGTGGTAGGTCACGTCGATAAACGGCGGCTTGAACTCCATCAGAGGCTCAATGTTAGAGAATAGGTTCTGAATGTTCTCGCCCTTTTTCGGGGGTAGCACCTCGAAGGAAAACAGCGTCTTGCCGTCGGCGCGGGTCAGGTGTTCAGTTACTTTCATATAGAGCACCAGCGGGTAGCCAGTGAGTCGTAGGAGTAGTAAGCTCTCGTCCTCAAATGAGGAGGGGGATGGTTGATAGGCCTTGAACTATTACACCAGACCGTCATGTCGAGCTTGTCGAGACATCTCGCTCGAATCGTTGGGCTGACATTGGAACGTCAGTACGCGAGATGTCTCGACAAGCTCGGCATGACGGCCTATTGTGGCGTTTTAGACTCTCTACAGCGCCGTTACCGGCACGCTAGCGGGGTCGTAGTTCAGGTTGGGGGCCAGCCAGCGCTCTAGTTCCGGCAGCGGCATGTTCTTGCGCTCGGCAATGTCCTCCACTTGGTCCTTGCTGATGCGGCCGAGGCCGAAGTAGCGGGAATCGGGGTGGGCGTAGTAGAGGCCGCTGACGGAGGAGGCAGGGTACATGGCCAGGTTCTCGGTGAGACGGATGCCCGTAGTGTTTTCTGCGTCGAGGAGTTCAAACAGGGTAACTTTCTCGGTGTGGTCGGGGCAGCCTGGGTAGCCGGGAGCGGGGCGCACACCTTTGTATTTCTCCTGAATGAGATCTTCGTTGGAGAGGTTCTCGGCAGGGTCGTAGCCCCAGAACTCTTCGCGCACGCGCTGGTGCAGGCGCTCCGCAAATGCCTCAGCTAGGCGGTCAGCCAGGGCTTTCACCATGATGCTGGAGTAGTCGTCGTGCTCTTGCTCGTACTTTTCTAGCAGCTTCTCAATGCCTAGGCCAGCCGTTACGGCAAACCCGCCAATGTAATCTTCGCGGCCGGTTTCGCGCGGAGCCACAAAGTCGGAGAAGGCCAGGTTGGGCACGCCGGGTGCTTTCTCGCTCTGCTGGCGCAGGGTAAAGAACTCCGTCTGGATTTCCTCGCGGGTGTCGTCCTTGAAGATCTGGATGGTGTCGTGGCCGACGGTGTTGGCGGGCCAGAAGCCCAGCACGGCGCGGGCCGTGAGCAGCTTCTCGTCGATGATTTGCTTGAGCAGCTTCTGGGCGTCGTTGAAGAGCTGGGTGGCGGCTTCGCCCACGTTCTCGTCGGTGAGGATGCGAGGGTAGCGGCCTTTGAGCTCCCAGGTCTGGAAGAAGGGCGTCCAGTCGATGTACTCAGCCAACTCCGCCAGTGGGTAGTCTTCCAGTGTTTTGGTGCCCAGGAAGCTCGGCTTCACGATGCGGCTGGTTTCCCAATCGGCTTTGAAACCGTTTTCGCGGGCGGCTTCGATGGTCAGGTAGTTCTTCTCGCGCTGGCGTCCGGCATAGTCCTCACGGAGCTGGCGGTATTCCTCACGCACCGTGCGGGCGTACTCCACATCAGCGGTGCCTAGCAGGGCCGCAGCTACACCCACCGAGCGGGACGCATCATTCACGTGCACGATGGGGCCAGAATAGTTGGGCGCAATTTTCACCGCGGCGTGCAGACGGGAGGTAGTGGCACCACCAATGAGCAGCGGCGTTTTAAGGCCGCGCTTTTCCATTTCCTGAGCCACGTACACCATTTCATCCAGACTCGGGGTGATGAGGCCACTGAGGCCAATTACGTCCACTTGCTGCTTCACGGCTTCGTCCAGAATCTTTTCCAGGGGCACCATTACGCCCAGGTCCACAATATCGAAGTTGTTGCAGGCCAGTACCACGCCCACGATGTTCTTGCCGATGTCGTGCACGTCGCCTTTCACCGTGGCCAGCAGGATTTTACCGGCGGTTTGCCGGTCGCCGCTTTGCTTGTCGGCCAGCAGGTAGGGCTCCAGGTAGGCCACAGCCTTCTTCATCACGCGGGCCGACTTCACCACCTGGGGTAGGAACATCTTGCCCGCGCCAAACAGGTCACCAACTACGTTCATGCCAGCCATCAGGGGGCCTTCAATTACTTCGAGTGGCCTAGCGACCTGCTGACGCACCTGTTCAGTGTCTTCGTCGATGAACTCCGTGATGCCTTTCACCAATGCGTGCTGCAGGCGCTCGGCTACGGGCAGGCTGCGCCAGGCGTCGGCTACTACTTCGGTTTTGTCCTTCTGCTTTACTGTGTCGGCGAATTCCACGAGGCGCTCGGTGGCATCGGGGCGGCGGTTCAGGAGCACATCTTCTACCAGCTCTAGCAGGTCCTTGGGTACTTCGTCGTACACGGCTAGCTGGCTGGGGTTCACGATGCCCATATCCAGGCCGGCCCGGATGGCGTGGTAAAGGAAGGCCGAGTGCATGGCTTCGCGCACCACGTCGTTGCCGCGGAATGAGAAGCTGATGTTGCTGACGCCGCCGCTGGTGAGGGCGCCGGGCAGGTTTTGCTTGATCCAGCGGACGGCCTCAATGAAGTCGAGGGCGTAGGTGCGGTGCTCCTCCATGCCGGTGCCCACCGTCAGGATGTTGGGGTCGAAGATGATGTCCTCGGCCGGAAAGCCCACTTCGTTCACCAGAATGTCGTAGCTGCGCCGGCAGATTTCGATGCGCTTCTCGTAGTTGTCGGCCTGGCCGTTCTCATCGAAGGCCATTACCACCACGGCGGCGCCGTACTGGCGCACGGTGCGGGCGCGCTCCTTAAAGGTTTCCTCGCCCTCTTTCAAGGAAATGGAGTTGACAATGCTCTTGCCTTGTACGCATTTCAGGCCGGCTTCCAGCACGCTCCACTTCGAGGAGTCAATCATAATCGGCACCCGCGAAATGTCGGGCTCCGAGGCAATCAGGTTCAGGAACGTGGTCATGGCCTGCTCCGAGTCGAGCATGCCTTCGTCCATGTTCACGTCGATGACCTGGGCGCCGCCTTCTACCTGGTCGCGGGCTACTTGCAGGGCGGCTTCGTAGTTGCCGGTTCGGATGAGGCGGGCAAAGGCGCGGGAACCGGTTACGTTGCACCGCTCGCCCACGTTCACGAAGAGGCTGTCGGGGTAGATACCGAAGGGCTCTAGGCCACTCAGGCGGGTAGCTTTCGGCAGCTCGGGCAGCTTACGCGGCTCATACTTGTCGGCCAAGCGGGCCAGCTCACCGATGTGCTGAGGCGTGGTGCCACAACAACCACCCACCACCGTCACGAGACCTTCCTTGAGGTAGTTTTCTACCACGCCCGCAAATTCCTGGGCCGACTCATCGTAACCGCCAAACGCATTCGGCAAACCGGCATTCGGGTAAGCCGAGATGTGCACGTCGGCAATACGGCTCAGCTCCTTGATGTACACCTGCAACTGATCGGCGCCGAGGGCACAGTTCAGGCCCACGCTCAGCAGGGGCAGGTGGCGAATCGAGTTCCAGAACGCCTCTACCGTCTGCCCCGAGAGGGTGCGGCCGGAAGCGTCGGTAATGGTGCCGGAAATCATGACGGGCACCACGCGGCCGCCTTCATCGAAGAACTTCTGAACGGCATACAGTGCTGCTTTGGCGTTCAGTGTGTCGAAGATGGTTTCGATGAGTAGCGCGTCGGAACCGCCGTCAATGAGGCCGCGCACCTGCTCGTGGTAGGCAGTGGCTAGCTCGTCAAACGTCACGGCCCGGAAGCCGGGGCGGTTCACGTCGGGGGAGAGGCTAGCGGTACGGTTGGTGGGCCCAATGGCGCCGGCCACGAAGCGGGGCTTATCGGGGTTCTGGGCCGTAAACTCGTCGGCTACTTCCTTGGCAATGCGCGCCGACTCGTAGTTGAGCTCATACACGATGTCCTCCAGGGCGTAGTCTGCCTGGGCAATGGTGGTGCCGCTGAAGGTGTTGGTTTCCACCATGTCAGCCCCAGCCGCGAAGTAATCGGCGTGGATGCCTTTGATGATATCGGGGCGGGTGATGCTGAGCAGGTCGTTGTTGCCGCGCAGAGGCTTGGGGTGGTCGGCGAAGCGCGTGCCGCGGAAGTCAGCCTCTTCCAGCTTGTGGCGCTGAATCATGGTGCCCATGGCGCCATCCAGAATCAGGACACGTTTGGCAAGGATATCGTGCAGCGGGGAGTCAGTGACGGTCGGCATATCGGCTCTTCAAGTAATTCGGCAGCGAAAAAGTGCCTATCCAGAGAGAGCCGTGCGGGAAGCGCGTCCTGTTCTTATCTTCTTCCAGACCGCCTAAGCAGCTCGGAAAGGGAATTAGCACCTTGTTTTATTTCAGGTTGCTAAGACGTCATCGGGCCCAATCCCTCGGTCTTTCTGGATAAGTAACTCTGCGAAGATACAACCGGAATCTTCGAAATTCAATTCGGGAAGCCGGGAGCGGGGCTGGCTCACCGATTTTGGGCCGAAGAGCCTCTCGGCAGCGCAAAGGCAGCGCGCCTCCACCAGCCTAGCAGGAAAATAAATGTAACCGCGGCGGAAACATATATGTAGGTACCCGAGTTGCTACGCGCTGGATCCGCAGGTAGCGGGTTCTCTATATAGACTTCATCATGAGCCAAACCACCAATCTGTTTACGCCCGTGCAAGTGGGTGCCCTCACGCTGGCCAACCGCTTCGCCATGGCTCCCATGACACGCAGCCGCGCTACCAACGAGGCTACCGCCCCCACCGACTCCGTGGTGAAATACTACGTGCAGCGCGCCTCAGCCGGCCTCATCATCTCCGAAGGCTCTCAGGTATCGCCCCAGGGCGTGGGCTATATCAATACGCCCGGTATCTACTCGGAGGAGCAGGTAGCCGGCTGGAAAAAAGTGACGGATGCCGTGCACGCTGCCGGGGGCCGCATTTTCATTCAGCTCTGGCACGTAGGGCGCGTATCGCACCCCTTCTTCCACAACGGGGAGCTACCCGTAGGGCCCTCGGCCATCAAGCCCGAAGGCGCCAAAGCCTTTACCGGTCAGGGCTTTGAAGATGTGCCAACGCCGCGCGCTCTGGAGTTGAGCGAAATCCCGGGGGTAGTAGATCAGTTCCGCCAGGCCGCCCGCAATGCCAAGCTCGCCGGTTTCGATGGGGCTGAAATTCACGGTGCCAACGGCTACCTGCTTGATCAGTTTATTCAGGACGGCTCCAACCAGCGCGCCGATGAGTACGGCGGCAGCCTGGAAAACCGCAGCCGCTTCGTGCTGGAAGTGGTAAAGGCTGTGGTGGATGAGCTGGGCGCCGACCGTGTAGGCATCCGCCTCTCGCCCCAGGGTAGCGCCAGCATCAAGGACTCTGATCCGGTGAAAACCTTCAGCTACGTAACCGAGCAGCTCAACCAGTTCAACCTGGCCTACCTGCACGTCATTGAGGCCCTGCCCGGCCACCCCATGGCCCAGCCTCAGGCTCCGGCCGTAGCGGCCCACCTGCGCAAAATCTTCAACGGCACCTTCATCCTGAACGGCGGCTACACCCAGGAAACCGCCGATAAGGCCCTGGCCAACAACGAAGCCGACGTTATTGCCTTCGGGGTGCCTTTCATTGCCAACCCCGATCTGGTGGAGCGCTTCCGCATCGGGGCCGCCCTTAATACCCCCGACCCCAGCACGTTCTACGTGCCCGGCGACAAAGGCTATATCGACTACCCCTCTCTGCAGGAGCAAGGTGTAGATACGAAAGAGCCCGTGGATTACCAGAACAACTAAGCCGACCCCGCCTGGCTTACAGAAACCCGCTTCGGCCCCGGCCGAAGCGGGTTTCTTTGTAATGGGCCTCACCCTGGCTTTGCTACCCAGGGAGAAAGGTGCCAGACGATAAAGCTGTTGGCGGCTACCAGCGCGGGCGAGCATTTATTGACCGAAACCGGGCGTAAGTGCTCAGGTTAGACCGGTTCGTTGATAATTTGCTTTTCTTATATAGAGTAGGATTAATTCTTTGCAGCAGAATGTGTAGGTTGAGGGCCATTTCGGACCCATGCTTTCCTATCTTCTGACTATGAAGCCACTACCTCCGGTAAGTCGCGCGCTGGGCTTGAGCGCGGCCCTGCTGCTGGCCCTGAGCGCCTGCAGCCCCAAAACCGCATCGGTTACCACCACCAGCCCTACCCCCCCACCCACCGCCGAAGCCGCCCCGGCCCAGCCGGCCGTGGCCTCGTTTCAGATTCCGGTGGAGTACTACACTCTGCCCAACGGCCTGAAGGTGGTACTTTCGCCCGACCACACGGCGCCCACAGCTACCGTAGCAGCCTATTACAACATCGGCTTCCGCAACGAGCCCCGCAACCGCACCGGGTTTGCCCACCTGTTTGAGCACCTTATGTTTCAGGGCTCCCAGAACCTGGGCAAGATGGAGTTCATTCAACTGATTCAGAAAAACGGCGGTATCCTGAACGGCTCTACCCGCTTCGACTTCACCAACTATTTCGAGGTAGTGCCCTCGCACAAGCTGGAAACTATGCTCTGGGCCGAAGCCGACCGGATGCGCGGCCTCGCCATCAACCAGGCCAACCTCACCAATCAGCAGGGGGTAGTGAAAAACGAGGTGCGCGTGAACGTGCTCAACCAGCCCTACGGCGGCTTTCCGTGGCTGGACATGCCCCAGTACGCCAACAAAAACTGGAACAACGCCCACAACTTCTACGGCGACCTGAAGGACCTTGACGCCGCTACCCTGGAGGATGCGCAGGCTTTCTTCAAGACCTACTACGCCCCCAACAATGCCGCCCTGGCAGTAGTCGGCGACTTCGAGCCGGCGCAGGCCAAAGCGTGGGTCGAGAAATACTTCGGCAACATTCCGGCCGCTACCCAGCCGCCCAAGCCAGACCTTACGGAGCCCCGTCAGGAAAAGGAGCAGCGCTTCACCAAGGACGACAAGCTGGCGACCAAGCCAGCCCTGGCCTTCGCCTACCACATGCCCGACCGTAATACGCCCGAGTACTACGCCCTCATCCTGCTCGACCAGATTCTGCTGCAGGGCAAAGACTCGCGCCTCTACCAGGCCATGGTGCAGAAGCGCGGCCTCACCGATGACGTGAGCGGGGGCATCAACTACCTCGGCAATGCCTTCAACTACGCCGGCCCCATGCTCTGGATGGGCAACCTGACCTACGACCAAACCGTGAAATCAGACTCCGTGGTGAGCGTGCTGGATCAGGAAATCAACCGCTTAGCCAAAGGAGGCATCGATCAAGCTACCCTGGATCTGGCCGTGGTAAAGCTGCGCTCCAACCTCTACGACCAGCTTTCCGGCTCCGACAACTTCGGCCGCGCCGACATGCTGGCGTCCTTTGCGTTGTTCGATAACGACCCCTCGCGCATCAATAAGCTGGAAGGCGAGTTCCGCAAAATCACGCCCGATGTGATGCAGCGCACCATTCAGGAGTACCTGCGGCCTACTAATCGCACTATTCTCATTGTAAACCCGCTGGCAAAAAGCTAACCCGATACCGTATGAAAACTTCCTACCTCGGGTTGCTCAGCGCAGCCCTCTTCCTGACTGCTTCAGCAGTCCAGGCCCAAACCAAGCCTACCCCCAAGCCAGCCAGCAAAGCTACTACAACGGCTAAACCGGCCGCTGCTCCGGCTGCTCCTGCTACCCCCAAGGAAACCCCGCCCCCCGGCGGCACGCCCCGCGACTTCGCCCTACCCGCCAAAGAAGAGTTCGAGCTGCCGAATGGCCTCTCGGCTAAGCTGGTGCCCTACGGCCAGGTGCCCAAAGTGACGATGATGGTGGCCATTCAGGCGGGCAACGTACACGAGGCTCCCGACCAGGTAGGCATTGCCGACTTGCTGGGTAAGCTAATGAATGAGGGCACTGCTACCCTTAACGCTACCCAACTGGCCGATAAGGTGGCCCGTATGGGTGGCTCTCTCAACATCTCGGTAGGCCAAGACCAGACCATGCTGTGGGCTTCCTGCCTCTCGGAGTATGCGCCGGAGCTGGCTACCCTGCTGGCCGATGTGGTGCAGCACCCGGCTTTGCCTGCCAGCGAGCTACCCCGCATCAAAACCGATTTTAAGCGGCAAATGAACTTGGCCCGGGCCCAGCCCAGCATGCAGGCCCGCCAGAAGTTCGTGGCCTCGCTGTACGGCAACCACCCCTACGGCCGGCCCCTACCCACCGACGCGGCCATTGATGCCCTGACCCTGGAGCAGGTGAAAGCCTTCTACCAGAATCAGTACGGCGCCCAGCGCACCAGCGTGTACGTGGCCGGTAAGTTCGATAAGGATGCCCTGCGCCAGGCCATTACCAAAAGCTGGAGCGAGTGGGCCAAGGGTCCGGTCCCCCGCATTGAAATTGCTAAAGCCCAGATTCGGCCTGATATCCTGACCCTGGACCGGCCCAGCGCCCCCCAATCAACCCTCATGATTGGCATGCCCGTAGTGGACCCCTCGCACCTCGACTACGTGCGCCTGCGCGTGATGAACTCCCTGCTGGGTGGCTCCTTCGGCTCACGCATCACGCGCAACATCCGGGAAGATAAGGGCTACACGTACTCGCCCTACAGCAACATCGAAACGCACTACCGCGCCGGCAACTGGACTCAGAACGCCGATGTGACCACCCAGGAAACGGGTAACTCGCTCAAGGAAATCATGTATGAGATTGAGCGCCTACAGAAAACCCCACCCACGGCCGAAGAGCTGAAAGGCATCCAGAACTACGAGTCGGGTTTGTTTGTGCTGCGCAACTCCACTCCCGGCGGCATCATCAGCCAGCTCAACAACCTGGACCTGCACGACCTCCCCGATTCCTACCTCACCGAGCAGGTCAGGAACATCAACGCCGTTACGCCCCAGCAAGTCTCGGAAACCGCCCGCAAGTACGTCCGCCCCGAAGCCATGACCATCGTAGTAGTCGGCGACAAAAAAATTATCGACCCCCAGATCAAGAAGTTTAAGGATAGCCGGAAGAAGGCGTTGTAAACTAAGGCTAATTCCTCTCCTCATCTGAAGAGGGGAACTAGTCCTAACCAGAAGCTCTAAATGAAAACAGCCGCCCCGGAAGCCGGGGCGGCTGTTTGTTGCAATAGGTGTGCGAGGTCGGGTGTATTTATACAGCTGCGGCAGCAGGCTGGGGGTGTTGGGTTGGCATTTCCACGTCCACGCCCAAGCCTTTGGCAATGGCCATACCTAGGCGGATATCGGCGCGGAACCAGTGGCAAAGCTGACGCTGGATAATGAGGTCTTTTTTCGAGCCTTCAACGCCGCTCATGGAGCCCACGATGTTCTCGATGAGGTTGCGCTGAGCCTGGGCATCCAGCAGGCGGAACAGGTTGCCGGGCTGGGTATAGTGGTCGTCGTCCCCGGGGCCTACATTGCGGTCAAAACGGTCCGCGAACAGGCCATCCAGCTCCTGGTCGGGCTCACCTACGGTCTTGTCTTCCACCGGGCCATCGAAGGAGTTGGGGAAGTAGTTCGGGCCGGGGCCGCCGTTGTCGCCGAGGGCCATCTGGCCGTCGCGCTGGTAGTTGCTGAAGCCGTAGGGGCAGGCATTTACGGGCAGGTGCTCGTAGTTGGCTCCCAAGCGGTAGCGCTGGGCATCGGGGTAGCTCAGGATGCGGCCCTGCAGCATTTTGTCGGGCGAGTAGCCAATACCATCTACTACGTGGGCAGGGACAAAGGCGGCTTGCTCTACGTGGGCGTGGTAATTCACGGGTACCTCGTTCAGCTCCAGCACACCTACTTCCTGCAGCGGAAACTCGCCCTGGGGCCACACCTTGGTCAGGTCGAAGGGGTTCCAGCGGAAGGTTTTGGCCTGCTCCTGGGTCATGGTCTGGATGAACATCTTCCAGCGGGGGAAATTGCCGTTGTCAATGGCATCTACCAGGTCATGCTGGGCGAAGTCGGCGTCTTGAGCCTTCATCTGGGCGGCGTCTTCGCTCGTGAAGTTCTTCACGCCCTGCTCGGTGCGGAAGTGAAACTTCACCCAAGTACGCTCATTGTCAGCGTTAATCAGGGAGAAGGTGTGCGAGCCGTAGCCGTGCATGTGGCGGTAGCCGTAGGGCGTGCCGCGGTCCGACATCAGGATGGTTACCTGGTGCAAGCTCTCGGGGTTCAGGCTCCAGAAGTCCCACATCATCGTAGCCGACTTCAGGTTGGAACGCGCCTCGCGCTTCTGGGTGTGAATGAAGTCGGGGAACTTCACCGGGTCTTTCACAAAGAACACCGGCGTGTTGTTGCCTACCACGTCCCAGTTGCCACCCTCAGTGTAAAACTTCAGGGCGAAGCCGCGGGGGTCGCGCTCCGTATCGGCCGAGCCTTTCTCACCGCCTACCGTGCTAAAGCGCAGGAAGATGCGGCACTGGTTGCCCACCCGGCTGAAAATCTGGGCGCGGCTGAGGCTAGTTATGTCGTGGGTGACGGTGAACGTACCGTAAGCACCCGAGCCTTTGGCGTGCACTACCCGCTCCGGAATTCGCTCCCGGTTGAAGTGGGCCAGCTTTTCCTGCAGGAAATAATCCTGGAGCAGGAGCGGCCCACGAGGACCCGCCGACAGGGAGTTCTGGTTGTCGAAAATGGGGCGACCGGCGGCAGTAGTTAGCTTCCGGGGTTGGGTTGATTCTTCCATGGGAGAAGTAGAGAATAGGGAGTGTCAGCGAAGGACCCGCGGCTTATGGCCGTTTGGGTTGCACAAAGGTTGAGCTTACTGGTTTATAAGTAAAATCGATTGTTTTTATAACAGTATAGATGCTATCTATATTTGCGACATGAATCTGCAGCAATTGGAATACCTAGTGGCACTCGATACTCACCGGCAGTTCGTGCTGGCCGCCGAGAAGTGCCACGTCACTCAGCCCACCCTGAGCATGCAGCTGCAGAAGCTGGAGGAGGAGTTGGGCGTACTACTTTTCGACCGCACAACTAAGGGAGTGCAGCCCACAGCCGTAGGGGAGAAAGTGGTGCAGCAGGCCCGGCAGGTGTTGCGGGAGGTGAGGCAACTGCGGGAGGTGGTGCAGGTAGAGAAAGGCGAGCTAGTGGGCGAACTGCGCTTGGGTATCATCCCGACCCTGGCGCCCTACTTAGTGCCGCTGTTTCTGGTAGATCTGGTGGAGCGCTACCCTCTGCTGCGCGTACAAGTCCAGGAACTCCAATCAGCCCAGATAATTCAGCAGCTCAAGGACAATCAGCTGGATGTGGGCCTGCTCGTCACGCCCCTCGACGACCGGCAGCTGCGCGAAGTGCCGGTGCTGGAGGAGCCTTTTCTGGGCTACATCTCAGAAAGCCATGAGCTGTACAGTCAGGCTACCATCAGCCCCCAGGACATGGGCGCGCCGGGGTTGTGGCTCTTGCAGCAGGGACACTGCTTCCGCCATCAGGTGCTCAACATTTGCGCCCCCGCGCCGGCCGCCACCAGCCGGCCCTTTACCTACGAAAGCGGCTCCATTGAAACACTCAAGGAGCTCGTGCGCCACAACCACGGCTACACACTGGTGCCGGAGTTGTCGGTGCTGCCGGAGCTGGATAATCCCATGGTGAAGCGCTTCGAGGCCCCCGAGCCAGTCCGGGAAATTAGCCTGGTAGTGCACCACGGTTTCGTGCGCCTACCCCTGCTGGAAACCTTGCGCGAGCTTATTCTGCGCAAGGTGCCCGAGCGGCTGCGGGCCGGCCAGGCTAAACAAAAGATTCGGTGGCGCTAAGCGTTGGGCTACACGCATCGTTCATGATGCCGCTATATCTTTCCATAGTCATTCAAAAACCAATCATGCAGTTTTCAAAGCCGAAGTGGGGCACTATTGCCCAATGGGGTGGGGTAGTGGCCTTTCTCATCATCCTGAGCACCGACCTTCGCACGCCGGTGCTGGGCGGCATGCAGCGGGCCTTGCTGGCGACGGGCTTGTGGCGGCCCACCCTACCCCCTGCTCCGGCCCCAACCCCGGTTCAGCCTACGGGCGGCGCCTACCCCCACAACCTGCCCCTGCTCACCCTGGATGGCAAGCCGGCCAACCTCCGCGACCTGCGGGGCAAAGTAGTATTGGTGAACCTGTGGGCCAGCTGGTGCCCTCCCTGCGTGGCCGAAATGCCCAGCTTGCAGAAGCTTTACAACCAGGTGGATAAGCAGAAGGTAGCCTTCGTGATGATTTCCCTGGACCAGAACCCCGAGAAGGCGCGGCGGCTGATGGCACGCAAAGGCTACACGTTCCCGGCCTACTTCCCTGCTGGGGCCCTACCCCCCGCGTTCGACTCCGAGGCCATTCCGACTACCGTGATTGTGGGGCCCGATGGGAAGATTGCCGCCCGCCACGAAGGCATGGCCGACTACGACACGCCGGAGTTCAAGGCCGCCCTGGAAAATCTGGCTGGCCCGGCCCGGCTCTGAGTGGCCGCCGCGGCTTCCTGTTCCGGCCCGAAACCCCGAACTTAGGGGCCTATGAAGCTCCCCGCCCTGCTTACGCTCGTGCTTACCCTGGCCTTCCTCACTACCTGTCGTACGGCCCGCGTTACGGACCCCTACGCGGCTTACCCCACCTACAACGGCCCCGATCTGGGCCTGACGTTTGCCAATGGGCAGGCCCGCCTGCGGGTGTGGGCGCCCACGGCCGAGAAGCTGCAGCTCAAGCTCTACGCCGAAGGCACGGGCGGCACCCCGGTAGCCGAGTACGCTATGCAGAAATCGGGGGGCGGTACCTGGGTGTACACGCTGCCGGCCCAGCCAGCCGGCCGGTTCTACGTGGTACAGGCCACCATCAAGGGCAAGCAGATGGCCGAAGTGCCCGACCCCTACGTGCACGCCGTGGGTCTGAACGGGCAGCGTGGGGCACTGCTCGATCCGGCTACCATCAGTCCCAGCCAGTGGGAGGATGACCTGCGCCCCCGTGTCCGGCAGGCTTCTGACATCGTTATTGGCGAAGCCCAGATCCGCGACCTGACCATGCACCCGCAGTCGGGCGTGCGGCACAAAGGCAAGTTTTTGGGCGTGGCCGAAGCCGGTACCCGCGGCCCCGAGGGCGTCAAAACCGGCCTCGACCACCTCGCGGAGCTGGGCATCACCCACCTGCACCTGCTGCCCACCAACGACTTTGCCTCCATTGATGAAAGTCGGCTGGCGGAAAACCGCTACAACTGGGGCTACGACCCGCTGCACTACTCCGCGCCCGAAGGCTCCTTCGCCACCGACCCCACCGACCCGGCGGCCCGCATTCGGGAGCTGAAGCAACTGGTACAAAGCCTGCACCGGCAAGGCTTGCGCCTGGTGCTCGATGTGGTGTACAACCACACCGCCGAGGCTGGCCGCAGCTCCTTCGAGCAGCTGGTGCCCGGCTACTACTACCGCCACACTCCCGACGGAGGCTACTCCAATGCTTCGGCCTGCGGCAACGAGGTAGCCTCCGAGCGGCCCATGGTGCGCAAGCTCATCGTGGAATCGGTGGCGTACTGGGCCCGCGAGTACCACGCCGATGGGTTCCGGTTTGACTTGATGGGCGTGCTGGACCTGCGTACCATGCGGGCCGTGCGCGTGGCCCTCGACCAGATTGACCACAGCATTCTGGTGTACGGTGAGGGCTGGGCCGCCGGAGCCAGCCCGTTGCCGGAAGCGGAACGGGCCCTTAAGGCCAACGTAGCAAAGCTGGACCGCGTGGCTGCCTTCAGTGATGAGCTGCGCGACGGCGTGAAAGGCCATTTCGCCCGCCGCACCGAGCCGGGGTTTGCCAGCGGGCAGCCGGGGCTGGAAGAAAGCGTCAAATTCGGGATTGTGGGCGCGGTGCAGCACCCTCAGCTCGACTACGCCAAGGTGAACTACTCCCAGGCGCCCTGGGCGGCCTCGCCCCTGCAAACCATCAACTACGTGGCCTGCCATGACGACCAGGTGCTTTGGGACAAGCTCCTGGCCTCCAACCCCGCCGCCCCCGAATCTGACCGAATAAAGATGGATCTGCTCAGCAATACCATCGTGTTTACCTCCCAGGGCATCCCGTTTCTACCCATCGGCGACGAGTTTCTGCGGACCAAAGGCGGCTCCCACAACTCCTTCAACGAGCCCGACGCCATCAATCAGATTGACTGGAGCCGCAAGACCCAGTACGCCCGCGTGTATGAGTTTTACCGCCAGCTGATAGCCATGCGCCGGGCCCACCCGGCCTTCCGCCTGCCCACCCAGGAGCTGGTGCAGCAGCACCTGGAGTTTCTGCCCTACCTGCCGGGCACTACCATCGGCTACCGCCTGAAAGACCACGCCGGCGGCGACGCCTGGCAGACGATTGTGGTCTTGTTTAATGGCAACCGCCAGCCCGCCCGCCAGCCCATTCCGGCCGCCCGCTACTCCGTGGTTCTGGCCGAAGACCAAATCAACCCCGCAGGCCTCCGGCAGCTGGAAGGCACCGGCGAAACCATGACCGTAGAAGTCCCCGCCTCCTCCGCCCTGGTATTAGTGGTGAAATAGTGAACCGGTGAGTGGTCATGGCGAGGACAAAGGACGAAGCCATCCATCCTGAACACCGTGCTACCCCCTTGAAACGTGATAAGCCCTTACCTCCGTGCTGGAAGTAAGGGCTTGTCTGTTTATTGGGTTCGGGCAGAAGAGAGGAACGATGGCGTCGGTGCCCTTGCTAGGACCACTCACCATCTCACTATTTCACCACCTACTCCAACGACCGTTCGCGGAACAGCACGTAGCCGATGTGGGCAAAGACACCGAAACGGTGGTTTTTGTCGTCGTAGTGGATGGCCTGCACGGAGAGAGGCCCGACGGGGGTCTGGTACACCAGGCCGGTCATAAGGGTGAGGTAGGGGCGGGTTACGCTATTGGAGCGGCGCACCAGTACGGGGTTGTCGTAGGCGGGGCGCCAGGGGCGCACCAGCACGTGGGTGAAGGCTTCGGCCCGCCACTCTACCCCCCGAAAAATGCCCTTCACGTAGCGCAGGCCCACGCCGGCATAGGCCGTGCCCCGGTAATTGTCCAGAAATAGGGTTCGGGAGTCAGGCAGGGGTAGGAAGGCTGCCGAGGTAGTGAGGGAGGAGCGGTAGGTAGCAAAGGCGCCCTGGGTGCTGGCCACGGCATCTACTAGGTAGCCCCAGGCATTGGTTTTGGCCCCTACGGAGTCGGTCTTGCTCAGAGAGAAATACTGCTCCGAGAACAGCGAGGCGCGCACCCAGCGCTGGTTTTTGGTCCGGCCTTCCACGCCGTTGGAGGTAGTGCCTGGGTCGTATTTTTCCTGGCCCGTAATGCCCCGGAAGGCAAACTCTACCCGGCGGCCTTTAGTGGCGTACTGGCGGCGGTCCAGGGAGTTGCGCTCGAAGCGGATGCCAGCCGTGAGGCCCTGGAAGCGGTTCAGGTCCAGCTCGTCGCTGCTGCTGACCTCGCTGGTATTGGCAAACCGGTCGCGGTTGGTAAAGGCCCCAATGTCCAGAATGTAGCGGCTGCGGTAGTTAGGGCTGATGCCGATGTTGATGCCCGTTTTCAGGTCGCGCTGCACTAGCTGGCTGGTTTCGGCATTCTGGCCCAGCAGCCCGCCCGTGTCCTGGTAGTTGAGGTTGTTGAAGGTGATAATCGGCTCGAAATACAGCGGAATCTGGCCCGGCACGCTTACCCGGAATGAGCCCTGCACGGCGTTGTAAAACCGGCCTATTGTGGCGTTGGCCCGCACTGTGTAGAGGTAGCGGCTTAGGTAACGGTAGGCCCCGCCCAGGTAAAAGTTACTCATGGAGCGCGAGGACAGCAGCACACCCAAATCGGCGGTAAGGTTATTGGCCTGGCGGGCATCAATGCTGAGGCCGTAGCCCTTCTGCTGCTCGGAGTAGCGCACCCGCGGGTACACGTTGGTGAAAAAGTCGTTGCTGACGAGGCGGAAATAGCCTTCCTCAATGTCGCTGGGGGTGTAGGTAGAGCCGGTGCGCTGGAAAAAGCGCCGCACGAACTCCTGCTGCTGCCGGGGCAGGCCCTGCACCGTTACGCTGGTGAAATCGGGCCGGGGCGCGCGCTCCTGAAACGCCCGGCGGCGCTGCTGCAGGGCCAGGGTGTCTTCGCGGCGCGGAATGCGCCGGAGCATCAGATCCAGCTTGTCTTCGGCGGCATTTTCGCCCAGGGCCACCAGGCGGCGCACCCGCCCGAAGTCGGCGGCGGTGTAGTCGGTCAGGTCGGGCTGAATGAAGATGCCATTCGGGCCCACCGACAGCGTATCGGCCCCATTCGAGCCAAGGAATATCAGGGTGCTGGTCAGTAGCTGGTCATCTTTTTCCTTGGGGTATTTGCGGTAGGCCACGTCGCCCACGTTCACCCCAATAATTATATCGGGCTTAAACTCGTCCTTGATAACGCCGGTCGGAAAGTTATCCACTACGGCCCCATCAAACAGGTAGCGGCCGTCTTCCTGCCGGATGGGGCGGAAGGCCAGTGGGAAGGCCATAGAGTTGCGTACGGCATCGGAGAGGGAGCCGCTGCGCTGAATTACCTTCTGGCGCGTGAACACCTCGGAGGCCACGGCCCGGTAAGGCACAAACAGGTTGTCGAAGTTATAATTAGCAATGGCGCCGGCCGGGGCTAGCATGGTCGCCAGCACATAGTTCAGGGTGGCATCGTTGATGATGCGCGGGGTCACGCGGGTGCGGAACGCCGAGTCGATAGACAGGCCCAGGTGCAGGGCCGCCGGAGAAGGGTCGGCATCGTAGAAATTGAACACCTTGCCCTCCAGCGGGCGGTTGGCCACCCAGTTCTGAAACTCCGGCTTGAGCACAATTTCCTCAATTTCATGGGGCGAGTAGCCGGCCGCGTACATGCCCCCCACAATGGCGCCCATGCTCGTGCCCACGATGTAGTCGATGGGGATGCGGTTCTTTTCCAGCACTTTCAGCACGCCTACGTGGGCCAGGCCCTTGGCCCCGCCCCCACTAAGCACCAGGCCTACTTTTTGGGCGTAAACAGCAGAAGAGGAGCCCAGCAGCCACAGCAGCAGGGCCAGCATACAGTATCTTTTTGGCATAAAACCAGCGAGGTAGAAAACGTGAAAAGCCCCGGCAGCGGGGCGCGTTTCCTACGCATACGCGAAAGGCAGGTTGTCGGCTGCCGAGCTAATTCGGTGGCCTTTTACTCTGGCGCCGCGCCTGCCGGGTTTTTCGGGCAAGCTCAACGCTACTCCAAGGGTTCAGGCCACGGCCGGGGGTAGGGATAATAGGCTACCACTTCTTAAAGATGACGTACACCGCGGCTACCAGCAGCCCGAAGCCCACCAGGTGGTTCCAGGCCAGCTTATCGGTTTTGAAGATGAACACGGCGCAGAGCGTGAACACCGTAAGCGAAATAACCTCCTGAATCACCTTTAGCTGAAACAGATTGAACGGCCCCCCATTCTCCTCGAACCCAATGCGGTTGGCCGGCACCTGAAACACGTACTCGAAAAACGCCAGCCCCCAGCTAATCAGAATCACGCCCACCAGCCCCAACCCATGCAGCCAGCTGATTTTCTTGAACTGCAGATGCCCGTACCAGGCAAACGTCATGAATAGGTTAGAAATCAGAAGCAGAACAATGGTACTGAGGCTCTTCATGTGAAGTGGTGAAATAGTGAGTTTGCCGTTCCCGCGATGCTGACGGGCAGGCGGCCCGGTAGGCTGGCCTATCGGTAGCAGGCCCTACCCCCTTAAAACGTCCAAACTCTGGTAAGGGCGGCATGTTGGTAGAAAGATAGCCTGATTACAAAACAAGCCCAGCGAGGCTATACCGGCCGTTCAACGGCCGGTATAGCCTCGCTGGGACCTTTATACGGCATGGCCCGCGGACTTCTGCCGACATGCCGCCCCGCTGGGGCTACCCCTCAGAACTGTCAGAACCGCTCACCATCTCACTATTTCACCACTTAGTCTTCGTGGCCGGCGATGGGAGTAGGGAGTGCCTGCTCGGCCTGCTTGGCTTCGAGGGCCAGGCGCTGTTGCTCCTTCTCGGAGGGCGTGCGGGGCAGAGCGTTGAGGTCGGGCTGACCGGCATCCACCCAGGCTGTGTACCAGAAGGCACCTACGAGGCGCAACGCCAGCCGCATTTGCCGCTCTACCTGTCCGTTCAGGCGCTGATGGTACTCGCGGGCGAAGTCGCGGGAATAGGTGCGCACCGTTAGGTTGCCGCGCTGCTCGAAGCCGTACTTGCGGTCCTCGGGCATCTTCCGGCTCAGTTCCCGCTCAAACCCCAGCACCGAATCGACGGCCGCGTACGAGCGGCCCACAGCACCCCAGATGGTTTGGGTCGGGCGGTCGAGGTAGGGCGCGGGGCCGGTAAAGAAGTCGTAGCCGGAGCTGAGCAGTTCGGGCAGGCGGCTTTCCCAGAGGGCATGAATACCGCGCTGCCCCGTTAGTTGCCCGTTGTAGTTGTGGGTGGTGTGCAGGGGCACGCAGGCATCGGCAATATAGTGACCCATATCGGCCGAGAGGTGCAGAATCCGGTCGGTATCGTGGGCCTGAAACGCGGCCGTCAGCTGGCCCTTCATGCGGGCTACCTGCCAGGGCACAATGCCGTGCCGCAGCAAAGAGTCTTCGCCGAGTTGGGCCACTGCATCGGGGTAGGAGCGGGGCAGCTTGTAGAGGGCCGAGTCGCCGTACACGTCCACATCCAGGAAGTGGCGCGGGGCCTCGCCGGGTACTACCGTGCGCCGCGAGTCGGGTCGGGTGGCGTTATCAGTCAGGTAGTCGATGTTGGCCTTGTAGAAGCCAATCATTTCGGGTGGAAGCGTAAACACGGCCAGCCGGTTGATCAATCGGTGACTGAAAAAGCCCCAGGCCTGTGCCGTGCCGGTAGAGGCTAACACAAGCACTCCCGTTATACTGAATAAGAATAAGCGTCGCACAAGAGGATGATAAATAAGTTGAAAATAAGCGCGTTACCAGGAAATAACCTGAAAATCGGTTAGCAGCCGGCAGGGTCGGCGCTGGGCGTCCAGGCCCACGTAAGTGGCGTAGCTACCGTCCCCGAAACCCGTCGAGAAGGCCGCTACCGTATCGGGCGGCATGGCATACAGGAAACCAGGGCTCGGCGACTCCGTGTCAAGCCGGAAACTGGTAACCATCAGATTGTCTGAGGCTGCCCGGTCGGCCAGATACCGGTTCAGGGGCTCCACGTTGGCCGCGTCCATAAACAAGGCCATACCCGCATCAACCGGGTAGCCGTAATACTCTTCACTGCGGAGCGGCAACGGCTTTTGACCGGGTAACAAGGCTGGCTCCCAACTCACTACAGGTGCCTCTGAGAACAGAATGCGAGCAAATGCTACCCGCTCGTCGCCGTTGAAGCGGGCCATAGCCAGCTCGACCGGAAACCGCCCCCGGGGAAAGAGGGTCGTAAACGGCTGAGTTTGCGAATGTAGCGAAACCGGATCGGCGGCTACTATCCGTCCCGATGGCACCGGCAGGTTGCCCAGAAAACGAGCGTGCAGCGTGAACTGCAGGCTGTCTTGGCTTATTTGGGTGTCAGGAAAAAAGCTGGTTTCAAAAAGGGCGGGCTCGGCCTGCACCGCATAGGGTTGCCGGCTGACCGTTGCCCGACCCGGTGAGAGCACATAGCCCGTAGCAACCGGCGAAGTAGAGGCTGTGGGGGTACTGCACCCACTCAGTAGCGCTGCCACTCCCAATAATCGAAGTAGAGTAGAAATAAACACCATGCAATATGATAAGGCAGAGCCAGGTAATCAGCTTACTCAGGCTACTATACAAACAGGTGGCAGCATAATGCCCGGTTGTCCCGAGCATCACCCTGCCACCTGTGCTTAGCTAACTCCCTTTTCGGGTTTACCGCCGGCCCTGGCCCACGAAGCGCATACGATAGTCGGCCGACACGTCGCCTTTACTGATGCGGGCCAGCTTGCCCTTTAGCAGCTGCTTTTTCAGACCCGAGGCATAATCCGTGAACAGGATGCCCTCCAGGTGGTCGTATTCGTGCTGAATAACGCGGGCTGTCATGCCCGAGAAGGTTTCCTCGTGCTGCTGACGCTCTTCGTCCTCGTAGCGCAACACAATGGTGGAGTGGCGCACCACTTTCTCCCGAATACCCGGAATGCTCAGGCAGCCTTCCTCAAAGCCCCACTCCTCGCCGGTTTCGCTCACCATGCGGGGGTTGATGAAAGCGCGCTTTACCGGGGCCGCCGTGGGCTCTTCCACAATAGGGTTGCCCTCCTCGTCCTCGTCCAGCATAGGTTCCGAGTCGATAACGAACAGGCGTATGCTTTTGCCGACCTGGGGCGCCGCCAACCCTACGCCGTGGGCGTGGTACATGGTGTCGTACATGTCGGCAATGATCTGTTTCAGCTCCGCGGCCGGGAAGTCAGCCGGAATGTCTTTGGCCGGCGTTTTCAGCACCGGGTCGCCGAAGGCAACAATGGGGTAAATCATCGGGATTCAAGGAAAGATTGCAGAATGATGGTGGCCGACACCTTATCTACGGTGGCTTTGTCGCGGCGGTCCTTTTTGCTTAGGCCTCCGGCCAGCATAGCGGCGTGGGCCATGCGGGAGGTAAACCGCTCATCTACTTCGTGCACCGGCACCCCCGGAAACTCCTTGCGCAGGCGCCGCACTACCCCCACCACGGCCGGCGTGGAGTCGGTAGCCTCGTTATTGAGGTTTTTGGGCATGCCAATTACCAGCGCCGCCAGCGGCTCGCGCAGGTGGTAGGCTTTCAGATAGGCCAGCAAGTCCTGGCTGTGCACCGTTTCGAGGGGGGTAGCAATGAGCTGAAGCGGGTCCGTAACGGCCAGCCCCACGCGCTTGTGCCCGTAGTCGATGGCAAGAATCCGGCCCATCGCAAAAACAAAAAGTAGAATGACAAGCGGCAACCATTCAGCTGGTTAGCCCGGCCGCGCCTCAAAGATACGATACCCGCCCGGAAAGGTGACGCCCCCGGAGCTGAACTGTGCAATCCGGTAATATGGCTAAGGCGTACGTTGGCCGGGGAAACCGACGGCTTGAGCCAGAGGGCTTCGTCTTTCTAAAATCATAAAATAACCTTTGCAGTATGTTCATCATCAGGTAATTCCGTGACCTTAAATAGAGCGGTTAAAATGAATTGGCTAGCGTTTAATTTATAAAAAATTGCATTGTTATTTGAAAATGCCTATCCCCCTATGTAAGGGGTGGTATTCTTGGAATAGTTTCAATAGTTTTGAAGACCTGTCCGTATTGACTTCTGTTGCGTATCGCCTGAACTTCTACTCTTTCAACGCTTTATGAACACCGAGCCGAACGACTCGCCGCTTACCGCGTCGGAGCCTGCCCCGCGAAATTCCCGCTGGCAGGTATGTCAGCCGTTGTTCCTCGCCCTGGCCTTAGCCTGCGGCGTGTTGCTGGGCGCTAACCCCTTTCGGCCTTCGGATCAGAACCCCGACCTCACGGCCCGCGGCTATCTAAAGTTCAAAGAAATCCTCAGCTACGTGGACCGCGACTACGTGGACTCTGTGAATGCAGAGGAGCTGTCGGATTACGCTATTAGCCGCATGCTGGAGCGCCTTGATCCGCACTCCGTGTTTATTCCGGCCAAGCAGCAGCAGCAGGCTTCCTCGTTTCTGCAGAGCGACTACGACGGCATCGGGGTTGAGTTCAATCTGTTCCGCGACACCGTAACGGTAGTGGCTCCGCTCAGCGACGGACCTGCCGAGCGGGCCGGCCTGCAGCCCGGCGACCGGATTCTCGCCGTGAACGGGCAGCGCGTTTCGGGCGTGCGTACCACCACCGAGCAAATGTTTGGCAAGCTACGCGGCCCCCGCGGCAGCGCCGTGCTGCTCCAGATTTTGCGCCGCGGCCAGCCCCGCCCCCTCAACGTGCAGGTAACCCGCAACCGTATTCCCAATACATCGGTGGAGGTGGCCTACATGGTGGACAACCAGACGGGCTATATCAAGGTAAGCCGCTTTGCCAGTGGTACCTACGATGAGTTTAAGTCGGCTCTGGGCGATTTGCGCCGGCAAGGCCTCTCGCGCCTTGTGCTGGATTTGCGTGGCAACCCCGGCGGCTACCTCGACCGGGCCACCAAAATGGCCGACGAGTTCATTGGGGGCACCAAAAAGATTGTTTATACCGACGGCAAGGGCGACCAGTACGACACCCAGACTTTTTCGCGGGTAGCTGGCGACTTTGAGGAAGGCTCCCTGGTTGTGCTGGTGGATGAAGGCAGTGCTTCGGCGGCCGAAGTGCTGGCCGGTGCGCTGCAGGACCATGACCGGGCCCTGCTGGTAGGGCGCCGCACCTTCGGGAAAGGCTTGGTGCAGCAGCCCATTGCCCTCAACGACGGTTCGGAGCTGCGCCTGACTATCGCGCGTTACTACACGCCCTCGGGCCGTAGCATTCAGAAGTCGTACCGCGGTGGCCTGGCCCAGTATGAGCAGGAACTGCAGAACCGGCAGCGCCACGGCGAGTTTTTTCACGCCGATAGCATTCACTTCGCGGATTCTTTGCGCTACCGCACGGCCCATGGCCGCACCGTGTACGGGGGCGGAGGCATCATGCCCGATCTGTTCGTACCGCGTGATACGACAGCCCACTCAGCCTACTATACCCGCTTGCAAAGCCTGAATCTGGTGCGCGAATACGCCCTCACGTACTATCAGGAGCACAAGGCCGAGCTGGACGGACTGCGCTTCGAGCACTTCAATCAATCCTTCCGGATCAGCGACGTGCAACTGCAGCAGCTGGCCGCCAAAGCCGCCCGCGACGGGGTGCAGCCGAATGCCGCGGATATGCGGCGCAGTGCATCCCTGCTCCGCAATCAGCTCAAGGCACTGATTGCCCGCAGCGCCTACGGCAAATCGGCTTACTACCAGGTGCTAAACCAGGAAGACGTGGAAATGCAGCAGGCGCTGCGAGCTATTCAGGAGCCGGGTACTACCGCTATGCTAGGCCTGTTGGGCAAGTAGCCTGCATCTGCACCACCTGATAGGTTTGGGCTTCTATTACAGAATGCTATAAAAAAGGCAGCCAGTACGATATGCTTGTACTGGCTGCCTTTTGATTTAGAAAAAGGGTAGGATGATGCAAGCAGCGCAGATGGCCCTTACGCGAGCTGGCCTCTGTGCGACAGGCAAACCAGACCTACTTCTTCGCAATATCCTGTACCCGAAACTCCTGCTTGATGTCGGTGAGGGGTTTGCCGTCGGCTTCGGCGTAGGGGTAGATAAAGTAGTTCAGGGCCGGGTTGTTTTGGCGGGGAACGAGCACTAGGTCACGGCCGCGGGTGAACTCCAGGCGGTTTTCGTCGTGAGCCCCGAAGAAGTAGTTGCGGCGGGCGGGGTTTTTAGCGGCTTCGGAGGCATCAACGGGCACCCAGCCGGTTTCCGGGGTATAAAACTCAGCCCAGCAGTGGTATCCTTTTATTTCGGCGGCGCCACGCTCAGGAGGTAGGGGAAAGCCAATGCTGAAGCGGGCCGGAATGCCCAGGGCCCGGCAGTAACCGATAAACACGGCGTGAAAATCGGTGCAGTTGCCGCGGCGGGCGTCGCAGGCGTAGTAGATGTCGCCGCGGCCCCAGCCCTGGCCCGTCTTGTCGTACTTCACGGTGCTCACAACGTGCTCATACACCGCCCGCGCTTTCTCCAGGTCGGTTTTGGCCTTGGCCTTGTTGGCTACCTCCAGGGCCCACAGCCGGATTTGCGGATCGAGGGGCACGAGGCTGTCGGCGGCTAGCCAGCGCTTCAGGTTAGGATCGGGGGCTTCCCGGGGCGGGCGCTGCCCGCTCAGGGCCAGGGCCAGATGTTCGCGCCGGGTGGCCTGCAGCTGCATATCTACGGTAAAGCCCTGCAGGGCCGCACCCGTAGCCCGCAGGTGCAGGATGCGGTTGCCGTACGCGCCCGTCTGAATGTCGTAGGGTACTGGTGATGTTACCTTCAAGTCGCGGATTTGCTGCGACTTATCATCGTGCGGAACGGGTAGCCACACATCTACCGCCTTGGTGCCGGCCGGCTGGGCCGGAATGGTAGCCGCATAATCGAAGGTGAAGGTGCGGCTGCGCGGGGTGGGGTCCGGGGCGGAAGGCTGAGCTATGGTAAGCAAAGCCAGCAAGGAAGGGAACAGAAATGAGAGCATAGCCAGAGTGAGCCGCCGCCACCTTTGGGGCTGGCAATCAAAGTACAAAGAAACAATGCGGAAAGTTGTTCGGGTTCACTCAGGCTCTGGGAAAGGCCGCCGGGAGCCGGAAATACGGGTTACTTGCCAGAGGCCGCCGCATTGCCGACTTTCTCCCGGAATGGCCCGAACCGAAGAAACACACGCCCGCCAAACTTAGTACCTTCACGCTACGGCATTCACCCCACAGTTCCTACCCCAACTTCCCACCCATATGCCTTTTTATCAACGATTAGGTCAGATTCCGCGCAAGCGGCATACCCAGTTCCGGCAGCCCGACGGCTCGCTCTATCACGAGCAGCTGGTGGGCACGCTGGGCTTCCACGGCGTTTCGTCTTTGCTTTACCATCGGCACGCGCCCACCGAAATCCGGAAGGTTGGGGAGCCCCAGCCCTACGCTCCCAAGCTGCTGAAAGACCGGCCGCTGGAGCCGGCTCACCTGCGCACCCTGGCCCAGACCAGCACCGGCGGCGACTACCTCCAGGCCCGCCAGACCGTGCTCGGCAACGCCGATGTAACCATGAGCATCTGCAACCCCACGGAGCAGCGCATGGACTACTACTATAAAAATGCCTTGGCCGATGAGGTGATTTTCGTGCACGAAGGCCGGGGGGAACTCTGGAGCCAGCTGGGCAAGGTAGCCTTCGAACCCGGCGACTATGTCGTGATTCCGCGCACCATCATTCACCAGCTGCACTTCGAGGAAGGGCCGGTGCGCCTGCTTATCATTGAGTCGTTTAGCCCGGTGGAAACCTGCCGCCGCTACCGCAACCACTTCGGGCAGCTGCTGGAGCACGCGCCCTACTGCGAGCGGGACTTCCGGGCCCCCTCGGAGCTGGTGGAAGGCGACGTGCGCGAATCGGGTGAGTACGTGGTGCGCGTGAAGAAAGACGGGCTCCTGCACACGCTGGTGTACGGCCACTCGCCTTTCGATGTGGTAGGCTGGGACGGCTACTTCTACCCCTACGCCACCAGCATCCACGATTTCGAGCCCATAACCGGCCGCATCCACCAGCCCCCACCCGTGCACCAGCAGTTCGAGGGCAATAACTTCGTGATCTGCTCCTTTGTGCCGCGCCTTTTCGACTACCACCCCCTGGCTATTCCGGCTCCTTATAACCACTCCAACGTCGATTCCGACGAGGTGCTGTACTACGTGGCCGGCAACTTCATGTCGCGACGGGGGGTAGATCTGGCCTCGTTTACCTGGCACCCAAGTGGTATTCCGCACGGCCCGCACCCGGGTACCGTGGAGGCTAGCATCGGCAAAAAGGAAACCCACGAGCTGGCCGTGATGGTCGATACCTTTCGCCCGCTCTACCTCACCGAGGCCGCCCTACCCTACGTGGACCCGCGCTACCCCATGAGCTGGCAGCCCGATTTCCAGCACGAGCCGCCCCGCGCCGCCGACATGATGGACTGAGGGCGAATCGGTGAGTTTACCGGTCTGTCATTCTGAGTCCTAAGCGAAGAACCTCTGCAGTTGGCAATTGCCTTCTGCATAGGTTCTTTGCCTAGGGCTCAGGAGGGGAGGTTTTCTTGCCAGCGTCCGGTTGGGCGCGGTGGGGCCTGAATAGCCGATTTTCTTACTTCATCGTTGCCGCCCAAAACCCTGCGCTGCCCGGATTTCGTAACTTCGGGAAAATTGCAATTCCATGAAGAAAATCCTGTTTCTGCTTCCGGCGCTGTTGATGCTGGCGGTGCTTACCAGTTGCGACAAAATCGACAAGCTGCTGACCTTTTACATTGAAGATTCGCAGTCGGTGAAAATTGCCAGCTCTTTTCCGCTGGGGCAGATTGTGCCGCTCACGCCCATTGCCGTTACCACCCGCTCCGACGAGAAGTTCAAGAACGAAAACACCAGCGCCAACCTGGTAAAGGACGTGAAGCTCGACCGGCTTACGCTTGCCATCACGGACCCCAGCTCCGAGAATTTCGATTTCCTGCAGAGCATCGACATCTACATCAGCACCGACCAGAACGACAAAGTTTTGCTGGCTTCTGCCGACAACATCCCGACCGGCGTAAACACCGTGCAGCTGACGCCTACCACCCAGAAGCTGGATAAGTACGTGAAAGCCAGTAGCTACACGCTGTCCACGACAGCCAAAATCCGCAAACCCATCAGCCGGGACATTACCATCCGCACGGACTCCCGTTTCAAAGTAACCGCCGACCCGCTGTAAATGGTGAATGAGTGAGTTGCCATGGTGAGGCACGAAGCCAGCTTTCCTCTCATATTCTCACAGCCTGCTAAACAGACAAGCCCTTGACGCTAGAACAGTCGTCAAGGGCTTGTCACGTTTCAAGGGGTAGGGCGTTGGGTCAGGACGGATGGCTTCGTGCCTCGCTATGACACTTCACTCATTCACCGGTTCCGGCCGTATTGCTCGTGGCTGCTCACCCAGTCGGAGGAGCTGATGGCGGAACCCAGGCTTAGCTCGCCGGCCAGCACCACGCCGGCCACTATTTCGGCCAGCTTGTTTACGGTGCCGCGGCCGGTGCAGCCCAGCATTCGGAGGTACTCGTTTTGGGTGGCCAGGCCGGTGCCGCCGCCGTGGGTGGCCACAATGAGGGAGGGAATGGTGATGCTGATGTACAGGTCGCCTTCCTTGGTCACTTCCGAGTACAGCACCCCCGCCGACGATTCCGATACGTTGGCGACATCCTGGCCGGTAGCAATAAACAAGGCCGTAATGGCATTGGCCGAGTGTGCGCCGTTGTTGTTGGCCCCCGACAAGAAAGCGCCTACGTTGCTTACCTGGCCGTGGTAAGCCAGCTGCTCGGGCTTCACGCGCATCCGCTGCTGCAGAATGTCGCGCTTGATGACGGCCTCGGCCACCACGCGCTTGCCACGGGTGCGCATCACGTTAATCTGGGACGCCTTTTTGTCGGTGGCGAAGTTGGATTCGAGGTAGAAGTGGCGGATGGGCGCGCCTTTGTAGTTTTCCAGAATCCAGGAGCAGGCGGCGAAGGTGGCCCGACCCACCATGTTCTGGCCGGCCGCGTCGCCGGTGCTGTAGTTGAAGCGCAGATAGGCAAACTTGCCCGCCAGATAGGTATCGATGTACTGCAGCTTGGCGATGCGCGAGGTACTTTCCGCCTCCGGTCGAATTCGCTCAATTTCTTCTTCTACCCAGCGGCCAAAGTCGCGGGCCCCGCGGGCATCATCGAACACAAACACCGGGGCCCGCTGCATGGCATCACCAATGACGGTGCATTTCACGCCCCCGCAGAGGTTGAGCAGTTGAATACCCCGGTTGTAGCTGGCTACCAGCGTGCCTTCGGTGGTGGCCAGCGGAATCAGGAAGTCGCCCTGGGCGTGCTCGCCGTTTACGTGCAGAGGGCCGGCCAGCCCCACCGGAATCTGGGCTACCCCCGTAAAATGCTCGCAGTTGCCCTTAAGCGTTTGGGCATCGAAGGAATATTGCTTGAGGTGCTCGAATTGCTCCCCCGTAAATTCCTCGGCAAACTGCTGCCGGGCCTGAATGGCGGCTTCGGAGTAGTCGTCGGTTTCGGAGCGCGGAATGCGGGTGCGGCTTTCGGGGCGGGCCGCAATGGCGTCTTCCACTTCCACCGTCAGCTCACCGAACGGCTCCGCCGCGAAGCGCACCCGGATGGTGTGCAGGCCTTCCGGCAGGGGCTTGGCGGCCAGGTGAAAGGTAGCCGACTGTCCCACCGGCAGGGTAAACCCCGTCCGCTCGGCATTGAACACCGAGGCCGGGCGCACGTCGCCATTGCCCAGGTCCAGGGCAATCTGCTCGGTGCCGATGCGCACATCGTCCAGCTCCACATACTCTATCCGCGTGATGCGCACGGTATCCAGGCGGTTCTTGATGCTGAAGGCTACCCCTTCGGGCGTATTACGCAGGCTGCCGCGGGTGTAAAGCAGCTTGAGCATCATGGCGCTGGGCGTGAAAATCATGGGCGGAAGGGTTGGTGAGCGGAAAGGGGGTAGGGTGTGTACGAACCAACAAAGAAAACAGTGCGCTTCCGGAACCCAGCAGACTTATTTCAGGGAGAAAAAAACCGGCAGAAAATATTCGTGCGCCTTTGCTACTCCACCGCAAAGGGCCGGTGTAAAGTGGCCGTCCAAGAGCTGCACAACCCGTAGCGCCTCAGCATCGAAAAGCGGATGCAGCCCTTTCAGCACCTTCGCATCATATACCTGCCCTTTCTCCCCTACAACGAAAGACACATATACCCGGCCATCAATGCACATTCGTCCCGTTTTATCAGGCCATTGAAGATTTTCCTTGACGAACAGCAGCAGGCTGTCCTTCCGATTGCGCTTCTTATATGCTGGCACGACTTCGCAACCTATAATAGAGGCAATGCCCCTAGCCGAACCTGCCTCGGCCGGAGTAGCACTTGGTAATCTGCTATCCTGTAGAACGTTGGCTTTGATCTTTGTTGATTGGCTTCGCAACCCAACAGTGTCCACCATGGCACTGGGTACCGCCGGCGCTACCTGGGCAATGGCAGTTATACTGACGCAACTCAAGGCGGCAAGACAAGCTGCGAGTATCAGTCTGTTCATCTTGGGTTGCGCTTGTGCTTTTCTGATGGAACGTCGGCTCCCTGAAATGTGATGGGTAGCGTGTAGCCTACGGCAATTGGCCGTTTATTTTGCGTGCCAGGACTGAATTGGCCATCCAATAGCTGAACTACACGCAAGGCCTCCGCATCTAAAGCTGGATGCAGGTGCTGCTTGACCCTGGCGTTACGAACGCCCCCGGTTTCGGTAACTTGAAATTCGATAAATACTCGTCCGCTGGTGGTTTGCGGTACCTCGTCGGGCCAGTGAATGTTCTGGGACAAGAAAGTAAGTAGTGCTTTCTGACCACCTTTAAAGACTGGCATCTGCTCAACATGGCCAACGAAGTATTGGGGAGCTTGCGTGGCCACCGTGTCTGGCTTAAGCTGCATAAGCTGGGCGCGGTCCGGCAGCTCTTCTGTATCACCGAGCAGTTCTGTCGGCTGGGCTAGGGCATGCTTCACGGCTGGGGCGCGCGTTGCCTTCCGCACCTGCGCCACCGCCTCCCGCCCCGACAGCCCTACCCCGTACACCAGCACCAAGGCCACCAGAAACCGCCGGAGCTTGGGGCGCAGCTGGGGAGTAGGGGCCAGCTGCCCGGCCCGGAACCGCCCGCAGACGCGGCCATCCGGAGAAGCCCGGAAAGCGGCATCCACATCGGCCTGGGTAGCGGCGGTGAAGTCGAGGACGGTGCGGTTGCACTGGGCGCAGTGGTGGCCCTGGGCCACGGGCGTCATCTGCTGCCAGTCTTCGTGGCAGGCGTTCAGGCGGATGTTGAGGATGGGGAGTGGCAGCATAGGTATAAGGATAACGGGTAAAGCGCCAGCCGGAATATACGCTACTCGCCCGGCAACTCACCAGCTCACTATCTCACCGTTCCTCCCAGAATTCCTGGCCGTTGGCGTTGAGGTAGCCGGGCTGGCCATCGGGGGCCAGTACGCGGGCCACGTCGCCGAGGAAGGGCTCAGCCTGGGGGTAGCGGATTTCCGTGAGGGTGTTGCCTTCCTCGTCGAGGTAGCCGAAGAGCTGGCCTAGCTGCACCACCGGAAACTGCAGGTTACCTGTGAGCCGGATGGCATCGTAGCGCACGGGCTGCACCAGCTTGCCGCTGCTGTTTACTACCCCCCACTTGGCGCCCTGGCGCACGAACAGGAGGCCGTTGTAATTCTCCCGGATTTCATCGTAGATGGCCGGCACGGACCCCGAGCCCACCGTGAAGCGGAAGCCCACTTTCCCGTCCCGGCGCACCAGGTCGCCGTGCTCCAGGGGCTCTTCCTCAGGCTCGGGGGCTGCGGGCTCGGTCAGGCGGCGGCCGGTGGGGCCAATATCAAAGGTTTCGCCGTTCAGCTCTACGGTGGCGCGGCCCAGCAGGAACGTGCTGGCGCGGGCGTACTGCAGGGGCGTAACGGGGTTGCCGCCGCTGTCGATGTAGCCGTAGCGCGGGCCCTGGCGCACCCAGGCAATTTCCTCCACGAAGGGCCCGGCTTCGTCGTAGCGCAGGGGTAGCACCAGGCGGCGGGCCTGGTCGGCGTAGCCCCATTTGCCGCCCTGCCGGAAGGGCACGAGGCGGGAGGCCGCCGTTTGGGCCCGCAGGAGGTTGCCGGTAGCCAGCAGCAGCAAAAACAAGAGCAGAAAAGGGCGTTTCATGCAAGATGAGGGCAGGAGGGCACCGGCTATTGCAGCTAAGGTACGCAGATGGGATAAACCAAATAGGCCCGGCGCGGTTGGTTCACTCGTTCTTCACGGACAATGGCTCATCTTGCCCGGCTGATTTGGAGGATTGTAGGGTTGATCATCACTTTTTCTGCGGCAAAAACCCTGGTATCGTATCTTTGCCTCCCCTTACTAGGCGTTTCGCTGACCGCCTTTGCTTATGTCATCACAACTAACCTATCCGCGTTTTACCTTAGGCGAGAGCCTCACGCCGGAGCAGCTGGCTTTCTTCCGCGAGCATGGATTTCTTCATTTCCGGGCTTTTATCTCCCCTGAAACCGTGCAAAGCCTGCTGCAAGCCTCTCAGGAGGTGCAGCGCCAGTGGCTGGCCGATGATGTGAAGAAGGTGAACGGCGTTCCGATTAAATATGGCAAGGATGTGGATGGCTCGCCCATTGTGCAGCGCTTCGCTTTTGCCTCACACCATAGCCCCGTGCTGCACGAGTTTCTGCAGGATCCGCGCTTCAGGGCCCTGTTTCCGTTGCTGGAAGCGGCCGGGGGCCGGGTAGGCGAAAACGAGAAGGATGGCCTGGTCATCAACCACTACGTGAACGTGGAGGGCTCGGAGTTTTCGCAGATGGGCTGGCACACCGACTCGCTGCGCGACGTGTTCTACGGTAAGAAAATTGGGCCGATGCTGAACGTGGGCGTACACCTGGATGGCACGCCCGCCACCAACGGCGGTCTGCGCCTGATTCCGGGCACCCACCGCCAGGGCCTGCGTGACATCCTGTTCCGCAAGAAGTACTACAAAGACGTAGGCCCCGACCCCCACGAGGTAGCCGTAGAAACCGAGCCCGGCGACCTGACCGTGCACGACGGCCGCATGTGGCACCGCGTGGCGCAGTCGCCGCTGGTAGGCGAGGCCTCGCGCCGCCGGGTGATGTACGTGCCCATTATTGCCGGCAAGTACGAGCCCAAGCACGAAAACAGCCCTACCCCCTTCTATCTCCGGTTTCTCCACTTGGTGAAATAGGGTGGAGAGGTGAAACGTGATGAGGTAAATGGTGACAGGTGACCAGTAAAGGGTAAGGGGTAAATAGCTACATTAGCTCCTTGCCTAGAACGATTTACCTCACCTCCATTCACTTCATTACCCGCTCACCTCCATTCACCTCATCACTTTTCACCCATCACCTCAAAGTCTTGCAAAAAGCTGCTCTGATTACTGGTGCTTCCCGTGGCATCGGCCGGGCCATGGCCCTGGACCTGGCCCGCCGTGGCCACGACGTGCTGTTGGTGGCCCGTTCGGCTGATCAGCTGGAACAGGTGGCTACGGAAATCCGGCAGCTGGGGCGAGAGGCGCGGTTTCTGGCCCTGGACCTGGCCGCGCCGGGTGCGGCTCAGCAGGTGGCCGCCTGGGTAGGGGCCCAAACCACGGAGCTGGCTGTGCTGGTAAATAACGCCGGTTATGGTCTATGGGGTCGCTTTGAGGAATTGCCGCTGACGGAGCAGCAGAACATGCTGCAACTCAATATGCACCTGCCCGTGGAACTGACCCACGCCCTGCTCCCTACCCTACGCCGACAGCCCAAAGCCTATATCCTGAACGTAGCCAGCACGGCCGCCTATCAGGCCGTGCCCACGCTCACGCTCTACGCGGCCAGCAAGGCCTTCCTCATCAGCTTTTCGCGGGGCCTGCGCTACGAGCTGCGCGACACCAGCGTATCGGTTACCTGCCTCAGTCCCGGCGCTACCACCACCGACTTCGCCGACCGCGCCGGCATGAACTCCGAGCTGCAGGCCGTAGCCAACAAAGTATCCATGACGCCCGCTCAGGTAGCCGAGTTCGGCATTGCCGCCATGCTCTCGGGTGAGGCTGAGGTAATTCCGGGGGCGCTAAACAAGGTGTCGGCGGCGCTTACCGCGCTGGTACCCAAGGGTATCACGGAGCGCATTGCGGCCGGCATCTACGAGAAACACCTGAAGTAGCATCTGCCGGCATTTCGGGCGGCAATAGGGGTAGGAGCAGGGCGGAGAGACCTTTCTCCTACCCCTTTCAGTTACCTAACGGGGGTAGGAATGAGCCGCCCCGCCAGCCAGAAACTCAGCCCCGCGAACAGGGGCGCGGCCAGCACATCGTAGCTATAATGAGCGCGCTGCACCATCACCAGCAAGCCAATAGCCACCGTGGCGGCCAGCAGCACGCGGCGCCGCCAGCCAGCGGGTACGGCCAGGGCCAGCAGCAACAGCGTGGCGGTGTGGCCGGAGAAGAACAGGTCCTTGGTGATAGGCGCGGGAGCCGCGTAGAACAGCTGCTCCACCAGCGGGTCGCGCAACATGATGAGGCCGATGGGCGGTTCCAGAGGGAGCAGAGCCAGCGTGGCGCAGCGCAGCAGATGCAGCAGCAAGTAAGCCGTTAGGGCCCGCAGCAGGGGGTAGGGCCGAGGCAGCAGCGTAGCTACCCCCAACCCAATACCCAAATAAATAACCGCAAACGTCAGCCCCGATACGTCGCGGGCCGGCAGTAGGGCCAGCAGCGGATCAGGGAAAATAGTACCGGGGCGGGCCTGCACCCAGGCAAAGAAGCGCGGCAGTAAGGCCGCCAACGTCAGGAGCAAAACCAGCACTACCCCCAGCCGCCCCCGGAAAGCCGGTTGCCGCCAGGCCTCGCGCCAGGTAAAAAAGTCAGCAGACATGTAAATGCGTAGTCGGGGCCGGAAGCCAGCCGTGAGATGACGCGCAAACCTACTAACAAAGGCAGGTAGGCTCACGGCTGAGTTTTTCTAACAGGGGCATTCCTTAGGAAACCGCTTTGCGGCGTACCTTTTCAGCCAACTATTCTCCGCAACCTCCTGACCTGCTTTCCATGAAGCCTTTTTACGCCGCTACCCTGGCTGCCGCTTTGCTTGCCGCCGCGCCTGCATTGGCCCAAACCAGCGCCCTCCACGGGCAAATTGCCAAACTCGCCGCTCAGCAGGAAAACAAGGTAATTGCCTGGCGCCGCGACATTCATGAGCACCCTGAGCTGGGCAACCAGGAAACCCGCACGGCCGCCCTCATTGCCGAGCAGCTGAAAAAGATGGGGATTGAGGTGCAAACCGGGGTAGCGCGTACGGGTGTGGTCGGCATCCTGAAGGGCGGCAAGCCCGGCCCCGTGGTAGCCCTGCGCGCCGATATGGACGCCCTACCCGTAACGGAAAGCAGCAGCCTGCCCTTCGCCTCCAAAGCCCGCACCACCTACAACGGGCAGGAAGTGGGCGTGATGCATGCCTGTGGCCACGACACCCACGTAGCCATGCTGCTGGGCGCGGCTGAAGTGCTCAGCCAGATGAAAAAGGACCTGAGTGGCACCGTAAAGTTTGTATTCCAGCCCGCCGAAGAAGGCTCCTTGCCGGGTGTGGTGGGCGGGGCCCGGCTCATGGTGCAGGAAGGCGTGCTCACCAACCCCAAGGTCGATGCCATTTTCGGGGTGCACATTCAGGCCCAGACCGAGGTAGGCAAGCTCTCCTACCGGCCCGGCGGCGAAATGGCCTCCTCCGATGTGTTTACTATTAAGGTGAAAGGTAAATCGGCCCATGGAGCCTACCCCTGGCTGGCCGTTGACCCCGTAGTAACTTCGGCCCAGATCATCATGGGCCTGCAAACCATCGTCAGCCGCCAGCTCCAGCTCACCGACGATGCCGCCGTGCTGACGGTGGGTATGGTGCACGGCGGGGTGCGCAACAACATCATTCCGGAGCAGGTGGAGCTGACGGGCACCATCCGCAGCCTGAGCAAGGAAATGCAGCAGCAGATCTGGGCTGCCGTGCGCCGCACCGCCACCAACATTGCCGAAAGCGCCGGAGCTACCGCCGAGGTCGAAATCGTGAACTACGCCCCCGTAACCTACAACGACCCGCGCCTCACGCAGCAGATGGTGCCCAGCCTGAACAGCGCCGCCGACGCCGCCAATGTGAGTGTGCAAAAGGCCGTGACCGGGGCCGAGGACTTTGCTTACTATCAGGAGAAAATTCCCGGCATGTTCGTATTCGTGGGTGGCATGCCCAAGGGGAAGAACCCCGCCGAAACGGCCCCGCACCACACCCCCGGCTTCTTCGTGGATGAAAGCGGCCTGACCCTGGGCGTAAAAACCCTGGCCACCCTGGCCTTCGACTACCTGGCGGCCGGCGGTAAGAAATAGCCGAAAGCCGATAGACCCAGCCAAAAGGCGTCATGCCGACCATTCTGCGCATCAAGCGGAGAAGAGGAATCTGGGTCTGACCTCTGTTGATGGTCCCGGATTCCTCCCTACAGTCGGAATGACAAACGCTGGGCCTCCTGTCTCCTGAACGCAACCCGGGCGGCCCTTTCCCGTCTAGTAGCCCATTCAGGCCGCCGGCTAACCCGCGCCTGCATCCGTGAAATTTGATTAATCCGTTTACATCCGTAATGAATATTGCCCTGGTTACCTGCGAGAGTCTCGCCCAGTATGCCGCCCCCAACGTCGATGACGAGGACAGCCTGCTCACCCGCTACCTGCGCGAGCAAGGCCACAGCGTAGAGCCCCGCGTCTGGAGCAACCCAGCCGTGGACTGGCTGCGCTACGATGTGGTGGTGGTGAAGTCGCCCTGGGACTATTTTGACCGGGTAGGCGAGTTCTACCAGTGGCTTGACCGTGTGGAGAGCCTCGGGGTGAAGCTGCTGAACCCAGCTACCACCGTGCGCTGGAACGCCGACAAAAAGTACCTGCTGGATATGGAGCGGGCCGGCGTGCGCATCGTGCCTACCCACTGGCTTAGCCGCGGCCAGACCGTTGAAACCGATTCGCTGTTTGATACCCTGGGCCACGACACACTGGTGGTGAAGCCGGCCGTGAGCGGCGGAGCCAAGAACACCTTCGTGCTGACCCGGCAGGAATCGTCGGTGCGCCAGCCCCAGCTGCAGGAGCTGCTCCGCGACGAAGATTTTCTGGTGCAGCCCTTCCAGCCCCAGATTCAGGAAGAAGGCGAATGGTCACTCATCTACTTCGGCGGCGAGTTCAGCCACTGCGTCCTGAAAACGCCTAAGTCCGGCGACTTCCGGGTGCAGCACTACCTCGGCGGTGGCATTGAACCCCGCGAGGCACCCGCCCACCTGCGCCAGGCCGCCGATGCCATTGTGCGCGAGTTTGCCACCGGCTGCCTCTACGCCCGCGTCGATGGCCTGGACCAGAACGGCGAGTTCCTGCTCATGGAGCTGGAGCTGATTGAGCCCTTCCTCTACCTTGCCTCCTCCGAAGGCTCCTTGCCGCGCTACGAACAAGCCCTGAAGCAGTTGAGTAACTGAGTAAGCTGTTCAAGAAGCGGGGAGGCTTAACCCGCCGACCAACTGCCTACCCCCTTCAAACCTGCGAAGCCCTTATCGTTCTACACGATAAGGGCTTCGTTGTTTATCAGCCTATCACACAAAGTAGGATGAGCCATAACAAGCCCTTCCTTTGAACAGCTTACTTAGCTGCTCTCTAGAAACTGTTCACTGAAAAGCCCCCATCCACGCTCAGGGTTTGACCGGTGATGTAGCTGGCGGCAGGTAGGCAGAGGAAAGCCACAGCGGCGGCCACCTCCTCCGGCTCCCCGATGCGGCGCATGGGGGTGCGGCTGAGCACATCGTTCAGGTAGGCCTCATTGCTGAGCACGCCGGCGGCCAGCGGCGTCTGAATGTACCAGGGAGCCACGCAGTTCACCCGTATGCCCAGACTGGACCATTCCACGGCCAGGTTGCGCGTAAGCTGCACCAGCGCGGCCTTGGTCATGCCATACACGGCCCCGGTCCGTACGTGCGCCAGCCCCGCCACCGACGAGATATTGACGATGCTACCCCCACCAGCGGCCGCAAGCCGGGGTTGCACCCCTCTGCTCAGCTCCCAGGCCGAATCGAGGTTGGTGGACAGAATGTGCCGGTATTCCTGTTCGGAGTACTCCAGCGTGGGCTTGCGGATGTTGGTACCCACATTATTCACCAGAATGTGCAGCCGGGGCCACCGCTCGGCCAGTGTTGCCAGCAGCTGGTTTCGGCCTTCCGGCGTGCTGATGTCGGCTGCTAACGCATGAGCATCCAGGCCCTGCTGCTGCCATTGGGCTACCTGCTGCTCCAGGACGGGGGCGGTGCGGGCTACGGCTATTACGGTAGCGCCCAGGGCCAGCAGCTCGGCGGCTACCGCGGCCCCAATTCCTTTAGATGCACCCGTAACCAGGGCCGTCTGGCCGGCTAGGCTCCAGCGTGTAGCCAGCGAAGATGAGTTTTGCATGAAGTATTTCTTGGAATGTTTAAAATTCTGTGGTGCTACCCCGGCTGCTGGTAAGCAGTAGCGCCAACAGCAAATCTAAACTCAATGATTTGCCGCATATTGCGTGTTTCTTAAAAGCTGGACTTATGAGTTGTGTATTTCATATCAATAAGCTTTTTGATTAAAAATTATTTCAAAAAACAGTGACATTATTAAAAATACTTTAATTTGCTGAACAAGCCGTTGCTCATTTTCCTGGCAATGGGGCGTACTGCTTCTGTTCAATTCCTCACAACCAACTTACACAGTATGATCAACAAATACGCTGCGGCAACTCTCTTGCTGCTTGGTGGGCTTTCTTCCACCGCCCTGGCACAGGATTATTCCCGGGTTCAGAGCCGCGCCCTGAATGATAACGGTACTCCCTATATGGTGCAGTTTCGGGCGGGCATGGCCTACAAGCTGAGTGAGGCCGGCAAGGCCCTACGCGAACAGCTGCAGCTTTCCGCCGACGACCAGCTGCTGCCCGCCAAAACCAGCGCCGACGACCTGAGCTTCGTGCACGAGAAGTACCAGCAGTACTACAAAGGCATTAAGGTAGAGCACGCCTCCTACACGGTGCACGCCCGCCAAGGCAACGTAACCAGCATCAGTGGGCAGTTTGAGCGCCTAGCGGCCCTCAATATTACCCCTTCCCTCAATGCCAGCGCTGCCCTGCAGCGGGCCCTGGCGTTTGTGGGCGCCAAAAAGTACATGTGGGAAGATGCCCGCGAAGAAGCCGGCCTGAAAGCCACGGAAAACAACCCTGCCGCTACCTACAAGCCTCAGGGCGAGCTGGTAATCGTGCGCAACCTACGCTCGGCTAACCCCCTGAAAGCCGGTAAGCCTACCCTGGCCTGGAAGTTCAACGTGTACGCCCAGCAGCCCCTGAGCCGCGCTTACATCTACGTTGATGCCGCCTCCGGGGAGGTGGTGCTGCAGGATGCCATCATCAAGCACGCGGCTACCACCGCTACGTTTGCCACCGCCTACAGCGGCACCCGCACCCTTGCCAACGAATCGACGACGACCGGGCAGTACCGCCTGCGCGAGTACACCCGTGGCCTGGGCATTGAAACCTATAACGCCAAGAAAGGCAGCAGCTACACCGCCGCCGTTGACTTCACCGACGCCGATAACAGCTGGACCGAGTACAACAACGCCAACTTCGACAACGTGGCCGGCGACGCCCACTTCGGGGCCCAGGCTACGTACGACTACTGGAAGCTGGTGCACGGTCGCAACTCCTACGACAACGCCGGTGCCAAAATCAAGAGCTACGTGCACTTCGATGATACCCCCGGCGACGGCGTGGGCTTCGAGAATGCCTACTGGAACGGCTCGGTAATGACCTACGGCGATGGCGCTACCCGCTTCCGCCCCCTGACCGCCCTCGATGTGTGCGGCCACGAAATTGGCCACGCCGTGTGCGAAAAAACCGCCAACCTGACTTACCAGAACGAATCGGGGGCCCTCAACGAAGGCTTCTCCGACATCTGGGGAGCCGCCATTGAGCAGTACACTGCCGCCAAGCTGGGCCTGACCAAATCGACCTGGCTTATTGGCGAAGACATTGACAAGCAGCAGCCCGGCCTGCGGTCCATGAGCGACCCGAACTCCCAGGGCCAGCCTGATACCTATAAAGGCACTTACTGGAGAGCTACTACCACCAACCCCACTTCCTCCAACGACTACGGCGGAGTGCACACCAACTCGGGCGTACTGAACCACTGGTTCTACATCCTGACGGTGGGCAAGAGCGGCACCAATGACATCGGCAGCGCGTACTCAGTTACCGGTATTGGCATTGATGCCGCCGCCAAAATTGCCTACCGCGCTGAGAGCGTGTACCTGACGGCTTCGGCTACTTACGCTACGGCCCGCACGGCTACCATTCAGGCCGCTACCGACCTATACGGCGCCGGCTCGGCCCAGGCAACGGCCGTTACCGATGCTTGGTACGCCGTAGGGGTAGGGGCTGCCTCGGGTGGTGGCACCACCACGCCTCCGCCCACTACCGTAACCTACTGCGCTTCCAAAGGCACCAGCGTAGCCTACGAGTGGATTGACTACGTGAAGCTGGGCACCATTGCCCGCACCTCGGCCGCTGATGGCGGCTACTACAATGGCACGGCAACTTCTACCTCGCTGGCCGCCGGCTCGTCGCAAACCATCAGCTTCTCGGCTGGCTTTGCTTCTACCGCCTACACCGAGTACTGGAAAGTCTATATCGACTACAACCAGAACGGCGTATTCACCGATGCCGGCGAGCTGGTAGTATCGGGGTCCTCGGCCAGCACGGGCACGCTCTCGGGCACCTTCACGGTACCGGCCACCGCTAAGTCGGGCGCTACCCGTTTGCGCGTTATCATGAGCGACGCCTCGGCTACCACCAGCTGCAACAGCTACAGCTACGGCGAAACCGAAGACTACACCGTGAACATTACGGGCGGCACGCTGGCTTCTACGGAAGTGGCTTCGCTCACGGGTGGCAGCACTACCCCCGCCGCTACGCTCAGCACCGCCATCGAAAAGGCCGTAACCCTGTTCCCGAACCCGGCCGCCGACGAGTTGAACGTGGTGCTGGCCAGCAAGGCTCCGGTGGTTTCGGCAGTGGTAACGGATCTGCGCGGCGCCCGCGTAGCTGCTGCCCGCTTCGAGAATGGCCGCCTCAACGTGAGCGGCCTGGCCAAAGGCACCTACCTGCTCTCCATCAGCGACGGACAGAAAACCTTCCACGAGCGTTTCGTGAAAGAGTAGTAGGAAAATACCTTCTCATCCTGAAAGGGCCCGCCAACCGGCGGGCCCTTTTTTGTGGCTTCCGCCTACCCCTCTCAACACAAAAAAGCCCGGCTTTTGCCGGGCTTTCGTAGGATAATACAACGCTGCCTGCCGGATTAGCGGCGCCAGGGAGCGTACTCCAGCTTCAGCTCTACCTGCCCGAACCCATCGTTGAGGTTGGAGCTGGAGCGGCCGCTGGCCGGGCTGATATCGTCTAGCTGGTCGGTAGTGGTAAAGGAATAGGCGCCTTCAATGGAGGCATTGAGCTTCGGCGTGAGGCGCAATGTAAGGCCTACCCCCACGGGGGCAATCAAAGCCATGGCGGGGTAGTCGTTGCGCTCTGAGGGCAAAAATGAAGTGTTATCGTCGGGGCGGAGCGTGCCATTGTAGGCCTTAGGGCTGTAGAGCAGAAAGCCGACCCCCGCTTTCAGGTAGGGCTTCACGAGGGCCGCGGGCCGGCGCGGGTCGGCAAAGGCTCCTTCGTCGCGCAGGGGCTCAAACCGCAGCAGTACCACGCCGGAGCCAGCCCGGGTCCGGAAGGCCAGGTTCCGCTCGGGCAGCTGGTCTTTGGCTCCCAGCTGCACGTAGGAGGCCTCGCCGCCTACCAGCCAATGCGGGCGCACCTTATACAGCAGGCCCGCGCTGAAGCTGGGTCCCACCAGCTGCTCGCCCAAGCCACTGGTCAGGTCGCCGCTGTAGAGGCCTACCCCCCCGCCCAGCGTAAACCGGACGGGCCCCCGATAGTAGGGGCGGGCGTTGCCATCGTAGTGCCGGCGGCGGCGCTCAGGGCCGCCATCTTGAGCCGCGGCAGGCTGGGTGGTGGCGGCCGTAACGGCCAGCAGCAGGGCAGGAAGCAGGGGGCGAGTGTTCACGCGGTCAGGCAGTAGAGTGGGTGAGCCCCCGGCATACGCGCGCCGGCAGGGAGTCGTTGTCTAACGTGGGGCCGGCCGGGTTTATTTGAACTTGCCCTGCGGATCGGGCAGGTGAGCCAGCAGATCGGAAACTAGGTTGAAGTCGATGGCGCTCATATCGGTGCTCTGAGCCTTATGAATGGCGGCCCAGGCCTGCTCGTACTTCTCCTGGTAGTAGTAGCCCCGTCCCAGCTGCTGCCAGGCCACGGCGTTGGCAGCATCCTGAGTGGTAGCTTTTTCCAGCAGCTCGATGCCCGTGGTCAGGTCTTTTTTCTTCTTGCCCTGCTCGTAGCGGATCAGGTAGCTGGTGCCTAGGTCGCTGAGCAGGTAGGAGTTGGTAGGAGCCAGGGGCAGGCCCTGCGTCAGGAGGCTGATGGCCTCGTCGGGGGTAGGGTTGCGGCTGGCCACAATGCCCAGGCCCCGGTAGGCATCGGGGTTTTTGGGGTCGAGCACCCAGGCCAGGTTAAAGCGGTAAGCGGCCGTATCGGGCTGGCTTTCCGAAAGGTACTCGTATCCCTTGGTGCTGAAAAAACGGCTGGCTTCGGCGCGCGAGGCAAAGCTGCTGGCCAGGCTGGTCAGGTAGGGTGCGCCCAGCAGCAGCTCGGCCTGGGCCGGAGTGAGCCCCCCAAACAGGGGCTGCAGACGCCGGGCGGCCACCGTCATTTCGGCGGCAGAGGTAGTGGCTTTGCCTTTGCGCTGGGCTTGCGCGGGAGCAGCGCCCCAAAGAAGCAGCGCGGTTGCTGCCAGTACAAACGTGGATTTCATAAAGATCTGGACCGTAACGGCCCGCCTACAGGCGGCCGGGAGTAATCAAAGATAAAACACGCCGGGCAACCTCCACGCGGGTTGTGCGTTGGCAGGGGGCGGGCCACCATCCCCAACCCGAAGCCTACTTGGGCTCGTAGCTGCCCCATCCGCCCTGCTACCTTATATGCACACCTTATTTTTCCGGGTTCTGCCCGCTGCCCTGGCCCTTGTTCTGCTGCTAATAGTGGCCACCGAGTACGCCGTAGCTCGCCCCAGTCGCCGCACCGCCGATATAGCCTACGTTCCCGTCACCGACCCGGCCTACCACCCCGAGCGACACCGCCTGGATGTGTACGCGCCCAAAGCCGCCAGCCCGCAGCCGCGCCCCGTGGTGGTGTTTATTCATGGCGGCAACTGGAACAGCGGCAGCAAAAACCTTTACACATTTATCGGGCGCCGGCTGGCCAAGCAGGGCGTGGTAGCGGTGGTGATAAACTACCGGCTGGCCCCGCAGGTACAGGTGCCCCAAATGGCCGACGACTGCGCCCGGGCCGTTGGCTGGACGGCCGCCCACATCCGGGAGTATGGCGGCGACCCGGACCGCATTTTCGTGATGGGCCACTCGGCCGGGGCGGGGCTGGCCGCCCTGCTTACCGCCGATGACCGCCTGTTTCAGCGCCGGGGCCTGGGGCAGAATCCCATCCGGGGGGCTATTCTGGATGATCCGGCCGGGCTGGATATGTACGATTACCTGCAGAAAAAGCAGTATCCCAACGACGCGCAGTACCTCACGTCCTTTGGGCAGGAGCCAGCCGGGTGGCGCGAGGTATCGGCCCTGTACCACGTTACGGCCGGTACGCCGCCCTACCTGCTCTTTGTTGGCGGCGAAACGTATCCTTCCATCAGCAGCAGCAGCGCCCGGTTCCGGCAAAAGCTCATTGAGCTGGGCCACAAGCCGTTCTATCAGGTGCTGCCGGGCAAAAAGCACATCCCGATGGTGCTGCAGCTGTACTGGTCCCACAACGTGATATACCAGGAGCTGCTGCGGTTTGTAGGGGCAGGCTCCCCGGTCACGGGCCGGTAGTCGGGTTTGGCTACCCGAACAGGCTGGTCTGAACTACCGGCTGCTCAAACTCCAGCAGCCACCGCTTGCGGTCCAGGCCCCCGGCGTAGCCCGTCAGCTGCCCGCTGGCGCCTATAATGCGGTGGCAAGGCCAGATAATGGTCAGCGGGTTCTGGCCGTTGGCTGCGCCTACCGCTCGCACGGCCGCCGGGTTGCCCAACTGCCGGGCCAGATCGAGGTAAGAGGCCGTGCGTCCGTACCCCACCGCAGGCAGGGTAGCCCACACGCGCCGCTGAAACTCCGTGCCGGCCACTACCGCCACCGCCAGCTCAAACTCTCGCAGCTCCCGCCCGAAGTACGCCCGCAGTTGCCGGTACGCATCCTGCAGGCAGTCCGGAACCTGTGCCGCCGGAGTTTCCAGGGCTGGGCTCAGGGCCTCAATGGCTGGCCTGACGAACTGCACGGCGCCCACTCCCATATCGGAACCTTGCAATTCCAGCAGGCCCAGCGGCGTCGATAAGTAAGCGGTGGCGTTGGTCATAGGGCAAAAGTAAAAACTCAAAAATACACAGTTAGTTCGCGGTACCTACGCCGCAAAGACCGATATTTGCGGGACTGTTCGGAAACGAAAAGTACAGACTGGCAGTGAGATGGGGGGATATCGTCGGAAAAGACATATCTTGTTGAAATAGGACAAACCCGGAAACGTCTAAAAAGCCTGGTTTTGCTGATGTCGTTCTTCGGCCGTGCTGCTTTCCCCTGATTTGTTCATTCAAAGCCTCTTATTTGTGCGATATCTACTCGTTTGTTCCGTTGCTTTGCTGGGCCTGACCAGCGGGGCGCCCGCCAGCGCGGCGCGCCGGCCTACCCCGCCAGCTCGGAGCGAAGCAGCCCGGCCGGTACAGGGCCTGGGCACCGGCCTGACGGCCTTTTACTTCACCAATGGCAGCCTGGCCGGTGCTCCGGCCCTGCAGCGGCTCGATCAGGTAATTGATTTCCAGTGGGGCGCCGGCGCACCGGCCGCCGGCCTGCCAGCCGATAACTTTTCGGTACGCTGGGAAGGCCTGCTGGCTGCCCCTGCCACGGGCCGCTACCGCTTTGTGGCCTCCACCTCCGACGAGGTACGCCTGTGGGTGAACGGCAAAAAGGTACTGGACACCTGGGACGGCAAGAAAAATAACACTCTTGACCCCAACGTGAGCCTGGCCGCCGGCGAGAAAACCACGATTCGACTGGAGTACAATGATGGGGGCGGCGAAGCCGGAATTCAGCTGCAGTGGGTGCCCCCAGGGCAGGCGGCGCAGGTTATTCCTATGGGTAACCTCTACCCCATGGGCTCGCCCACTACCCCCGACCCGGCTGGGTCGCGGCCCGCACCGGTAGCCAAGGCCGCTGCTCCTAAGCCTGCCGCTCCGAAAGCCCCGGCTGCGGCACCGCAGCCCGCAGCAAAACCGGCCGCCGCGCCTAAAGCAGTAGCCAAAACAGCCCCCACCAAGGCCGCTACTCCCAAGCCCGCCCCGGCTGCTCCGGCCGTTGCCGCCGCCAAGCCCAAAACCGATGAAAAAGCAGCGGCTAAAGCGGCCGCTGCCAAAGCCAAAGCCGCGGCCGCTACCCCCCCGGCCCCACTCACGCCCGGGGTGTATACCCTGAACGTGCGCACCACCGGGGCAGCCCTGGAAGTGCCCGACGAGGGACGCTATGCCAGCCGTATTCTCGACCCAGCTAAAAAAACCAAGGCTCCGCAGTGGAAAATTGAGTCCGTTGGCGAAGGGTTCTACCGTATTTCGGTGCAGGGCAGCAACAAAGTGCTGGAAGTGCTGGGCAGCTCTACCTCCAACGGCGCCCCCATGAGCCTCTGGAACTACTACAGCGGCAACAACCAGATCTGGCGGATTGAGGAAGTAGGCGATGGATACTACAAGCTGATTGCCAAGCACAGCCGCAAAGCACTTTCCGTGAAAGACTCGACGGACGCCGCGGAAGGCGGCAGCGTGGAGCAGCGCCGGTACTCGGGCAAGGAAGCCCAGCAGTGGAAACTGACGGCCGTAGCGCCGGCCGAGGCCCCGCCCGTAGCGGCTGCCATGAGCCTGCCCGGTGTTGGCGACAACCAGATGAGCGTTTACCCCAATCCCTCCAACGGGGTGGTGCAGATGTCGTATCAGCTGCGCGAAGAGAAGCCCCTGGGCTGGGTGCTCTACAACCAGCGCGGTATTGCCGTGCGCGTATCCGACTACCGCAAGCAGGCGGCCGGCGCCCACCACCAGTCCCTCGACTTCACCGACTTGCCCGCCGGCGACTACAACCTGAACCTGACAGTGGGGATTGTAACTACCAAGTTGCCCCTCATGATCCGGCGTCCTTCGGCCGAAGCTTCCCCGGCCCAGGCGGCCAAATAACCGGCGGCCCTGGCGGCTTCTGGTATTCCGAAAGTTAATCTGGCCCGGTGCTTACCTCGTTTAAGGGGGTGGCGCCGGGCCAGATGGCGTATTAGCGTTAAGCGGCGAAAGCGACAGATACTACCCCTTAAACTCCGACAAAGTCTGCCAGAGCCGCTCAAACTCAGTGGTGTAGCGCCCCACAATGGCCGGGTCGGGGGTGATGAGCAGGTTTTCGAGGTTGTACTGGGCCGCCGAGCGGGTCCAGTTGTAGCTGCCCGTCAGTACCAGCTGCCCATCGGCAATGGCAAACTTGTGGTGCATATGGTTGGTGGTGCAGTCAGTCCGCACCGGAATACCGGCAAAATGCAGCTCCCGCACATCGGAGCCCCGGTCCAGCACCTTGTCGTTGTCGGTGAGCAGGCGCAGGCGCACCCCCTGCTGGTGGGCCACCAGCAACGCCGCCGACAATCGGTCGTCAGCCACCGTGAACACGCACACATCCAGCGTATGGCGGGCGCTCTTGATAAAGCTCCGGATGGCCGCTACGCACTCTTCGCCCGGGCTGAAGTACACCTGGGCTCCCGCTGCCGCAGAGGCAGGAACCTGGGTGCCGAACTCGGGCAGCAGAATACTGGCCGCCTCCAGCCATTCCACCACAGCCTTGTCTTTGAACGTGTTGAACCGCTCCTTGGCCAGGCTAAATACCTGGTGGCGCAGCTCGGTTACGTCGCCGCCTCGCGCGGCGAAGTCGGTTAGCTGGTCGCGCAGCTGATGGGCTTCCGCCGGCGATAGGTTTACATCGGCAAAGGCCTGGCGGAATTGCCGCAGCAGTTCGGCCGCGGGGGAGGGGGTAGGGGGCATGGGCATCAGGAAACGGAAAGCAGCTCGCCCGGCTGGGGCAGGGCGCGGGCCACGAGGTGTTGGGCCTGGAGCAAAGCCTCGGCTGAGGGCTCGTGCAGCAAGCGGGTCAGGCCGGGGGCGGGCTGGGTCAGGTCGGCATCCCAGAGGCCGGCGCGGTGCCAGGGCGTGAGGTGGTCCCAGTCGGGCCGGTCAATAATGGGGTAGAGGCACACGCCCAGCAGGGGCACCCCAGCTTTCAGGGCCCGCGCCGACTCCCGGGCTACCATGCGCAGCCACTGGGGGCGGTCCTGGCCGGGGTGGCTGGTTTCAGTGAGCACCACCGGCCGGCCGTAGCGGCGGTAGGCTTGCTTCAGCAGCTGGCTCAGCGGGCGGAAGCGCGGGTCGTGGTGCTCATTGGCCCAGGGCAGGGTCTGGTGCGGGTCCAACTGCCACTGGTTGTCGTAGTAGAAGTTGAAGCCCAGCAAATCCAGGTACTCGGGCCGGCCTCCCAGCTCCGGGCACAGGCGGCCGGCCAGCATATCCACGCTCTGAAACTGGTTGTTGTGAAACTCGCGGGCCCGGCGCACCTCGCCGGCGCTGGCCCCGAGGCGGGGCACAATGTTAATCAGCGGCTCGGTGGTCAGGATGCGGATGCCCGGATCGGCCTCACGCAGAGCGGCTACTCCCTCAATGTAGGCCCGCATCAGCCCGCGCTTCACTTCCCAGCCCTGGCCCACGCAGTACGGCGAAGTGCCGCGCACATCGCCCCCCAGCCAGCTCATGAAGCTGACCTCATTTATAGGCGTGACGATTAGTACATCATCGGGGCGCTGACTGCGGTAGAACTCCACGAAGGCCCGGCAGAGGTGGGCAAAGCGGCGCGCGAACATAGGATGCAGGGGTGTCAGGTCGTCGGGGTAGCCAAAGTGGCACAGGTCCCAGATTTGCTGGATGTTGTGGCGCTGCCCTGCCTCCAGCAGCACCTGTACCGTGCTCCAGTCGTAGTGGTAGGGCGTGCGCTCCACCTGGCTCCAGCGGATGCCTTCGCGCACGCTACCCATGTTAAAGGACTGCACGGCCTGGTAGTCGTCGTCGAGTAGCTGCAGGTGGCCCGTCAGGGTCAGAAAATCGACGCGGTTGCCGAAGGCGTTCTGCTGGTCGGTGCACTCGAAGCCGGCCATCCAGAACGATTGAAACGGAGAAGTAGCGAAGAAATTTTTCGTCATAGCGTAGGGAAAAGAAGGAAATGCCGGGGCTGGCGCGGCAGCTGCTACTTAAATCTGGGGCGAGGTAGTGTTGGGCTCGGCGGGCTGGCGCTGCTTACCCGAAAGACCTTTGGCCTCAATAAAGATGCGCTTAAACTCCGGATACTGCGCCCGGATAGCGTCCTGAAGCTCGTCCACGGTTTTTTCCACCTCGCCGGCCGATAAGTGGTCGTGAAACTCTACATCCAGGGCCAGTACTACATCGTGGGGGCCCAGGTACATGGTAAGCGGGCGCCGCACCTGCTCCACGCCGCGCTGCTGCCGGGCCAGGGCCTCCAGGGCGTCGAGGGTTTCGGGCTCTACCCCTTCGCCTACCAGTAAGCCTTTGGTTTTGTAAATCAGGAAGATGGCTACCGACACCAGCAGCAGGCCAATGCAGATAGAGGCCGCCCCATCAAAGTACGGGTTGTTGAGCATGTGCCCAAAGTACACGCCGGCCAGGGCAATAACGAGGCCTACCAGGGCGGCCAGGTCTTCCATCATGATGGCGAATACGGAGGGGTCCTTGCTGCGGCGCAGGGTAGCCCAGAAGCCCGCGTCGCCGCGGCTCTTGTTGAACTCCCGGAACGCCAGGAAAAACGAAATGCCCTCGAACAGCATCGACAGGCCCAGCACCCAGTAGTTCCAGGTGGCATCGGTGATGGGGGCCGGGTTTTTCAGGTGCTCCACCCCCTCGTAGAACGACATGCCGCCGCCTACCGAAAATACCAGGATGGCCACAATCAGGGACCAGAAGTACAACTCTTTGCTGCGCCCGAAGGGGTAGCGGGCATCGGCGGGCTTTTCGGCCTGGTGCACCCCAAACAAAATCAGCAGACCATTGCCGCTGTCCACCAGGGAGTGAATACCCTCCGAGAGCATGGCCGAGCTGCCGGTAAAGAAGGCCGCCACGAATTTGCTGATGGCAATGGCGACGTTGGCCCCAATAGCGCCGTAAATAGCAATTTTAGACGAGCCTCCGGCCATACAGTTACGCGGTTAAACTCTGCTGGTACGCACCGGGGCCGGGCCGGGTTGGAACAGCCGCCTGAACAATCTGCCCTCAATGGGCTTTTACGCCTCTATGACCCCGACTACTACCCCTACCGCTCCCCTCAAACGCCGCCTCGGTCTGGTGCAAGCCACGGCCCTCAATATGATTGACATGGTGGGCATTGGGCCCTTCGTGACGCTCCCGCTGGTGATGGGGTTTATGGGGCCGAACTTCTTGCTGGCCTGGGTGGTAGGCGCGGCCCTGAGCTTGGTGGATGGCCTGATCTGGAGCGAGCTGGGTGCCGCCTACCCCGAGGCCGGCGGCTCGTACCGCTTCCTGAAGCTGGCCTACGGGGAGCAGAAGTGGGGCCGGCTGATGTCGTTTCTGTACGTGTGGCAAACGCTGGTGCAGGCCCCGCTGGTGGTAGCCTCCGGAGCCATTGGCTTCGCGCAGTATTTCGGCTACCTGGTGCCCCTCACGGAGTGGTGGCAACCCAAGCTGGTATCGGGCACGGTGGTGTTGCTGCTGCTGGCCCTGCTCTACCGCAAAATCGAGGACATTGGGCGGCTGGGCGTATTGCTGTGGATAGGGGTGTTGGGCCTGATGGGCTGGCTGATTGTGGGCGGCGTAACCCACGCCACGCATCCGGTGGCCTGGCTGCCGGCCGGAGGGGTAGGGGCCTTGCCTGGCGTGCTGCTATCGGCGGCCATGGGGCAGGCTACGGTTAAGACCATCTATAGTTACCTGGGCTACTACAACGTGTGTCACCTGGGCGGCGAGGTCCAGGCTCCTCATAAGATTATTCCGCGCAGCATCTTCCTGAGCATTCTGGGCATTATGGCCCTCTACCTGCTGCTGAACTGGAGCGTGGGCTCGGTTATTCCCTGGGCCGAAGCCAGCCACTCCGAGTTTATCGTCAGCACCTTCGTAGAGCGTATTTACGGGGCTACGGCCGCCAAAGCGGCCACGGCCTTGGTACTCTGGGTAGCCTTTGCCTCCCTGTTTGCCGTACTGCTGGGCTACTCGCGCATTCCCTACGCCGCCGCCGCCGATGGGGAGTTTCTACCCCTGTTTGCCCGTACCCACCCGACCAAGCACTTCCCGCACGTATCATTGCTGCTACTCGGTGGGGTAGGGTTTGTGTTCAGTCTGCTGTTTAAGCTGGGCGAGGTCATCAGCGCCATTCTGGCCATGCGTATTCTGGTGCAGTTCGTGGGCCAGGCTGTGGGGCTGGTGCTGCTGCGTCGTCGGCGCGGTACCCAGGGGCTGCCGTTCCGGATGCCGCTCTACCCCTTGCCCGTGGTGGTAGCCGTAGCTGTATGGCTCTGGGTGTTCTTCAGCATTCAGGATGGCGTTAAGCTCAGCCTCTCCGAAACGGTCACGCTGTTCCTGCCCTTCCAGGTAGGGGCCTTGCTGATGATGGCGCTGGGGGTAGGCGTGTTTCTGCTCTGGAGCCGCCGGCTAAAGCGCTGGCCGTTTGAGAAGTAGCTAACTGAAAACTTGCTTTGGCAATGTTAAGTGGGCTCGCATCTATCGGATAAATATTGAGCCGGGTGGATGCTTTACAGACTTGGCCTTCGCAAGTTCAATGGCAATTACAGACTCCGGGGCCTCAGGCGTAGCCGGCGTGACGCACACTTGCCCGATAGCGCCGGGTGCAATCCGCAGGTCCGATACCTGTTCGGCGCTGAGAGGTCGGCCATTTATCATCACCCGAAAAGGCCGCTGCACACCCTGCTGGTGAGCTATTTGCGCAAACGACCGACTGGGAATCTGTTTTTTGTAGTCAAAGGAAATAACGCCTCCCCAGGTTATACCTCTAAGCAAAGGAGGTACATTACTCTCCTTATGTATTTCAACACGAAGTATATCCTCGGGCATAATTGCGGGAAAGAGCCCGCCGCTTACGAGAATATTCGGCTTGATTAACATTAGCGGCTCCTGCACATTGTGATGAGTATTTCTAACGGCCACAGAATCCTGTCCGTAAGTGCACAAAGAGCCCGCTGTCAAGCTGATAAAAAGTAGGGAAGGGAATAGGTACTTAGTCATAGGTAGTAGATTTAGTAAAGGGCAATAACACGAAGCTGCAGTAATATAGTCTGTTTCCGGTATTACGCTGTCCGCGTTACCCAAGCAACTTCTCGTAGCAGAAGAATCGCAGCCCCGGCCGGAACGCCAGCGTGATTTCGCCGGCGTAGCGGTAGCCCAGTTTCGGGAACAGCCGCTGGGTAGCCTGGTTTTCCGAGTTGGTATCTACGCGCAGCACCCGCAGGCCCTGCTGCCGCGCCAGCAGCTCGGCCTGTTCCAGCAATGCCACGGCTAACCCGTGGCCCTGGGCGGCGGGGTCCACGGCCAGGCGGTGGGTAACTAGCGCCGGCTCCGCGACATCCCAGTCGGCTTGGGCATATTCGGCGTCCTGGTCGTTGTGGGTGAGGGCCGCCACGGCGGCTACCGCGCCGTTCAGTTCCGCTACCCAAAGGTGGCCTTTGGCAACATCCTGCTCGAACACTTCCGCATTGGGGTAGTCGGCGCTCCACTGCTGGTTGCCGCTGGCCTGCATCAGGGGCACTACCCGTCGGATGAGGGCAAGAATGGCAGGAATATCAGCAAGAGTAGCCGGGCGGAGCAGAGTAGTCATACAAGGCAGATGCGTTGAGGCGAAAAATTCCATAAAAAAAGCGGAACCAGCCGAAGCTGGCTCCGCTTTTTGCGGCCATCGGGCTTCTAGCCCCGGCGCAGCACCTCGGCCGCTTCCTTAGCGAAGTAGGTCAGAATGGCGTCGGCGCCGGCCCGTTTGATGCTGGTCAGCACTTCCATCATGGTTTTCTCGCCATCGAGCCAGCCCTGTTGGGCGGCGGCCTTCACCATGGCGTACTCGCCCGATACGTTGTAGGCCGTCACAGGCAGCTGGGTGTTGTCGCGCACTTCCCGAATCACGTCGAGGTAGCTCAGGGCGGGCTTAATCATCACCATATCGGCGCCTTCCTGCTCATCAAGGGCCAGCTCCAGTAGGGCCTCGCGACGGTTGGCGTAGTTCATCTGGTAGGTTTTCTTGTCGCCTTTCTTCGGCGCCGAGTCCAGGGCGTCGCGGAAGGGGCCGTAGAAAGCCGAGGCGTACTTAGCCGTGTAGCTCATGATGCTCACGCCCGAGAAACCGTTGCTGTCCAGCACCTCCCGAATCCAGGCCACGCGGCCGTCCATCATATCGGAAGGCCCGATGATGTCGGCGCCGGCGCGGGCCTGGGCCAGGGCCATCTGGCCCAGCACTTCCAGGGAAGCATCATTGAGAATCTCGCCTGAGTCGGGGTCCACAATACCGTCGTGTCCGTCAGAAGAATAGGGGTCCATGGCTACGTCGGTCATCAGCACCACCTCCGGAAACTGCCGCTTAATGTCGGCCACGGTTTTGAGGTAGAGACCTTCCATGTTGGCCGACTCGCGGGCCAGCCGATCTTTCAGCACCTCGTTCACCTGCGGAAACGGCGCGAAGCTCTTGATACCCAGCTCCACGCAGCGGCCAATTTCGTCGATAACCCGATCAGCGGAAAACCGGTGAATCCCCGGCATCGACTTAATCTCAATCTGTTGGTTCTGACCTTCCGTGATAAAAATCGGGTAGATAAAATCGTGCGTGGTAAGGCGAGTTTCCTGCACCATGTCGCGGATAACCTGAGACTTACGGTTGCGGCGCGGGCGGTGCGTGGGCAAAATAGGCATGGATTGCTTTCAGTTGGTAAGACGAGGTAGAACAACTGCGGCAAAGGTAAGGTTGCGGCCGAGGTAAAGGGTTTTCTACTTGATGCCTCCGTAAGCTGCTCCGGCCATAAGAAACCCTACCGCAAAAATGATAGCGCCTACGTTGAAGCCTGCACTTCCCCCGATTATGATGCCGATGACAAGTCCGGCTGGTATCAGGAGACTTCCGACCAGAAATAATACTTGACCAAGCGTTGCGGCCTTTCTCATTTCGAGGACACGGGATGCAGATGGCTGCCTGAGTAGAATAGTGCCCTTTGACATTTTTCTGGTACCAGCCTTGTAAAGTAGAGCACGCTGAGCCGAACGCGTGATAACTCGGTATAGCTGAGTTGGCTTACTTCGGGCAGAGGCTGACTGTTTGATTGATCTGAAAGGAAGCATTGCAGGTTGCGGAGCCTTTGGAGCAGTAACTCTGGCTGCCGCTAAGTCAGCATGCCGAGTTGTGTCAGCTCGCGCCGACAGCGGCTGAGTAGGTCGAAACTGAAAAGCTACCTTCTCGCTGCGGCAGCTGATTAGCAGCAGCAACAGCAACGAAGCATAGTAGATACTGGGTAGGGCAGGCATAATGATAGGATATTTGATAAGGGTAGATACTGCGTCAAAACTACTGTAGTTGCCTCACTATAAAGCTCAACCGCGACAGTCACTACCAAAATTTTTCTCGTCCCATCCGCCACATCCGCCGTAAAACGGGCAAAATGCTCGCCTCTAATTCCTGTTTTCCCATCCCATCTACCAACCGAAAGCCATGAAAGACAGCAAGCAAACCCCTAACTCGCCCAACAGCGCCGAAACCGGTAAGCATGCCCCAGGAGTAAGCGGCCAGCCTTCGGGCCCGCACGAAGGCCCCGTGGCCGGTGGCGCCGACAATACTCGCGGCGAAAATGTGCCCAGCCGGGAAGGCCACAGTGGCGGCGCCAAAAAAGGCAAATTCGACCCGGAAACCCACAGCCCGCAAGGCTCCCACGCCGCTCCCTCCGACGAGCGTGGTGCCGACAGCTCGGATAAGGAGTTCCGCAACAACCAGCCCAACGACAGCACCTCCCAGGCCGGCGGCTCTAATTCTTAAGCCCGCTGGCAACCATAGAACAACCCAAATGCCCCGCATTGCCAGGTAGCAGTGCGGGGCATTTGGGTTGTTGCCGTTGGTGTTATCAGGCAAGGGCTGAAGCCGGCCCGCATTTGACGCCGATATGCAAAGAAATAGAGTAGTGAACTTCCACCGTTTGCATCATGAAGCGTCTGCCGGGAGTAGGCTAGATGCTGTAGTGTGAGCTACATATTGAAGAATTCCTGGAAGATTTCCAGCCAGGCGTGCTGCCCGCCCATGCCCAGCACCAGAAAGTAGTAGCCCAGAATTACAATGAGCGCCCCCACGCCCAGGCCCAGCCAGCCGCCCAATACAAACCCGGCTACTACCCCCACCGCCACCAGCAACCCACCCAGCACCAGGTGAAAGGTGTCCCGCTTAATGGCCTGCCGGGGCGTGCGGCGCGCGGCTGTTTCCGGCCGCTTTTGCGCCGCCTGCCGCAGCAGCTTACTAACCGAACGAGCTGGCCGAACCACGGCGTGCGCTGCCTGCCGCGACTTTTGCGTAGGTGCGGAGCGTGCGGCCACCGTGGAGGCCGGTGGGGTTACCGGTGCTGGCTGGGGTAGGGGGGCGGGCTTAGCCGGCATTAAGGGGGTAGGCGGCGCGGGCACCAGCTTTGGCGGCCGCGCCGGAGTAAACTGAAACGCCACTTGCTCGCTGCGGCAGCCACAAAGTAGCAGCACACCTACTGCCCAGCTGCGGCCCCATCGGAATATTTGCATGCCCCAAAGTAAAACAAACCGGAGGCTACCTGGGCATTCCGGGCTTCGCGGCCGAAGCTCCACCAACAAACCGCCGCCGTAGCTTGCCCCATTCTGGAGCAGGCTACGGCGGCGCGGTGTGTGAAAATCAGGAGCGAAAAAGTGGGCTAGTGGCTTACTGCTGATGAAGCGTGGCAGCCTCGGCGGCGGTCATTTGCACGCGGGTAGCCTGCGGGCCCTGTGAGTCGTGCAACAGCAGCACGGTGCTGTCAGTGCTGGCCGAGAGGGCTGCTACCTGCCCGAAAGGCCGGGGCTGAAAAGCGGAGCGGCTGGTCTGGCAGCTGGCCATCAGGAATACTACACCACAGATCAAAAATAAACGAAGAGCGCGCATAACCAGTAGATTTCGAAGTAGTAATGGGTCAAAATTACTACCCCCGCCGCGCCCCCGAAGTCCTGCTCGACCAACCTCCAGCCCTGCGCTGCCAGCGGGCCTGTTTCGTCGGTAGGGGAGGGCCCAGCTGCCCGAACCTGCCGGTATAAACGACCAGCGGACTGCCCCATTAGGAGCAGTCCGCTGCTGTAATAACAGGCAAAAAATCAGGCCTAGAACTCCCGGATTACCTGCTCAATAATGTCGCAGACCTCATGAATCTGCTCCTCGGTAATCACCAATGGCGGCGCAAAGCGGATAATGTCGCCGTGGGTGGGTTTGGCCAGCACACCGCGCTCCATCAGGCTCACGCACACATCCCAGGCCGTGCGGCCGTCGGGGCGGGGCTTAATGACCACGGCGTTGAGCAGGCCTTTGCCGCGCACCAGCTCCACTACCTCGGGGCGCTGCTGCTGCACCCGGCGCATCCGCTCCCGGAACACCTCGCCCAGCATGCGGGCATTGTCGGTCAGCTTTTCCTCAATGAGTACGTCCAGGGCGGCCCGCAGCACCACCGAGGCCAGCGGGTTGCCCCCGAACGTAGAGCCGTGCTGTCCCGGCTGAATAGTCAGCATGATTTCGTTGCGGGCCAGCACCGCCGACACGGGTAGCACGCCCCCGCTCAGGGCCTTGCCCAGAATCAGAATATCGGCGTGTACGGCCTCGTAGCATACGGCCAGCAACTCCCCGGTGCGGCCCAGGCCCGTCTGAATCTCATCGGCAATAAACAGCACGTTGTGGGCCTTGCAGATGGCCGCCGCCTTCGCCAGGTAGCCTTCGGAGGGCACCATTACGCCGGCCTCTCCCTGAATTGGCTCCACCAGAAAACCACAGACGTGCGGGTCCTGCACGGCTTCTTCCAGCGCCGCCAAATCATCGTAGGGTACTACCTGATAGCCCGGCACGTAGGGTCCGAAGCCGCCCGTCGAATCGGGGTCGGTGCTAAAGGAAATGATGCCGGTGGTGCGGCCGTGGAAGTTATGCTCGGCCACGATGATGCGCGCCTGGTTCGGGGCAATGCCTTTCTCCTGATAGCCCCACTTGCGGGCCAGCTTCAGGGCGGTTTCTACGGCCTCGGCTCCGGAGTTCATTAGAAGGGCCTTATCGTAGTTGAACAGCTCGCAAAGCTGCTTTTCGGCCATACCCAGCTGGTCGTTGAAGAAGGCGCGGCTGGTCAGGGTCAGCTTTCGGGCCTGCTCCGTGAGGGCCCCGATAATGCGAGGGTGGCAGTGGCCCTGGTTTACTGCCGAGTAAGCCGAGAGAAAATCGTAGTAGTGCTTGCCCTCCACATCCCAAAGGTGCACGCCTTCGCCCCGGCTCAGCACCACGGGCAGCGGGTGGTAGTTGTGGGCACCGTACTGGTCTTCTAGGGCCATCAGCTCCTGGCTGCTGGTCGGTTGGGTCAGGGTATCGGAAGTGGGCTGGGTGGGCGCGTGCATAGTGGGCGGGTGGTTTAGATAAAGGGGCGAATCAACGAAATCAAAACTACGGAAAAAGCTTCCATCGGTAGAGCGCCAACAAGCGGCAGCTCGGCCATAACCCTTATGCCACACAAGGGAGTAGAGTAAAGGAGCTGCTTTGTAAATAATTGAAGATCAACCATGTAAACTGCGTGGCGGCATTCCTGATATCTTATCCAAAGTGGCTTCTAATGCTATGGCTGCTGCTTTTGCTCTTCGTCACCCTGCCTGGACCTTTGTAGCGGTAGCAGTAGTGCTGCTACTGATTGGAGGAGGATGGGCCTACTTTTCAACCGATAAGGGAAAAGAACTGTTGCCGACCCTGGAAAATACTTCCCTGGCCGTGAATAACATTACGGCCTCCCGGCTGCAGGCCCAGATGAAAGCCGATTTGCGCAACCGCATGCCCGTGACCCTGAAAGTGGACAGCATGAGCTACCAGACCCGGGTGGATGGCAAGCTGCTGGCCGAGGGTAGCAAAGACCAGCCACTGGTGCTGAAAGGCAACGATATCAACCACCTGCAGATTCCGATGTCGGTGGACCTGAGCAACGTGAAAAATACCCTGAAAAACAGCCAGCAGGACTGCGTGGACGTGCAGATGGCCATGACGCTTTACACCCGCCTGCCCGTGGCCGGCCCCCAGGAAATACCCGTGAAGCTGAGCAAGCGCGTCTATATCCCGAAGCTACCCAAAATTGAAGTGGCCGACGTGGACATCAAGGATCTGGGCCTAAAAAACGGGGAAGCCGTGGTGAGCCTGCGGGTGACCAACTATAACCCGTTCCCCGTGACGGTGCGGCGTGTTTCCTACGACTTCCGCATCAGCGACGACATGCAGGTGCAGGGTGTAGAGGAAAAAGACGTTTCCTTCCGCAAGAAAGGCACGGAGCTAATGCCCATTCGTGTCCGGTTTGAGCCCAAAGGCCTACCCAAGGTAGCCTTCAAGACCTTGTTCAAAGCCAAAAAAACCGATTACACCCTGAACGGCTCCGCCGTGGTAGCGGCCGGAGAGCACAACCCCAAGGACATGACCATGCGCTTCAATAGCGCCGGCACCCTGCAGGACCTCAAGGATATTCCTAAAAAAGGCGAGTAAGCGGCCGGGCGAGAGGCGCTTAGTCCTGCAGGGCGGCCAGCCGCTCTTCCAGGTCCAGGTACTTGCCCAGAAAATTGCCTTCCTCGGCGCCGTTTGCCCGGAGCAGAATCCAGTCCAGCACGGCCGTTTCCTCAAAGTCGGCCGTTGCGCCGGGGGTAGGCCGGCCATCAGGGGCCAGGCGCACAATCCGACCGCTGATGTGGGTGCCCTGCCAGGTATCTACCAGTATAACCACGGGCTCGGGGGTAGCGGCCTCGTTCAGCACCCGCGCCGTTAGGTAAAAACCGGTGCCGGCCGGCAGCCCCCGCAGGTAGCGCTGGCGGGCCTGCGGCAGCGTTCGGCGGGCCTCCTTCAGGGGTAGCGTCGGCAATGGCTCTGGAGTGTGTGCCAGTTGCTGCACCAGCAGAGGCAGGCTGGCTACGGCGGGTTGCTGGGCCCTGACTGGGCTGGCTAACAGCAGCGCCGGAAAAAGAAGTACAAAAGCGCGCATGGGCAAAGCTACGTCAGGGGCGCCATACACGCAGCGCTCGGTACAGGTAATACCGGGAAGGCGGCCGGCAGGTTTTAGCGAGAGGCGGACGCAGGGGCTTTCGTATCTTGCGCCTTTATCTGCTTTCGTATCGTGGCCCGTTCTGCTCCCCAGCCGCTTCAGCCCGGCGACTACTATCTGACCCCGGAAGGCTATATGGTTTTCACGGAACAGTACCATTTGCGACGGGGCAGCTGCTGCGGCAACGGGTGCCGGCACTGCCCGTGGCAACATGCCCGAGGTAAAAAGAAGCCTCGTACGGGCCCGGAAATAGGCTAACCCGCTATTTTTCAAGCCTTGGGTTTGCTTCTGTCAAAATACTTCGGATATTTGCGTCCCTTTTTCTAGCATTGAAACCTCTAAGCTCCTGATATCATGGCCCGAGTTTGTGATCTGACCGGCAAGCGTACCCGCGTAGGCAACAACGTTTCGCACGCCAACAACAAGACCAAGCGCAAGTTCTACCCGAACCTGCAGAAGAAGCGTTTCTACATCCCTGAGCAAGACGCCTGGGTTACGCTGAAAGTTGCCGCCAGCACCATCCGCACCATCAACAAGAACGGCATCATGTCGGTCCTGAAGAAGGCCAAGGAGCAGGGCTTTATCGTTTACTAGCTTTCAGCTAGGCTTCCGGCCTTGTGCCAGAGCGCGAAGCTTCCGCCACGCGCAGAATTTCAGCTACTTCCAGTATTGGAACGCTGGGCTCTGCGAGTAGCGGAAGCTTCGCGCTGTTGTTTGGTGCCGAGCACGGCCAACGCAGCAGGGTGCTGAGCTGCAGTAGATAAGGCCCTACCCCTGCTGCAACGTCGAGGTCCGAAGACAGTCTTTCCTGCGCTATGCCTTACTCCCTGCCTTCGCTCAGAAAATCAAGCGGTCTGCTGCTCCTGGCCGGCTGCCTTTTGCTCACGCCCACTGCCTACGCCCAGCGCGCCGCCGGCCCCGACCGCCCCACAGATTTGCTGTCGGCATCGTTTCATAAGCAGCGGCGGGAGTTGGTACGGCAGGCGCTGCCGGCTGGCTCCGTGGCCGTGCTGTTTGCCGCTCCGGTGCGCAACCGCGCCAACGACGTAGATTTTCTCTACCACCAAAGCCCCGACTTTTATTACCTCACCGGCTACACTGAGCCAGAGGCCGTGCTGGTGCTGTTTAAGGAGCCCCAGACTATCAAAGGGCAGAGTGGCATTACGGAAGCCCTGTTTGTGCAGCCCCGCAATGCCCGCGCCGAGCAGTGGACCGGCCGCCGGCTGGGTGCTGAAGGAGCCAGGCAGCAGCTGCAACTGCAGTTTGTAGCCGATAACAAGGAGTTTGCTGATGCCGGTATTAAGTGGGGCAGCTTCTCCCAGATAGCCTTCCAGTCCCTACCCACCGACGCGCGCGACAATCCCGAGGACCCGGCCGACCTGTACAACCTGGTAGCCACATTCCGCCAGCAGGCCGCCCTGCCCGCCGATTTCAGCCCCGCCGTTGCGGAGGCTCACCAGCTTATTCAGCAGCGCGGCGTTTCTGGTGCCGAGCGTCTGCAGCCCTATCTGCTGCGCCTCATTCAAACCCAGCCTGCCATAGCCCAGGACGCCTACGTGCAGGCGTATTTAGGTGCGAAAACCGAGGCGGATCGGCAAAAGGCTGTAGCCAACAAACCCGTCAGCCGCTATAACTCTCAGGCTCTGGAGGAGGCTTTGGCCCGGCTGCGAGAAGTGAAAACCGCCGAGGAAATAGCCCTGCTGCGCCGGGCCGTACGCATCAGCGCCATCGGGCAGCAGGAAGTCATGAAGGCTACCCGCCCCGACATGGGAGAAATGGAGCTGCAAGGCCTGCACGAGTACGTTTATAAAAAGTACGGAGCCGAGTTCGAGGGCTACCCCAGCATTGTGGGCGCCGGAAGCAACGCCTGCATCCTGCACTACACCGAAAACGACAAGACACAGGTTAAAAACGACCTGCTACTCATGGACTGCGGAGCTGAATACCACGGCTACTCCGCCGATGTCACCCGTACTATCCCGCCGTCCGGCAAGTTCAGTCCGGCCCAGCGCCAGATTTACGAGTTGGTATTAGCCGCTCAGGATGCCGGGTTTGCTGCCTGCAAACCCGGCAACGAGTTTCAGGCACCTCACAAAGCCGCCCAGAAAGTTATTACCGATGGTCTGCTGAGGCTGGGCATCATTAAGAAGCCGGAAGAAGTCCGCACCTACTTCCCCCACGGCACCAGCCACTACCTCGGCCTCGATGTGCATGATCCTGGCACGTACGGACCTCTGCAAGCAGGAGCTGTAATCACCGTGGAGCCCGGCATCTACATACCGGAGGGCAGCCCCTGCGACAAGAAGTGGTGGAACATCGGAGTGCGTATCGAAGACGATATTCTGATTACCCAGCAAGGCTACGAAAACCTCTCGCGGGAGGCCCCGCGCACGGTAGCGGAAGTAGAAAGCATGATGGCCAAGCCCAGCGCCCTCGACGATTTCAAGCTGCCGGAGTTAAACTAAAGAGGTAATGAGGGGAATGGTGCTGAAGTGAAAAGCGAGGCAGAAGCCGGTAGAAATAACGCTTTAAGGCGCCAACTCCTCAGCGCATCAACTAATTAGCCATATTCTATTTGACATTATCGAAAACCCTTGTACCTTTGCAGTCCTTAATCCCAAAACCCCGTCGAGATGGCTAAAAAAGGCAACCGGGTGCAGGTAATCCTTGAATGCACTGAGCATAAGAACTCGGGGCAGCCGGGCACCTCGCGCTACATCACCACCAAGAACCGTAAGAACACTCCTGAGCGCATCGAGCTGAAGAAGTTCAACCCCGTGCTCAAGAAGATGACCGTTCACAAGGAAATCAAGTAATTGAGCAATGGCTAAGAAAGTAGTAGCAACCCTGAAAACCGCTACCGGCAAGGACTGGGCTAAGGTCATCCGTGCGGTGAAATCGGAGAAAACCGGCGCTTACACCTTCAAAGAAGAGATGGTGCCCGTTGATAAAGTGCAGGATTACATCGCCACCGGCGTTAAGTAATTCGGCGCCCCCGTGGCATTCCTACCGAAGTGAAGAAGTCCCGCCACCGTGGGACTTTTTTGCGTTGTAGCACGAAGCTCCAGCTTCGTGCCTCGTTGAGCTACTTAGGGTAAGCCAAGGAGCTCAACCTCAGCAACGACGCGTGAAGCTGGAGCTTCGCGCTACATCCTGACCGCATGGGACTTTTCGATTTTTTCAAGAAGGATAAGGAAAGCAAGGAGCAGCAGCAGGCGCTTGATGAAGGCCTGCAGAAAACCAAAACCAGCTTCTTCGACCAGCTCAGCAAAGCCGTAGTAGGTAAAAGCACTGTGGATGAGGCCGTCCTGGACGACCTTGAAACGCTGCTCGTGCACGCCGACGTAGGGATTGACACCACCGTGAAGGTCATTGACCGGATTGAGAAGCGTGTAGCCCGCGACAAGTACGTGAGCACCTCGGAACTGGACCGTATTCTTCGCGAAGAAATTGCCGACCTGCTGGACCGCAACAGCGGCGCTACCGGCTCCCGCGCCATCCTCGACCGCCCCGACAACACCGGTTCACCCTTCGTGATTATGGTAGTGGGCGTGAACGGGGTAGGCAAAACTACCACGATTGGCAAGCTGGCTCACCGCTTTCACTCGGCAGGTAAGAAGGTGGTGCTGGGCGCAGCCGATACCTTCCGGGCAGCGGCCGTGGATCAGCTCATCATCTGGGGTGAGCGGGTAGGCGTCCCGGTTATTTCGCACGGCATGAACACCGACCCCGCTTCCGTGGCCTACGACGCGGTGAAGAAAGGCGTGGAGATGCAGGCTGACGTGGTGATTATTGACACCGCCGGCCGCCTGCACAATAAGGTCAACCTGATGAACGAGCTCAGCAAGATCAAGCGGGTGATGCAGAAGGTTATTCCAGATGCGCCCCACGAGGTGTTGCTAGTACTGGACGGTAGCACCGGCCAAAATGCTTTCCTACAGGCTAAGGAGTTTACCAAAGCCACCGAAGTATCGGCATTAGCGATTACCAAGCTCGACGGTACGGCGAAGGGCGGGGTAGTTATCGGAATTTCAGATCAGCTGCAGGTGCCGGTGCGCTACATTGGGGTAGGGGAGAAGATGACGGATTTGCAGCTCTTCGACCGACATACCTTCGTAAATTCTCTGTTCAAAAAATAAGCTGGCAGGATCCTGACCGCCGGTTGTAAAGCCCGCCGAAGCGTATGTTTCGGCGGGCTTTTTTGTTGCTGACGTGATGGGTGCCGCTCGGCCCTCAGTAAAAATCAGCATCTTGGATATATAAGCTGCTGCCTATGCTTGTGCCCTTACCCGATGTTGCCGTTGCACCTGCTGCCCTGGCGCCCTTGCCCGCCCGCCTCGATGCGTTCCTGAGCCAGAAGCTTCGGTTCTGGTCGCTCGTGGCCATGTTGCTGCTGGTGTACGTGCACGCCTACAACCTGCACCCGCGCTATCTGCAGCCCTGGACGCCCGTGGATGAGCCGCTGGCCGGCGGGACCTGGCTGCAGTACTTTCTGGCCAATGGGCTGCTGCGGTTCCGGATTCCCATTCTATTTGCCATATCCGGCTACCTTTTCGCCCACCACGAGGGTAGGGAGCCCCACGGCGTGCGGGTGAAACGGCGGGTGCGTTCCTTGCTGATACCGTACGTGGCCTGGAGCGCGCTGGGGCTGGCGCTTACGTGGGCGTTGGAGCAGTTTCCGGCTACACGTCAACTGGTGCTTTCGGCTGCGCTTAGCCCGTTTGGTCCCGATAATCCGTTGGTCAGCAACTACTCGCCGGGGCAGTTGCTTCTATGCTGGCTGCTGATTCCGCTGCCGTTTCAGCTGTGGTTTATTCGGAGTCTGTTCTTCTATAACCTGGGGTACCCGTGGCTGCGCAAAGCCATCGACCGGGCCCCGCTGGTGTACTTTGCCATAACCGGAGCTATGTGGGTGCTGGGCCTGGGCCTGCCCATGATAGAGGGAACCGGCTTATGCTTTTTCGGGCTGGGTGTGTGGCTGCGCCGCCGCGACATAGAGGTGCAAGTACCGCCGCGGTGGTTTAACGGGTGGCTCTTTGCGTTGGGGTGGCTGGTTATTGTCACGGTGAAAACCTGGCTGGCCTTTCACCTGGAACGGCCTTCGTTTAGCGTGATGTCGTTGCTGCACCGGGCCTCCGAGCTGCTGGGCATGCTGGTGATGTGGTACGGGGCCGATGGGCTGGTGCGGGTGGCTATGCGGCAACGGTGGTTTGTGTGGCTGACGAGCTTCTCCTTTATGATTTACGTGGTGCACGTGCCGCTGCTAAGCTACGCCACCGAGGCCGCGCTGTACTTCTGGCCGAGGCAACAGCTGCTGGTATTTCTGCTGCTGCCTCTGGTAATGTTTGCGGTTTCTGTGGGGGTAGGAGCTTTGCTACGCCGGGTAGCGCCGCCGGTGTATGAGCTACTGACCGGGGGTAGGGGCCTGTAGCGGATTGGGCCGAGCAAGCGGGGTAGGAAGTGCGGGCATCCGGGAAATGGAACATTCGGAGTAGGAAAAGGCGTTGCCGAGTTCGTACCTTTGCGGTCCTAAATTCGCCGCGGGCCCCAAGCGGGCAAGTTTCTCACTGCTAAGAAATTGCCCGGCCGCCTGCTTACTACCCCAGCATGAAAGTCAGAAGCCAACAGGCCAATAAAGTCAACGTCATTACCCTGGGCTGCTCCAAAAACCTCGTCGATTCGGAGGTGATGATGGGCCAGCTCCGTGCCAACGACTTCCAGGTAACCCACGAAGCCGACACGAGCGACGCCAACATCGTCATCATCAATACCTGCGGCTTTATCGACAACGCCAAGCAGGAAAGCATCGACACCATTCTGCGCTACGCCGACGAGAAGGAAGCCGGCCGCCTGGAAAAGCTCTACGTAACGGGTTGCCTTTCCCAGCGCTACAAAGACGACCTGGAGCAGGAAATTCCGCAGGTAGATGCCTACTTCGGCACTCTGGAGCTGCCCCAGCTGATGAAAAAGCTGGAAGCCGACTACAAGCACGAGCTGGTGGGTGAGCGGCTGCTGACTACCCCCGCCCACTACGCCTATTTCAAGATTGCCGAGGGCTGCAACCGCCCCTGCTCGTTCTGCGCCATTCCGCTGATGCGCGGCAAGCACCAGGACCGTCCCATTGAGGACCTGGTGAAGGAAGCCAAGCGCCTGGCCTCTATGGGAACCAAGGAACTGATTCTCATTGCCCAGGACCTGACTTACTATGGCCTGCAGCACTACGGCGAGCGGAAGCTGGCCGACCTGATGCGCCACCTCTCCGACGTGAACGGCATCGACTGGATCCGGCTGCAGTACGCCTACCCCTCGCAGTTCCCCATGGACGCCCTGGACGTAATGAACGAGCGGGAAAACATCTGCAAGTACCTGGATATGCCCCTGCAGCATATTTCGGATAACATGCTGAAAACCATGCGCCGGGGCATCAGCAAGCGCCGTACCGTAGAGCTGGTGGACACCATCCGGCAGCGCGTGCCCGACATTGCCCTGCGCACGACCCTGATTGCCGGCCACCCCGGCGAAACCCAGCAGGATTTCGAGGAGCTGTACCGTTTTGTGGAGGACACCCGCTTCGACCGCCTCGGCATCTTCACCTACTCGCACGAAGACAATACCCACTCCTTCACCCTGGAAGACAACGTGCCCGCCGAAGTAAAGCAGGACCGTGCCGACCAGATCATGGAGCTGCAGCAGGGTATTTCGATGGAGCTGAACGAGGAGCGCGTGGGCCAGACCTACAAAGTGCTGTTCGACCGCAAGGAAAGCGGCTACTTCGTGGGCCGCACCCAATACGACTCGCCCGAAGTGGACAACGAAGTGCTGGTGACCGCCACCAAGGATACCTACGTGCGCCTCGGCGACTTCGCCCAGGTGCAGGTAACCGAAGCCTCCGACTTCGACCTCTATGGCAAGCTGATCTAGCTTCGATCTTACAACTGATTAATGCGCAACGGCGCCTCCAAGCGGGGGCGCCGTTGCTTTGTTTATAAAGACGGAGCCGGCTCAGGTTCGGCGGCATACCGGTATTTGAGGCGCAGGAAGGGCTGTTCCCAGTAACGGTAGCTAAGCCAGGCAAGGGCCAGGCTAAAAGGTAAGCACAGCGCCGTGAGGGCCAGTACCGTAGGCAGCGTGTGCGGCAGATGAAGCCTGTCGAAGCAAAATAGGACCACGAAGATGCTGACCGGATGCAGACAGTAGAAACCGTACGTGAACCTGCCCCAGTACGTCAGGCTCCGGCTTTGGCCCGCCTTAAACCACGAGCGGGTAGCATAATTCTGCTCCAGGACCACAAACACAAAAAACAACCCACGCAGCAGGCGCTGAAATGTAATGCCAAGGGTGCTGTCGGCGAAGTACTTCTGCCCGACCAGCAGGCCGAGGCCCGCCAGGTAGCCGACTACAATAATACTCCGAGGCCAGCGGCTTACCCATGCCTGAAAACCGGGCCGCGAAAAGGCCAGCCAGGCCGCTCCCCCACCCAGCGCCATATCGGACACCACGGCCAGGGTGTGTTGGTACAGCACCACTGGGTCGGTGGCATGGGCGTAACGGAATAGCAGGGAGGCCAGCAAAACCAGTATAACCGCACCAGGGCGCCACCGGGTGAAGAGCAGCAGGAGGAGCGGCCACAGTGCGTAGAATTGCTCCTCCACCGCCACCGACCACAAAACGCCCAGGCTGAATGCTTTCGGATCTACCATATCGAGGTTGGCCAGGAACGTGAGGTAGAGCTCGGGGCGGGCCGTATCGTGCCAGGGCTGCCCGGCGGCGTGCATCCACCAGGGCACTACCCAAAAGCCAAAAGCCAGGCAGGCAAAGTAAACCGGCCAGATGCGAAGCACCCGGCGCCAGTAAAACCCCAGCAAGTTAATGTGACCCTGATAAGCTTCTTCGTGCAGCAACAGGTAGGTAATCAGAAAGCCTGACAGCACAAAAAAGAAGTTGACGCCCATAGTGCCCAGGCTCAGCAGCCGTAACCCATAATGATATACTGGCGCCTCGTGCGGCGTCCAGAGAAAGGCGTACATAAACAGCGTATGGTACAGAAATACGCCCGCGCAAGCCAGCGTGCGTAAGCCGTCGAGGTTCGGGAAGAAGGGGCGGGTAGCAGTAGTGCTCATACAAGGGGAGGGTAAAAGCAGCCTGGTTCAGTGAAGTAGATATATAATGTACAATATGATATGGTGATTAATGCTATTATGCAGCCGGTTTGTGACAACCTAGTGCAGGAGTAGCATGGTACCTTTGCGGCGACTGGCAACTAAATTTTCCGCGCCTGCTTATGAAAGCTCGCATTCAGCACCAACAAGTCGAGTATCAGATTGAAGGCGAAACCCAGCCGGCGGAACCCATTGTGCTGTTGTCTGCTGATGTTGACCTGACGGCCGGGCAACCCTGGAGCGCCGCCGGCTACACGGTAGCCAGCTTCTTGAGCCCGGAAGACAATGCCGCGTTGCGCGAAGGGTTGGCCGAAAAAGTGAGGGTAGCGCTGCGGGCAGCTGGCGTAGAAGTAGCTGCTGACTGGTCCGTTGAGCAATATCACCGGGTAGTCGGCGACGACCAGGCGCTGCATCTGGCCGTAGTAAACCAGACCAAAGAATACCCCCTGGAAGAGCTGCCCGTGCCAGTAGCCACGCTGGAAACCCGCATAAGCGAGCTATGCGGCCGCGCCGTGCGCGTGCATAACCCCCACAACGGGCAGCAGGCGTTTCATCTGCGCCTGGCCCGCCCTGGCCGCACCGACAACAACCCCCTGCACCGCGACGTGTGGCTGGACCGCCTGCGCAACGGCATCAACATTTACTTCCCCGTGGCCGGCAGCACCCCGGATTCGTCGCTGACCCTGGTGCCGGGCAGCCACTGGTGGCCCGAGGACCGCACCGAGCGCACGGCCGGCGGGGCTACCTACAACGGTACCACCTACAGCGTGCCGGCTCTGAAAAACAGCCCCGAGCCCCTGGAGCTGGTGCGCCCCAACCCCGGCCCCGGGCAGGTGCTGCTCTTCTCGCCCTACCTGCTGCACGGCGGCGCCCTGAATTTGAATTCCGACGCTACCCGAATTTCGCTGGAAATGCGGTTTTGGGCAGTTTGAGGACGGTTAGGGGGTAGGAAGCTGCGGGAAAAACAACCCATCCGGGAAATTGCCAGTTACTTTGTGCGAGCTGGCCGGTTATAGCCGAATATTCTTCTCCCCGTATGTCCGTCACGACTCTGCGCTACGCCGATACCGGCGCGTTTTCCTCCCTGCTGACCGATTACTTGGCCCGGCACGAGGCCCTGACTTCGTTTTATCACCGCTTCCCGACCCTCGACGCCTTTGCCGAGCAGATAGAAGAGAAGCGCGCCGCCTATACTCCCGAAGCCCGGCAGCGGCTGGTAGCGGCCCTGCGCGAGCAGTACGCCACCCTGCCCGCGGTGCACCCCGCCGTGGAGGCCAATCTGGCTTTGCTGGAAAAAGACACCACGTTCACCATCACCACCGGCCACCAGCTCAACCTGCTCACGGGCCCGCTGTACTTCATCTATAAGATTGTGTCGGCGGTGAAGTTGAGCCGGCAGCTCAAGGAAAAGTACCCGCAGTACGATTTCGTGCCGGTGTACTGGATGGCGACGGAAGACCACGACTTCGCGGAAATCAACCACTTCCACCTGTTTGGCAAGAAGTACGAGTGGAACGCGCCCGAAACCGGCGGACCGGTGGGCCGTCTGAAGCTCGACGGCATGAAAGAGGCCCTGCTTGACCAGCTGCCCGCCGACGTGCCTGCTTTGTTTCGTGAGGCCTACGAGCAGGCTGATACCCTGGCCGCCGCTACCCGCCGCCTCACCCACGACCTGTTTGGAGAGCTGGGTCTGGTGAGCCTGGATGCCGACGCACCCGCCCTCAAGCAAGCCCTGGTGCCGGTGCTGGAAAAGGAAATCCGGGAGCAAGCTTCGAACAGGGCGGTGCAGCAGGCCAACGCCCAGCTGGAAGCCGCCGGCTACAAGCCTCAGGTGTATTCGCGCCCGCTCAACCTGTTTTTCCTCACCGACGCCGGCAAGCGGGAGCGGCTGGAGTACGATGCCGCCCAGGACTGCGCCCAGATTACGGTGCGCAACACGGGCCGTTGCCACTCGCAGCAGGAGTTGCTGGAGCTGGTGCAGCAGCACCCCGAGCAGTTCAGCCCCAACGTAGTGCTGCGCCCGCTCTACCAGGAAATATTGCTGCCCAACCTCTGCTACATTGGCGGCGGGGCGGAAGTAGCCTACTGGTTCCAGCTAAAAGGCGTGTTCGAAGAAAACGGCGTGCCCTTCCCAATTCTGCTACCCCGCAACTCGGCCCAATACGTAGGCAAGGCCAACGCTGGCAAGCTGCGTAAGCTGGGCCTCACCTCCTTGGATATCTTCCGGCCGCTACCAGAGCTGAAAAAGCAGGTAGGCGCCACGCTGGGCCAAGAAGAAGTTAGCCTACAGGAGCAGCAGCAGCAACTGGCCGCCGCCTTCCAAGCTGTTTCTGACCTGGCCCAGCGCCTCGACCCAACCCTGGTACGCACCGTAGCGGCCGAGCAGCAGAAGGTAAGCGGCATTGTGCAGGGCCTCGAAAAACGCCTGAGTAAAGCCGCCGAAGCCAAGCATGAAACGGCCTACAGTCAGCTAACGGCTCTCAAAGACAAGCTCATGCCCGGCGGCCACCTGCAGGAACGCACCGATAACGTGCTCAGCATCCTCATCAATAACCCCCAATTCATTCAGCAGCTCCTCGACGCCTTCGACCCGCTGGCCCTGGAGTTCACCGTGCTGGAAGAAGAATAGAAGCAGCATTAACACCACTGAACAACCCAGCGGCCTGCCTCTATCCGAGGCAGGCCGTTTTGCTACCCCCTCTGCTATGCTGAAGTCTGAACTACGCCGGGAAGCCTTGGTCCGCCGCCGGGCCTTATCGGAAGAGGAAGTTACCCGCCGGAGCGAAGCGTTGTGGCGGCAGTTGCGGCAGTCGTTTCCGGTGCGGGAGTGGCGGTGGCTGCACCTGTTTCTGCCCATTGGCCGGCAGAAGGAGCCGGATACGTGGCCGCTGATTCGGCAGCTGTGGGCCGAGCAGCCGGCGTTGCAGCTGGCCGTGCCCGTGGTGCAGCCTGATGGGCACACCCTGCGGCACTTTCACCTCACGCCCGAAACCCAACTGGAAGCTAACCGCTGGGGCATTCCGGAGCCCGCAGGGGCCACCGAAGTCCTACCTCCCCAACTCGATGCCATCCTCATTCCCATGCTGGCTTTCGATGAGCGGGGCCAGCGCGTGGGCTACGGCAAAGGCTTCTACGACCAGTTTCTGCCCCAGTGCCGCCCCGACGCCCTGCGAATTGGCGTGAGTCTGGAGCCGCCGGTGGCCCGTATTGAGGACGCCTGGCCCGGCGACGTGCCCCTGCACGCCTGCCTCACGCCGGGGCGGGTATGGTGGTTTGGGTAGGGGTAGAAAGTAGACTTGCTGGCAGGAGACAGCAATATAGCGCCAGTGTATAGCGTTTCCTGAATACAACCGTATTCACCTAACCGCGAAACTATTATGGCCGAAATTCAAGCTGCCGCCGCCCCTCGCTCGGGTAAGCCCCGCGCCACCAAAAAAGCCTTCCACCTCGACATGACGCCCATGGTGGACCTGGCTTTTCTGCTCCTGACTTTCTTTATGCTCACTACTACTTTCGCCAAACCTACGGTGATGGAGGTAGCCATGCCCACAAAGCCCAAAACGCCTGATGTGGAAGCGCCAGTATCGGAAAAGCAGGCCCTGACGCTGATTCTGGGTGAAAAAGGGCAGGTCCGCTACTTTTTTGGCTTGAATGAGGCCGCCGTTAACCCCGCTGCGCCTCGCCCTACCCTTCATACTACAGACCTAAGCTCTAGCGGACTACGCCAAGTGTTGCTGCAGCGGCAACGCCAGCAGCCTGCACCGGTAGTACTCATTAAAACAGAGCCCGGCGCGAAATACCAGCATCTGGTAGATGCTTTGGACGAAATGAACATCACAGACCAGAAGAAGTACGCCCTGGTAGAGATGAACCGCTCCGATGAAGAGCTTTTGAAAGCCCAGCGACTATAAGCCAGGGCTGTATTTCAGCCAAAACGAAAAGGCCGCATCAACTAACTGATGCGGCCTTTCCTTTTATTTCTTGGCAGAGCCAGTGCCTGGTGCCTGCAGTGCGGAGTCGGGGCGGGCGACTGAGGCGTTTTTACGATTGACAGTGGGTTGAGCGGCCTGGCGCTGGGCTGCCAGCACCTGAGCCAGATTGGATAAACTGGTTTTCATGAAATAGAGAAGAAATGGAATTGAACATCACGCAATAGGATAGGTAGGTAGTGTCGGAACGTGAGGCTAAGATATATACTTCAGATCATATTTATTCTACTCTCGGCGCTATTCGGAGCTGGGCTCTACGCGGGTAATGCGGGCCTGGCCCCAGGGCGCCACGCTCACCTGCACGCGCAGGCTCTGGCGGCGCTCCAGCTGCCGGCCCTCACCCTCGGGCACATAGTAGCGCTCCAGGCCGTAGCGCAGGCGCAGGCCGCGGCGCCACACATCCTGCACCGAGCCGCGCAGCACGGCCTGGCGGCCAGTGGTAGCAGGCTTCTCCGGAAAGGCGGCTACGGCCTCGTAGGTACCATCAGGACGGGGCTCCAGCAGCACGTAGGCAGGTTGGTGGCGGCGGGGTAGGGTAGTACCCTTCCACAGCCGACCGGGTAGCTCGCTTACGCTGTAGCGCAGGTTCACGTAGTCGCCATAAAGAAGGTCGCGCGGGTCAACGGGGCTGGTGCGCAGCGTGATGGTGCGGCCCAGCGCAGCTGTGGCGTAACCAGCGGCGGCCACGCCCAGCACAAACAGCACCTGGGCCAGCACCAGTCCCTGTACCCACCGGCGGCGGCGCGGTTCGAGCAAATCGGGTAGAGGGGAGGCGCTACCCTCGGCCGGGCCCGGAACTGAAGGTAGAGGATCGGCGAGGGGCGTGCTCATGACTTAGGCGTGGTGGTGGAGGAAAACGTATGCGCGGCCCGGCGCCGGAGCCACCAGCTCAGGCCCAGCAGCAGCAAGCCCCCCAGCAGGAAAAACAACGACTTATCCAGGAAGCCCCAGGTCAGCTTGAAATAGGCTACGGCCGTGGTGATGATGAACAATACGGTGCCCAGCGTCACGCGGTCCGGGTTCTGCTCCTGATGGGCCCGCAGCAGCACGGCACCCGAGTAGGCATACAATACTACCAGCGTGGCAATAGCCAGGGGCAGGCCCCCCGTGAAGTAGAAGCCCGGCAACAGCAACAGCCAGTCGGTAAGGCTGCCGAGGCGGCCGCGCTGCCGCTTGCCAAGCACTGACAGGGCCAGCACCCCGGCCAAAGAAGCCAGGTAAGGCAGCAGGGGCGCCCGCAGCTGCCCCGCGTAAATATCAGACTCTCCGAACAAGGCCAGACCCAGCGTAAACAGGAAGGCTGCCACCAGCGGCGGGCCCTGCAAAGCCCGACCGGCCGGCCGGTCGGGCTGCCAGTCGCCGAAGGCATACACCAGCATGGCCGGAATAAAGAACCAGGTAATTTTAACGTGCAAATGGTTAATCAGCAAGGCTGCCTGCCAGAGCAGACCCGTGGCCAGCACTCCGCCCAGCAGGGCATCGGGGCGGCGCCACCAGTAGTAGCCCAGCCCCAAGGCCGTGCCGATGGCCGTGAGGTAGCTAAACGCGCCTAGCTGCCCCGTGTTATAGCCCTGCACGATGCCGCTGATAACAGCCGTCATCAGGAAAAGTAGCCGGCTGCGGTACAGCCACGTCAGGGCCATGCCGGCCACCGCCCAGGCCAGCAGACCCGTCAGGTCGTAGCCGATGAGCTGGTAAAGCTGGCTGGTCAGTACAATGCTGGCCCCGAACAGAATCAGCCCCAGGGCAATCAGGCCCATGCCCAGGTTGAGGTTGCCACGGCGCCGGAAATACTCGCCGCCGGCGTAGGCTCCGCACAAGGAGCCCAGCAGCAACGCCAGGCGCACCACCTCGGGTAGGCCCTGCCAGTTGGCCGCTACCACGCTCAGGGCGCTCAAACCTACCAGCAGGGAACCCAGCAGCGGCAGCAGTCCAATAGCGGTGGCATCAGTGGGGTAGAGGTCCAGCAGCTGCTCGCGCTGCGTCTCCGTAATAATGCCCTTCTGCACCCACTCGCGCCCGTCGGTATCCAGTAGCTTACGACTCATAATACCGGCAACTTACGCAGGATGCGGGAAGTGGGCAGAGGCTTAGTTATTCTTCCACGTGGTTTCGTCGGCTGGGCCAAGCTTTCCGCTCCCGGCGACGCTGCTCAGCGCGGTGGTCAACGTGACCCGCATAGCAAATTCGTCTGTCGGTGTCAAAACTCATAACGCCTTCCGCAAGACGTGCTCCTTGTCGAACCATCAGGCCGTTGAAGGGGCAGGTGTCGTAGCCACAGTTGTGCTTGGCGTACGTACCAAAATTGCGGTGCCGGATGCGCTTCTCGGTGAGGATGCGCTGCTGCGTCCGGCTGATTTCAACCCACGCTGCCCGCTCATCGGCCACGGTTAGCTTCTGCCCCAGGGTGCTGAGACGGAAGTAGGTGTCTGGGTCTTTCAGTTGTAGAAACTCGTAGAATTTCGGGAACACCGCTGCCGCCGCATCCCGCAGACGTAGCTGCTGCTCTAGATTCAGCTTCTCGTTTTCCAACAAACTGCGGAACAGCCCCAGCGAGTTAAAATCGGTATAGCGCCGATAGTGAGCGAGCAGGTAGTGATAATCAGCTTCCGTAAGTTGATTCAGCCGACGATTGAGCTTCATAGCAGATATATGTAGTTACTCCTGCTTCCGCGCCCGGGTCATTTCGCGCTTGCCGGGCGGGCCCGGCACCTTCTCCACCAGCCAGCCGGCCGCTTTCAGGCTGCGCCGAAACGAGCCCTTAGCGCAGTAGCTGACCAGCACGCCGCCGGGGGCAGCTGCTTCATAGAGTTGGGCAAACACCTCATCGGTCCACATATCGGGCTGCTTTTCCGGGGCAAAGGCGTCGAAGTAAATAACCTGGTAGGTATCCTGGGAAAGGGGTGTAGCCTGCAGCTCTCCGGAGCACTTCAGCAGCACGAAGTTGGGCGTGAGCGTAACGGGGCGGTTCCAGGCGGCGGCGTGCAGCTGGTGCTGGTAGTCCTGCAGCTCGGGGCCCGAGAGGTAACTTTCAGGGTGCATTTGACTGACTACCTCCCAGGGCAGCGGAAACTTCTCGATGGTGTCGTAGAAAATCTGCTGGCTGGCGCTGAGGCTGCGCTCCAGGGTCAACAGAGCATTCAGGCCCGTGCCAAAGCCTACCTCCAGCACCCAAACCAACTGGTTGGCCTCGGTCAGGGCCGGCTCCAGACCGGCGGCCAGATACACATGGCGCGCCTCCTGCAGGGCGCCGTGGGTGCTGTGGTAGTGCTCATTCAGGGCGGGCACGTACAGGGTACTGGAGCCGTCGGCGGTGGCGCGAACTTCAACGTGAGGTGTAAACATGGGAGGGAGCGGAGAGAAAGAAACCAGGCCCCAGAGCCGCGAGGGGCAGTGCAGAGCTTGGCTAATATACTGCGTTTGAGGTTTCGGCGGTAGCAGGGGGTAGGGTGGCTGTGGTGGCAGGCGCCATTCAAGGTGCAGGGGCTAAGCGGCCCTGGTTGCGCCAACCCCGAAAATCCGCCGTACTTTATCGGCTTCTCCATTGGCCTACCCCATGCCCCGCGTTAAAGTTCAGCTCCCCGAAACCTACCTGCTCACCGTCGAAATTCCGGTGCGCATCACCGACCTCAACTACGGCGCCCACCTCGGCAACGATGCCCTGCTCAGCATCCTGCACGAAGCGCGGGTGCAGTTTCTGCGCCACTTGGGCCACGCCGAATACGACCCGGCCACCGGCCTGGGCCACATCATGGCTGATGTAGCCATTGAGTACAAGGGCGAAGGGTTTTACGGCGACGTGCTGCACATTCAGATGGCCGCCACCGACCTCGGCAAGTACGGCTTCGATTTGGTGTACTGGGTGAAAAACCAGGCGGGTCGCGAAATTGCCCGCGCCAAAACCGGTATGCTCGGCTTCAACTACAACACCCGCCAGCTCCTACCCCTGAGCGAGGAGCAAGCTGCCCGCCTGCGTGGAGAGAAGGCAGGGTAGGAGGGTAAGAGGGTGTGGGGGTAGGAGGGGAGGAGAATCGGAAAGTTGGCCTTGCATGGCTGGGTGAGGGTGAGGCTGCCCCTGCCACAAGCTGAAAACCAAATTCTTTCTCACACCCTCCCGCCCCCACACCCTCCTACCCCCACACCCTCCTACCCCCATACCCTCCTACCCCCACACCCTCCTCCCCCCACACCCTCCTCCCCCCACACCCTCCTACCCCCATACCCTCCTACCCTCTTACCCTAATCCCTCGTCGGCACTTTTTTTGGGTTCAGCGGGTTGAGGGATGTTCTGGAAAAGAAGACCTAGGGGTTCGACTTTCCGCCTTGTATCTTTGCAGTTATGATGATTGACTTGCCCGTAGTTTCGAAGCGCGATATCCGCAAGCTCACCCCCGACGAGCTCAAGGCCTTTATGGTGGAGCACGGCGAGAAGCCTTTCCGGGCCAAGCAGGTACTGGAGTGGCTGTGGAAAAACACGGCTTCCTCGTTTGAGGAGATGAACAACATCTCCCTGGCTATGCGTGAGCTGCTGGCCCGGCACTTCGTCATCAATGGCGTGCAGGTGCAGAACTCCCAGCTTTCCAACGACGGTACCATCAAATCGGCCTTCCGCCTGCACGATGGCAACATTGTGGAGGGCGTGCTCATCCCGCACGATACGCGCATGACGGCCTGCATCAGCTCGCAGGTAGGCTGCTCCCTGACCTGCAAGTTCTGCGCTACCGGCTACATGGAGCGCAAGCGTAACCTCGATGCCGCCGAAATCTACGACCAGGTGGTACGCATCCGGGAGCAGTGCGAGGCTCAGTACGGCACCCCGCTCACCAACATCGTGTACATGGGCATGGGCGAGCCGCTGCTGAACTACGCCAACGTGGTAAAAAGTATTGAGCGCATCACGGCTCCCGACGGCCTCAACATGGCCCCGCGTCGCATCACCGTCAGCACCGCCGGTATTGCCAAGATGATCAAGAAGCTGGCCGACGACGGTGTAAAAGCTAATCTGGCCCTCTCCCTGCACGCGCCTAACGACGCCAAGCGCAACGAAATCATGCCCATCAACGAAGCCAACTCCCTGGCCTCTTTGAAGGACGCCCTCAAGCACTACCACCAGGTAACGGGCCGTAAGGTCACCTACGAGTACATCGTGTTCGAGAGCTTCAACGACACGCTGCAGGATGCCGAGGAGTTGTACCAGATTTCGAAGTGGATTCCCTGCAAGGTGAACCTCATCGAGTACAACCCCATCGAAAATGCCGACTACGTGAATACCGCCGATGACAAGCTGATGGCTTTTCACAAGTACTTGGCCGACCGGGGCGTGCAAACCAATGTGCGCCGCTCCCGGGGTAAGGACATAGATGCCGCCTGCGGGCAGCTGGCCGTGAAGGAAAAAGCCGAGGTAGCGTAGGCTTTCCTTCCTACCCCCTTCTAAACACAGAGACGCCGCAACCAGCTGGTTGCGGCGTCTCTGTGTTTAGAAGAGAAAACGGTGATTTACTTGTGTTTCATGTACTCGTCAATGCCGAGCTGGAGCATGTAGGTAGGGCATTGCTGAATAATAAGCAGGGCGATTTTCTGGCCTACACCTTCCATGAGCTTGTTGTTCTTCATGTTGTCCAGGCCGTAAAGGTTGGCCAGGGGCTCCATGTTCTTAAGCATACCTCCCTGCAGGGCCGTCATGATAACGGTGCGGCGTTCCTCCTGGGAGCGGCTGCTCATGAGGCGGGTCGCATTTTCGGCGTCGAGGCGCCGGCAAACGTCCTGGGTAATCAGCTGAAGTACGGGCCGCTCGGCCTCTGTAATGGGCAGCTTGGCCCCGAACTGCGACTGAATAACCCCCACCATCAGCTGCTGGCCCGCCGGGCAGCTCTCCACCAGGCGCAAAATCATGGTCACCTCGAGGGCTTCCCCGGCCTTGTGCGGATTGCTGACTTTATTAGCCTTCATCAGGGTGTTCATCTCGTCGGCATTGGCCAGGATGCTGCTTTCGATAGTGGCGGCCAATATGCTCTGCGCATCCACCTCCGACAGGGAAGCCAGGGGGCGTTTTTGATCTTCTGCCTGCAGCCGCTCACACATAGTGGCCGATACGCGCTGAATAAACCGATGCTGCCCACGCAGCGTGTCGCCGGCCAGAGGCGCGGCTGCCTGAGCAGCGGCACTCAGGCCCAGGCTGCTCACTAACAAAAGGATAATACGTTTCATATTGGCCGGAAATTACAACGAATTCCCCGGCTACAGCGGAGCTTGGGGCATTTTCCGGGGTAGGGTTCCGCGCCGGCTCATGGAGGGCCAGCGGCCGGTAAGGTGCCAACATGGCAACCCGGAATGTGAAAAAGCCAGCGGCCTCATGGGCTACTGGCTTTCCTGGTGCGTTCGGGCGTGCCGCAATAGGCTTAGCCTCTCCAGCGGCCTTCGGCGCGGGGGCGGCCGGTGCTGATTTCTTCCTTCGTCTCACCCTCGGGTACCTCGCGGGTTTCGATGCGCACGGCATGGGCCTTGGGCTGTACCTTCTGGCCGAAGGCATCGGCAAACTCCTGGGTAAACTCGGCCCCGAAGAAGATGATGAGCGAGGAGTAGTTTACCCACAGCAGCAGCACGATGGCCGAGCCCGCCGCTCCAAACGCCGAGCCGGGGTTAGATTGGGCAATGTAGAAGGCAATCAGATACTTACCCACCAAAAACAGTAGGGCCGTGATAACAGCGCCAATGCCCACGTCGCGCCACCGGATAATGGCGTCGGGCAGGAAGCGGTAGATCAGGCCAAACAGCAGGGAGGTAATGAAGAGGGAGAGGGCAAAGTCGATGAGGTGAATAAAGATGACGGCCACCTCCGGAAACCAGCGCTGCAGCTGATCGGTGAACACGCTGAGCAGGGCGCTAATCACGAAGGAAATAAGCAGCAGCAAAGCCACGCTCAGAATCAGGCCGAAGGACAGCAGCCGGTCGCGCACGAACTGCCAGATGCCGTTGCGGGGCTTCACCTTCAAGTTCCAGATGTCGTTGATGCTTTCCTGCAGGGTCACGAAGAAGGTGGTGGCCGCGAAAATCAGCGTGCCAATACCAATGATGGAAGCCACGCCGGTTTTCTGCTGCTTGGTAAACTCGGCAATGGAGTCCTGCAGGAACTTAGCCGAATCGGCACCCAGGAACCCGCGCATCTGCCCGTAAATCTGGCCCGTTACGGCTTCGGCCCCATACACGGAGCTGGCTACCGTAATAACAATCAGCAGCAGGGGCGGGAGCGAGAAGATAGTATAGTAGGACAGAGCCGCCGCGTGCCGGAACGAGTTGTTCACCATGAACTCGCTGGCCGTGGTTTTCAGAATATTAACAACGTCGGAGAAGCGGTAGTGCGTGGCCATAAGGCAGAGGTTTCGGAAGGGAAATGCTGGAGGTACTACGCACCGAGTAGGAGTGGCGTTCGGATCAGCCGGGAAATCCGCCTGATTTACGGCCTGCGCCAGTGCCGGTGCCGGGCCTGCTCCGGCTTTCGTGAAATGGCGGCTACCCCTTCGCCAGGTCCCAGGTCAGCCGCTCAATAGGGGCCTGGCGCAGGGCCTGGGCCAACTCCGCATCGTCTTTGAACTGCAACTGGTGCAGTACGGTAGCCTCCACGCTGACGGTGAACTGCTTGTCGCGGAAAGGCCAGGGCTGCACCCGTACCGGGCCCGGCGCCTGGGGCTGCAATACGTGGTAGGGCTGCCCATCGGGGCCTTGGTAAATTTCCAGGGCGCGGCCCATTTCCGGCAGCTCCTGCCGACAGAAAATCAGGCTGAGCCGGTCGCACCAGTGCAGCAGAGTGTATGCGCGCCCGGCATCGGCTTTTTTGATTTTCAGCTCCCGCAGCCAGCGCTTCTGGCAGGCTCGCTGCTCGTCCAGAAAGGCGTCGGTTTCCGGGTTCTGGCCCCGCAGGCTTTCATAAAGGGTACTCAGGTGCATGCTGGTCAGCAGGCTGCGCCAACGCCCCTGAAAGCGGGCCGCCTTCATCAGGCCGGTGGCTTGCTCCAAGGAAAACTCCTTCATAGTAAAGTTGGCGGGGGCTCCGGCGGGCGTAATGCCGTAGTGCCCGTCCCAATCCTGCTGCTCATCGTCGTGCTGGGCAGCGGCGGCCAGCAAGCCCACCCACTGGTCGCAGGGTAGGAAGGCAGGCCACTGGTGCAGCAGCTGGGCCGCCAGCAGGGCGTGGGCTTGCTGATAGATAATCTGCCAGCCGGCCGGGACATGGTTTACAATCATACAAACGGGCGGTATCGGGGTTCCCGCAGAGGAACGCAGAGCAAGCGCGGAGGTTCGCAGAGAGCAAGGGGGTAGCAAGCAAAACGCCCTACCGGATGGGGTAGGGCGCGGACGAGGCGGTAGGGGCGGCTTACTGGCCTAGCGAAGTAGTAGGCAGAAAGGATGGTGCGGCGGGAAGCCGCTTAATAATCTGAGCAGCCCAATAGGCCGGCAACTCTATTTCCACGCCGCCCGCACTAAGTAGGCCTGGCGTGTACTCCGGGTCACTAAAGCGAGTAACTCGAATCTGGGTGGGCGCTCTTAGTACCGTGATGTCAGCGTAAGGAATGCGCACCAGAGAGCTGAAGATCAGGTTTCTCTTAATCACCAGCTCCTGCGTGTCGAAGCCCAGGTGCAGCATTCCACTGTACGTCCCGGTACCAATGCGGGCCGATATTGCCTCGGTAGGGTGTACGTTGTGTACGCTTGCGTACTGGCTATGCAACTGCTTCCAGCCGGGCTGAAAAGGATTGCTCGGCCGGAAGCCGCCGTTGCGCCGAACCATTATTCGCAGGCAGAGAAAACCCAGATACATCATGCCCAGCTGGGCTACCACCTTGCCAATAACTAGCAGCATACTTCCCCGGCTTAGCAGGATAGAGGCAAAACCTACTTCAGTACTACGGCTTCCTTCAGGTGCAGCAGCATGTCGTCGGTCATGCGGTGCAGGTCGAACTGGGGCTGCCAGCCCCAATCCTGGCGGGCCTGGGTGTCGTCGATGCTGGCGGGCCAGGAGTCGGCAATCTGCTGGCGCTGGTCGGGGCGGTAGCTCACCTGAAACTCGGGGTAGTGGCGCTGAATACTGGCCGTAATTTCGCTGGGGCAGAAGCTCATGGCGCCCAGATTGTAGGAACTGCGCACCTTAATGGCCTCGGCCGGGGCGTGCATCAGGTCCAAGGTAGCTTTCAGCGCGTCGGGCATGTACATCATGGGCAGGTAGGTTTCCTCCGAGAGGAAGCACTCGTAGCTCTGGCCCGCCACGGCTTTGTGGTAGATGTCCACGGCGTAATCCGTAGTGCCGCCGCCGGGCAGGCTCTTGTAGCCGATGAGGCCGGGGTAGCGCAGACTGCGCACATCCAGGTCGTGCTTGCGGAAATACCACTCGCACCACTGCTCGCCGGCCAGCTTGCTGATGCCGTACACCGTGTTGGGGTTCATGATGGTCAGCTGGGGCGTGTTCTGGCGGGGCGTATCGGGGCCGAATACGGCAATAGAACTGGGCCAGTACACCTGCTTCACACCCAGGTCCACGGCCGCATCCAGCACATGAAACAGGCCGTCCATATTCAGCTGCCACCCAAACTTGGGGTTCTTCTCGGCCGTGGCCGACAGCAGGGCCGCCAGGTGGTACACCTGCTTGGGCTTGTACTGCCGGATTACTTCTTCCAGGCGGTTTTTATCCAGCACATCCAGCAGCTCAAACGGGCCGGCTTCCTGGGTTTCGGCATCCTGGGGCGCGCGCACGTCGGCGGCCACTACGTTGGAAGCGCCGTAGATCTGGCGCAGCTCGTGGGTGAGCTCCAGGCCCAGCTGTCCGCCGGCGCCGATAACAAGGATGGTGTCGCCGCTGGGGGTAGCGGCCGAAGTGCTGGAGGTGTCCATTCGGGGGTGGTTGAAGGGTAGGGGGTGGATGGGGCTGCAAAGATAACCGGACCGCCCGGTTCTGGGAGGATAACAGATAAAGGAAACCCAGACAACCAAGGCGCCCTCCAGGGTATCTGCTACCCGTAACCCCGACTTAAACCCGCCGCCTGCCGGTCCTGCGTTGGCCTTCTTTTTTGTGCGAACTCCCATCGGCACGACAGCTTGCCTCTATTCCGTATGTTCCGCTTCCTGCTTCTTATGGTTCTGTTTATCAGTCTGCTGGTTTCAGCGCAGGCCCAGGCACCTACCCCCGTTGTGTACCGCAACTTAGTAATGGAAGGGGGCGGCATCCGGGGCATTGCCTACGGCGGGGCGCTGCAGGAACTGGAGCAGCGCGGGGTACTATCCGGTTTGCGACGGGTAGGCGGCACCTCGGCGGGGGCCATTCAGGCGGCGCTGCTGGCTGTGGGCTATTCGCCGCAGGAAATCATTGAGGTGATAAACCACATGCCGGTGCAGCGCCTCAACGACGGTCGGCTCATCTTTTTCGGGGGCAGCACCCGGCTCATCAAGCAGTACGGCTGGTACCGCGGCGACCAGTTCTCGAAATACCTGAGCGAGCTGGTAGCCCGCAAAACCCAGCGCCCCGACCTCACCCTGGGCCAGTTGCACGCCTTGGCTCAGGAGGAGCCTACCCGCTACCGTGACCTGTACACTACCGGTACCAATCTCACCCGCCAGTGCGTGCAGGTGTTCAGCTACGAAACCCACCCCGACATGCGCGTAGCCGACGCCATGCGCATTTCCATGAGCATCCCGCTTTACTTCCGGGCCGTGTTGCTCAACAAGCAGGGCCACGTAGTGCGCCGTCCCGCCAAAGGCCAGGAGGTGGAGGTGCTGGTAGATGGGGGCCTGCTGGCGAATTACCCCATTAATTTGTTTGACCACCCGCGCTATCTGGCAGCGGGTGCCGCACCGGCCGCTACCCTCCCTACCCCCACCAAGTTCGTAAACCCCGAAACCCTGGGCCTGCGCCTCGACCGGGCCGAGCAGATTGCCTACGACACCCAACCCGGCGGCCGGCAGCAGCTGGCGCCCTACCCCATCCAAGACTTCAAATCCTACGTGGGGGCCCTGTACACCCTGGCCCTGGAAAACCTCAACCCTACGCAGCCGGAGGACTGGCCCCGCACCATCAGCATCAACACGCTCGGCTTCAACCCGAAAATCAAGCGCATGTCGGAGGGGCAGAAGCGGCAGTTGATGGAAAGCGGGAGGGTAGGAGCGCAGGCTTTTTTTGAGCGTCTGTAAAGCCGATGCTCGGTTACAAAGTATCGGTCCACAGCTCCGGATAGTAGGCCGGGCATACGCAGTGAGGAGCGAGCCAAGGTGGGTCGATGATCCGGGGCTGGCAAAAACCTAGAATCTTTTCTACTGCCTCGGCGGCCGCCACGGTACGGGTGGTTACTTCGTAGGGGTTATCCTGGTCGAACAGGCTGATTTCAAGCCGTGGCTCGGGAGGCTTCTGGGCTCTGAGCCAGACCTGCTGCCCGGCCAGCATTACGCGCCTCGCAAATTGAGGAAAGCCGGAGGAAGAATCGACGGCTACCCCCAGCTGAGCGAGCAACTGACGTATATCGGCCTCATCGGTGTAGTGCAGGGCCACCAGCAGCTGGTCGCCATCGTTGGCATGGCCCCCAATGGCTTTACAGAACCGGAAGTACTGCAAGCGCCGGGCCCAGGTGCCTAGCTCGGCGCGGGAGTGCCGCCGGAACAGGTAGTCAAGCCAGCGCGGGTCGTGCGTATCCTGAGATGCCATAGTGGGTAAAGATGAGCAAGATGGCTGACATGCGCGCTCCTCGGGGCGGCATTGGGCAACTAGGAAGTGTTAACAGTGAATATCTTGCGGTATGGAGCAGATGTTAACCGAGGCACAATGGGCGCGGCTAGCGCCGCTGCTGCCGGGCCGGCCGGGCACGAGCGGGGGGCGAGGGCGCGACAACCGGCAGTTCGTGGAGGCCGTGCTGTGGCTGGCGCGCAACGGGGCCCGGTGGCGGGCGCTGCCGAAAGAGCGCGGCAATTGGCACACGACGTACACGCGCTTCCAGCGCTGGGCCGCCTCGGGCGTGTGGCAACGCGTGTTCGAAGCCGTACAGGACGAGGCCGCCCTGCACACGCTGCTGGTGGACTCGACCACCGTGCGGGCGCACCAGCACGCGAGCGGCGCGCGCAAAAAAACGGGCCGCAAGCCCTCGGCCGTTCGCGCGGCGGGCTGACATGCAAGCTGCACCTGGCCGCCGATGCGCGCGGCCGGCCGCGGCGCTGCCGCCTGACGGCGGGCCACAGCCACGACGCCCCGCAGGCCTTGCCCTTGCTGGAGGGCCTGGCGCCGGCTTATGTGGTGGCCGACCGCGGCTACGACTCGGACCCGCTGGTGGCCGCGCTAGCCGCCCGCGGCACGCAGGCCGTGATTCCGCCCCGGCGAAACCGCCGCCAGCCGCGGGCCTACGACGCGGCCCGCTACGCCCAGCGCCACGCCGTGGAGCGGCTCTTCAGCCGCCTCAAGCAGTTTCGCCGCGTCGCCACGCGCTACGATAAGCTCGATGCCCATTTCTTGGCCTTCATCCATCTCGCGGCAACCGTCGTCTGGTTACGTGATTGTTAACACTTCCTAGTAGCTTCAGGCTAGTATCTTTGGGTTACTACTCAACTCTAGCTTTCCACCGATGTACACCACCCTCCAGCCGGACCTCGAAAAGCAGCTTCAGGAAATTAAGGATGCGGGCCTCTACAAAAAGGAGCGCGTGATTACCTCGCCCCAGGGCGCCGAAATTGAAACCACCGAGGCCGGTGAAGTGCTGAACTTCTGCGCCAACAACTACCTGGGGTTGTCGTCGCACCCGGAGGTAGTGCGGGCCGCCAAAGAAGCCATTGATACTCACGGCTACGGTATGTCGTCGGTGCGCTTTATCTGCGGCACTCAGGATATTCATAAGCAGCTGGAGCAGAAGCTGGCCGAGTTTCTGGGCACCGAGGATACCATTCTGTACGCAGCAGCTTTTGATGCTAACGGCGGCGTGTTCGAACCCCTGTTCAACGAGCAGGATGCCATTATTTCTGACGCTCTGAACCACGCTTCCATTATTGATGGCGTGCGCCTGTGCAAGGCTCAGCGCTACCGCTACGCCCACAACGACATGCAGGACCTGGAAAAGCAGCTCCAGGACGCCGTAGCCAAAGGCACCCGCCACCGCATCATCGTGACGGATGGCTCGTTCTCTATGGACGGCACCATTGCCCAGCTCGATAAAATCTGCGACCTGGCGGATAAGTACCAGGCCCTGGTGATGATTGACGAGTGCCATAGCATGGGTTTCTTGGGCAAAACCGGCCGCGGCACCCACGAGTACCGCAACGCCATGGGCCGCGTGGATATCATTACGGGCACGCTCGGCAAGGCCCTCGGCGGGGCTATGGGTGGCTTCACTTCGGGCCGCAAGGAAATTATTGACATGCTGCGTCAGCGCAGCCGCCCCTACCTGTTCAGCAACACCCTGGCTCCGGCCATTGTGGGCGCCTCACTACGGGTACTGGAGCTGCTCACGGAAAGCACCGAGCTGCGCGACCGGCTGGAAGAAAACACCAAATACTTCCGCGCCAAGATGACGGAAGCCGGCTTCGACATCAAGCCCGGCGAGCACCCCATCGTGCCCGTGATGCTCTACGATGCCAAGCTCAGCCAGGAGTTTGCCGCCAAAATGCTCGAAAAGGGTATTTATGTGGTGGGCTTTTACTACCCCGTGGTGCCCCAGGGCCAGGCCCGCATCCGGGTGCAGCTGAGCGCCGCCCACACCCGCGAGCATCTCGACAAGGCCATCAACGCTTTCATCGAGGTAGGCCGCGAGCTGGGCACCATCAAGGAGCCCTCGGCCCAGCAGCCGGAAGCCGGCCAGGTAGTGCAAAACACGCCGTAAGCAAGGAAATATTCACAAAAAGGCCCTACAGACTACTGTCGGGCCTTTTTGTGAGCTAATAGATATCAGGCAAGGGTACCTTTGGATAGCGCAGAAAATAGAGTTGCAGTGGCGTGAGTTGGACAGTAAAGATGGATGACCTTGCCACATGTTGCCCAATTCGGGCGACCAACATGCATTCCACTGGAATAGTACCGGCGTAGAGATTGCCCCCATCCAGGTTGATAGCAAAAGAGGAGTTGGAAGCCAGCGTGTCCTGCCAGAAACCGTTGCCGCAGCTGAATCCACTGGGGTAGGTAGGAAGCACCCACTGATTATCCAACCGGAGCACTACCTCAATACCGGGCACTGTTGCATCAGCGCGTTCAACTGGTACTGCCTGGGCCGTTGGGTTGAGTAAATACACACGAATGTGCTGCTTACGGGTAGATTGGGGACAGCAATCGGGCAGCATAACCAGCGCCAAGCTATCGGGTAACGGACGTGGTGCGGCGGCCCGCAATTCAGCTGTGAGGGGAGCTTTACCTTCAAACCATGCCCGAGAAGGCTGCAACCCAAAATAAGTATTCAGCCACCGGACTTCCCCCTTTTTTGGCCGTGACCCAGACAGCCCCTGCCCGCACGAGGGTTTGCTAAGCGAAAGAGATAATGCTCCTGCTATCCAGTAATAGAGTGCACGCATAACCAAACAATCTAGATAAAATCCTTTACGCCGCTACCTCGGCCTTTGACCCGGCCGAGGGGGTAGGGCGGGGGGCAGCGTCAAACAGAAATTCATTGAGGCGGGCGCGGAGGTCGGCGGGGGCGAGGTTGCGGAACACTTCGCCCCCGCGTACTAAGGAAATCTGGCTGGTTTCCTCGCTGACTACCAGTACAATGGCGTCGGTAACTTCGGTGAGGCCGATGGCGGCGCGGTGGCGCAACCCCATAGAAGCCGGTACATCGGGGTTTTCGCTGACGGGTAGAATGCAGCGGGCGGCCTTAATGCGGCCGTTGCTGATGATAACGGCCCCATCGTGCAGAGGGCTGGTTTTGTTGAAGATGCTCATGAGCAGGCGCTTGCTCACGGTGGCGTCGATCAGGTCGCCGGAGTCGGCGAAGAACTTCAGGTCGGAGGCCATGCTGAAGGCAATGAGGGCCCCGGTCTGCTTGCCGGCCAGACTTTTGGCCGCCTCAATAAACGGCGTGACGTTCATGCGCTCCTGGGTTTGCTCGCGCCGCCACGGAAACACGCGCAGGCGGTTGCCGAAGGAGGTAGCCTTGCCCACATTTAGCAAAAACCGCCTGATTTCCTGCTGGAAAAGGATGATGCCCGCTAACACCCCCACGCTCATAAACTGCCCCAAGATGCTGGTCAGCAGCTCCATGCCCAGGGCCTTCACTACCAGATAAAACAGGTAGAGCGACATAAAGCCCAGAAATACTTTCAGGGCCACGCTCCCTGTCAGCAGCTTATAGAGCTGGTAAAACAAGGCCGTGACCAGTAGCACGTCCACGACGTCTATCCAGCCAATGCGCAGGAAGCCGATGGTGAAAGCGCCAATCACGAAGCAGGGGGTAGGGAAAAGGTGTTCGAAACGAGCTGAATAGTCTGGACTGCTTCCGCAACATCATGTACGCGCAGCAGCCGGGCCCCGTTGAGCACGGCTAGGGTATTCACGGCAATGGTGCCGGTGAGGGCGGCCTCCGGCGTCAGGCCCAGGGGCTTATACACCATGCTTTTCCGCGAGAGGCCTGCCAGAATAGGCAGGCCCAGCACCTGCAGCTCCGGCAGCCGCCGCAGCAGCTCGTGGCTTTGGGCTGGGGTTTTGGCAAACCCGAAGCCGGGGTCCAGCACCACATCCACTACCCCGTGCTGGCGCAGCAAAGCCAGCTTGTCGCGGAAGTAGCGCACCAGCTCCAGCACCATGTCGCCCTCGTAGTGGGTGTGCTGGGTCATGGTTTGGGGTGTGCCGCGCATGTGCATCAGGATGTAGGGCACGCCCAGGCGGCCGGCGGTGGGTAGCATCTCCTCATCCAGAGTGCCCCCGCTGATGTCGTTAAGGATGTCGGCGCCAGCGGCTATGGCCTCGGTAGCTACCTCAGCCCGGAAGGTGTCCACGGAGAGAAAGGCTTGCGGAAACTCCCGACGCACGGCTTCTACGGCGGGCAGCAGGCGGCGCTTTTCCTCGTCTATAGGAATATGCTCGGCACCGGGGCGGGAAGAGTAGCCGCCTAAATCCAGCACGGCGGCCCCGGCTTGCAGCATCTGCTCGGCCCGGTGCAATAGCTCGTCTTCGCTACCCATGCGGTTGCCCGCAAAGAACGAATCAGGCGTCAGGTTCAGGATGCCTATCACCTGGGGCTGGCGCAGATCCAGCACCCGCCCGCCGGGGCAGCGCAGAGTTAGCCTCGGGGAAAAGCACGTATCTTGCGGGGCCTGGAGGAGCATGGTGGGAGCGGAAAGAGGGCGTCATGCTGACGGTAGTATTCGCGCGGCCGAGGCATTGCGCGGGCTGCCGGGGCAAGGCGCTGAACACCTTCCCGCGAGCCGCTTTCTCTGTCAGCATGACAATGGGCGGATTGCAACAAAATAGGCTGAAAAACTTGGAGAATCAAACCCAGCACGAATACGACCGGGTCATTGCGCGGTGCCGCCAGCTGTTTCTGGCTAAAACTCACGACTATGGCACGGCCTGGCGCATTATGCGCCTACCCTCCGTTACCGACCAAATCTATATTAAGGCCCAGCGCATCCGCAGCATTCAGGAAAAAGGCACGCAGCTGGTTGCCGATGGGGTAGAGGAGGAGTTCGTGGCCATCATCAACTACTGCATCATTGCCCTCATGCAGCTTGGGCTGCCCGCTGAAGCTCCGCTGGAACTGGAACCGGCCGCCGTGGCCCTGGCCTACGATGAGCAGGTAGCCGAAAACCGCCGCTTGCTGTTCGCCAAAAACCACGATTATGGCGAAGCCTGGCGGCAGATGCGCATTGAAAGCATCACCGACATTATTCTGATGAAGCTGCACCGCACCAAGCAGATTGAGGACCTGGGCGGCCTGACCCGCGTATCGGAAGGCGTGGAGGCCAACTACCGCGACATGCTGAACTACGCCGTGTTTGTGCTAATTAAGATGGGGTTTGCCGATGTTGAAGGGGGTAGCAGAATAGTTGGGTAAACAGCTCCTGAGCCTACATTTGCGTATCAGCCTCAGCCGCTTGTGTTGAAACCTTGCTTGCAAAGCAACTGCATCAGCGGTAGCGCGGTTACTTCGCTACTCACTTACTCTGCTACTCCCCGTAGTTCATGAAACAACTTACCCGTATTTGCTGGCTGCTGCTGGGCGTCGTGTTTATCTTCTCGGGGCTGGTCAAGCTCAACGACCCCGTTGGGACGGCCCTGAAGCTGGAAGAATATTTCGAGGTTTTCTCGAAGGACTTCGGCTCTTTCTTTGAAATCTTTATCCCGTATTCCCGCACCCTGAGCATCTTCTTGAGTTCCTTGGAGGTAGTGCTGGGGGTTGCCGTGCTGCTGCGCTGGATGCTGCGGCAAACCCTGTGGGTGCTGCTGGCCCTGCTGGTGTTCTTCGGGTTCCTGACTTTCTACTCGGCGGCCTTCAACAAGGTAACTGACTGCGGCTGCTTCGGCGACTTTATCAAGCTCACGCCCTGGACCTCGTTTGCCAAGGACCTGTTCCTGCTGCTGCTCTGGGCCGTGGTGTTTTATAACCAGCGCTACCTGCGCCGGGTGTTTGCCAAGGGCACGCTGGGCGTGATGTACATTACGCTGGCTTCGGCCGTGGCTATTGGCATTGGGGTACGCGCCCTGGGCCACCTGCCCTACTTCGATTTCCTGCCTTACAAGGAGGGCAACGACATTGCCAAGCTGATGAAGCCCCAGGAGCAGGCCAAGTATCAGTACGTGATGGAGCGCAACGGCGAAACCAAGACCTTCACGGAGTACCCTACTGACTCGACCTGGAAGTACAAGAGCATGGAGGTGCTAAACCCCCTGACGTCTAAGCCTGTCATTACGGACTTTGCCATTTTCGATGCGGAAGGGAAAGACCATACCCAGGAGGTGCTGACGGGTAACAAGCTGCTGCTGATTGTGCAGAGCGCCACCACCGCCGACCGGGACCGGTTCAAGGACATCACGCAACTGATGGAGGCCGCAGCCAAGTCGCGCAAGCAAATCCGGCCGCTCATCGTCACGAGCAGCAGCCCGCAGGATTTCGACGCTTTCCGCCACGATGTAAACCTGCCGGGTACCTACTACTTCGCCGATGCTACCGTGCTGAAGTCTATGATTCGCTCGAACCCCGGCTTTATTGTGCTGCAGAACGGGGTAGTAAAAGGCAAGTTCCACTACCACGACATTCCCGACGCTAGCAAGCTCGAAACGCTGCTGTAAATCAGTTGCCGGTTGCCGGTTGCCAGTTTTCAGGAATTTCCTGTTAATAACCGGCAACCGGCAACCGGCAACTGGCAACTGAACAAGATGCTAGGTTTTATTCTGAGCCGTTTGTGGCAGGGCGTGCTGGTGCTGGTGGGGGTTGCCCTCACGGTGTTCTTCCTGTTTCAAGTGTTGCCCGGCGACCCGGTTGCCCTGCTGGCCGGCCAACGCTCCGACGCCGCCACCCGCGCCGCCATTGCCGCCGACCTGGGCCTCGACCAGCCCCTGCCGGGCCAACTGCTGGGCTACCTCAACGACGTGTCGCCGGTGGGCGTGCACCCGCGCGACTCGGCGGGGGTAGCGAAATACGGCGGCGTGCAGGTCCTACCCCTCGGCGCGGAGCAAAGCCTGGTGCTGAAGACGCCCTACCTGCGCCGGTCCTTTCAAAGTAACAAAGAGGTGCTCAGCATCCTGCTCGACCACTTCACCGGCACCCTGTGGCTGGCTTTGGCCGCTATGCTGCTGGCGGCGGTGTTGGGCATCGGGCTGGGGGTAGTAGCTGCCCTTAAGCCGCACTCCTGGCTCGATCGGGCGTTGGTATCTACTTCGGTACTGGGTATTTCGGTGCCTTCCTTCGTGGCGGCCATCCTGATTGCTATGACGTTTGGGTTTTACTGGAGCTCTTGGACGGGCCTCAACCTGACCGGGCAGCTCTACGAAACCGACCCCTTCTCGGGACGCCATCTGGTCCTGAAAAACCTGCTGCTGCCGGCCTTTGCCCTCGGCATCCGGCCCCTGGCCGTTATTGTGCAGCTTACCCGCTCCTCCATGCTGGATGTGATGAGCCAGGACTACATCCGCACGGCCCGCGCCAAAGGCCTTTCGGGCTACCGCACGGTGGTAGGCCACGCCCTCAAAAACGCCCTGAACCCGGTAATTACGGCCGTGTCGGGCTGGCTGGCTTCTCTGATGGCCGGGGCGTTTTTTATCGAGTACATTTTCAACTGGAAGGGCCTGGGAACCGTTACGCTACGGGCCGTCGAGAACCTCGATTTTCCGGTGGTTATGGGCGCTACCATCTTTATTGCGGCCCTGTTCGTGCTCGTCAATATTGTGGTCGATGTGCTCTACGCCGTGCTTGACCCGCGGGTAAAGCTTTCTGCTTAAAGCAGATTTTTGATTAGTATATAATAAAGCGTATTTACGCAGGTATTATCATTTTCCTATTCATTCAAACACATCCTTTTTCATGGAGCAATCTTCTACTCCACCAGTTGTTCACCCCATTCATCAGCCCCAGTACGTACAAGTGCCTATGTACGCGCAGGTAGCTCCGCCCGTTAGCACCGGAGACTGGATTGGTACTTCTTTATTGATGATGATTCCGGTGGTTAATTTTGTTTTGCTGCTGGTGTGGGCTTTCAGCAGCGGTACTAATCCCAGTAAAGCGAATTGGGCCAAAGCCAATTTGATTTTTATGCTGGTATTTAGTGTTTTAGGACTCTTCTTCTTTCTTACCGTAGGTGCGGCTCTGATGAATGTCCGATAACCTTCTACCTTTCTCACTTACCTCAACCCATCCTGGCCAGCCGGCCGGGGTGGGTCGTTTGTTTCTTATAGGCATGCCGGGGGCGGGTAAAACTACCCTGGGCCGGGGCCTGGCCACGGCCTACCAGCTGCCTTTCCTGGACCTTGATGAAGAAATTGTGCGGCGCGAGCAGCGCAGCGTGTCCGAGATATTCGCCCAGGACGGGGAGGAGTACTTCCGGCAGCGTGAGGCCGATGTGCTGCGCGAGGTAGTGGCCGCCTATCCCTCCCTGGTGCTGGCAACCGGTGGGGGCACTCCCTGCTTTCATCACAACCTGGAAGTGCTGCTTGAAACTGGCCTGACCCTGTACCTGGCCGTGCCCGTGGAGGAACTGGTGCGGCGCCTGCAGGCCGTAGCGGCTTCCCGGCCCCTGCTGGCCAGCCTGCCCGATGCGGCCGGGCTCGAACTGCGCCTGCGCGAAACCTTAGCCGCCCGTCAGCGGTTTTACGACCGCGCGCCGCTGCGCTGCACGGCCCCTACCTGTTCTCTGGAAGCCGTGCAGCAGCTGGTGGCGCGTTACAACGCGCTGGCATAAGCGCCGGCGCTGGTCCGGCATTTGCGCTGGCATACGTATTTTTGCGTCCTCATCATTCCTGCATTGGTATGAACACTACCTCCGAACCTCTGGAAACCGACGTTAAGGTAACGGCGGTTAAAACGCCCGATGCCATCAAGCCCAAGCACAAAGGCTCGGCCCGCTTGTTTGAAAACCCGGTGCTGGAGCGCCTTACGCACACGCACATTGCGGCGCCGCTTTCCATTTTCTTCGCCGTGGCGGGCGTTAGCCTCTACTACGGGCTGAGCCGGGGGCTGCTGACGGGCCTGTCGGCGTTTGGCTTGTTCCTGGGCGGGTGGCTGCTCTTCACCCTGGCCGAGTACCTGATGCACCGCTTCGTGTATCATATGGACACGGATACGCCCCGCAAGGCCAAGTTTCAGTACACCATGCACGGGGTGCACCACGAGTTCCCCAAGGATGAAACCCGCCTAGCCATGCCCCCCATCCTGACGGTGTTCGTCACGTCGCTGTTGTTTTTCATCTTCCGCTTCACCTTCGGTAACGCGGGCTTTGGTATTCTGGCGGGCTTTGTGTTCGGCTATGCATTGTATCTGTTCGTGCACTACGCCATTCACGTATATGCCCCCCCGAAGAACTTCCTGAAGTTCTGGTGGCACCACCACGCCCAGCACCATTACCGCCAGGATGAAATTGCTTTTGGGGTAAGTACCACGCTCTGGGACCACATCATTGGTACTATGCCGGAGAAAAAACGGTAAACGCTTTCTAGAAAAGCAAACATTACATTTGATAAACACAAAAGACCGGTATATTTATGCCGGTCTTTTGTGTTTATTCTAGATGTTATGTATTTCCTCCAGTATTGTAATGCTATGTGTGAGAAGGAAGCAAGTGGGGCTGGCTTATACCCGTGTATGCCTGATATGAGTACCCCGCGTCTGCCCATTCCTGCCTTCCTCATACGTTCACCCTATGCTAAAAAATTACTTGCGCAAAGGCCTGCTGGTGGCCCTGTTAACCAGCTCCGTGGCTGCCAAGGCCCAGTATTTATTTAAAAGTGCTGCCGTAAACGGGCTGGGCCCCTACATCCAGAACTTCGACGCGCTGGCCGGCACCAACGCCACATTTGTCAGCAACACCACGCTGGTGGGAGTGTACGCCCGCACCACCTTCGACAATCCTTCAATCCCCGGGGAGTACGAATCGGGGGTGCGGACGTATGGAACGGTACCACTAAGCGCCGACGACGGATCGAGAGGCGAGTCGAGGGATGTGTATGGCCAGCCCGATGGGGCGGCGTGGTACCATTTCGGGGCGCCTGGTTCCACCGACCGAGCCCTGGGCGGCATTGCGGCTACCAACACCTCCCCGGGCATCGGCTACGTGGGCATCCGGCTCAAGAACACCTCGGGGGTACCCATCAAGAACCTGGAGGTACAGTATGCCATGGAGCAGTGGTACAACTCCAGCCAGACCTTGGCCGCGCAGGTAAGCGTCGATTATCAGCGCAGCGCCGCCGCCATTACAAGCCTCAAGAACGGAACATGGACTTCGGTGCCCGAACTGGGGGTAGTGGCGCCATCTACTTCTACGGCCATTGCGGCCCGCGACGGTAACGCAGCCACCAACCGCCGGGTGCTGCGAACCACCCTCGTGGGCCTGAACCTAGCTAACAACGAGGAAATCATGATCCGGTGGTCGTACGTGTTCAACACCCAAACCAACGGCAACGGCTTGTCTATTGATGACGTGGTCATCACTCCGCAAACCAACGTGTTTTACTCCGATCTGGCCGGCGACATTGATAAAACCAACAGCTGGGGCACTACCATTGGCAGCAATGGGCAGGTAGGCGGAGCCAAGCCCAGTAACTTTTCTGCCCCCGACCAGACCTTTTACGTGCGCGGCACGGATGGCACCGCCAACCGGGTGCAGCAAGGCAACGCCTGGACCGTGAGTGGTCAGAACTCCAAGATTATCGTGGGTATTCCGGCCTCGCCGGCCATTGGCTCTACCCCGGCCATGCCCGCCGTTCCAGCTACTCTGGTCGTGGCCGATGGGAACCGAACGGTAGTAGGTACCGTGGATGTAGCCGAGGGCTCAACCCTACGTATTCTGCGCCCCGATGCTACCAACATGACCCTGGGGGCTCTGGCCACGACCAGCACAGTGGAGTACGTGGGCGACGCGACCATAGCCCATACCATCCGGCCGGCCAGCTACGGCAACCTGGTGCTTGCGGGGGAGGGTAGCAAAACCCTGGGCGGCGACATTCTGGTGAATGGTACCCTGGACCTGGGCAACACCGCCAAGCTGACCCTGGGAGCCTACAACGTAACCCTTACCCGTCCCGACCTTGCCGCCGATTACCAGGGTAGCATCCGCAATGCCGGTAGCTCGGCCTACATCGTTACCAACGGGCTGGGGGCTTTGCGCCAAACGGTACCCAATACCGGCCTGGATGTACTGTACCCTATCGGAACCGCCACCAGCTATACCCCGGCCAGTCTGAAGCAGTCGGCGGCGCAAAGCGAGGATGTGTTTGCCGTGCGTGTAGCCGATGGTACGTACACCCAGTACAATGCCAACGGCACCGGTGCCGGCACGGTGGTAGCCTACCAGAACGTAAAGAAAACCTGGCATGTGGCGGAAGAGGTAGCCGGCAACTCCGATGTAACCCTGACTCTGCAGTGGAACGCCGCCGATGCTACTCCGGATTTTGTGCCGGCCGCGGCCCATATCAACCACTATAGAGGCGGCGCCTGGGACCGGTACATCTCCGTCGCGCCCCCCACTACCGTGGCCCCGAACGTGTACGCCATCAGCCGTCCGGGCATTACCAGCTTTTCACCTTTCGGTGTTTCCTCCCGCAGCCCCGGGGTGTTGCCGGTACAGCTGACCAGCTTCACGGCCGCGCCGGTGGGCTCTGTGGTCCGCTGCGTGTGGCAAACCGCCGCTGAGCTCAACAACGCGCGGTTTGTGGTAGAGCGCAGCGCAACGGGCCAGTCGTTCCAGGCCATTGGTACCGTAGCCGGCCGTGGCACTGCCAACACCAGCCACCACTACCAGTTCACCGATGCTACCCCCCTGGCAGGGGTCAACTATTACCGGTTGCGCCAGGTAGATACCGATGGCACCGAAACCCTTTCCGACGTAGCGGTGGTAACTACTGCCGGGGCCAGCGTTGCCCACGTAACGCCCAACCCAGGCGTTAGCAAGTTCCGGGTGGTAGTGCCGGCCGGAGCCGGTTCAGAGCAAGGCGAAGTCCTCAACATCCTCGGAGCTACCGTGGCGATGGTTGGGCCTGATGGCCACTTCGAGCTGGCCGGCCAGCCAGCAGGCGTTTATCTGGTGCGCGTCCGCACTCCTCAGGGCGTACAAACGGCTCGGGTTATTAAAGAGTAAGAAACGAGAGCCTTTTACACGAAAAAGCCGCGCCCGGATATTGGACGCGGCTTTTTCGCGTGTATGGGTGTGAGCGTTGCGGTCCTTAGGAGCGGCGGAAACGATTCACGATAAACCACAGCAGCAGTACAATCAAAAACACACCGATCAGGCCGGTCCAGGCGCCCGCCTTGAAGATGGTGCCAATAGCGTCGCAGCTGCTCAGCGAAAAGGTAAGCAGCACCAGAAAAGCAAGCGTGAGGGGAAAGCGTAAGGTAGTCATGGCATAGGGAGAGAAGGTGGAACGTGAGCCACTCAATACAGCTCTTATGGCATGTACTACTCCTCCCGGAAAAAGGTTGATGCCCAAGCCCTATCCCCAGCCGCAAATCAAACATACAAAGGCTTGAATGCCCCCGTCGGGTTGAAGCAGATTTCCGGCTCCTGCTTGCCTGGCTGCCAACCGGCCAATATTCCTTAGTAGCCTAACAGCTGTAGCTGGCCCGCCTTAACTTTTTGGTGCCTACCGCTTACCCGGCTGCCCTTGCCAATAGGTACAGCCACAGTGCAGGCTAACCGGAAACGGTAGAGAATCAGAAAAAACGCTCAAAATCGTCTAGAAACAAAGAAGCCCGCCGGGTATTGACGGGCATGCCCTAGGCCGGAAAATGCTGGTCGAGCAGCTGTTGGAGTTTAGCGGCCGTCAGGGGCTTTTCTATTACGCCGTTGAAGGGCAGGCCCCGCAGCAGGTCCAGGTCCCGCTCAACGGAGGCGCTGGTGAGCAGTAGCACCACAATGCCCTGCCGCTGGGTGGAGGGCAGGTGCTGGTAGGCCTGAAGAAACTCAATGCCGTTCAGCACCGGCATGTTCAGGTCAAGTAGAATCAGCTGTGGGCACTGCGCCTTATCCGGCCCCTGGCATGCGTCGGCCAGCGTGCGTAGGGCCTGTGCCCCGTCCTCGGCCACCAACAGGTACTCGGTCAGGCCGGCGCGCTGAATCAGCATCTTATGGAGAAAATTGGCGGTCGTGTCATCATCGACCAGCAGCACACTCGATAGGCGAGGCATGGAGAGGGTAGTAGGAAAGAAGGTAGAGACGCCCGCTTCTAGGCCGGAAAGGTGAGGGTGAACGTGGTGCCTACGTTCTTCTGGCTGGCGACAGCCACGGTCCCGCCCGCATTTTCCACAATCTTTTTGACCGCATAAAGCCCCACGCCCGAGCCCTCGACGTGGGTGTGCAGGCGTTGGAAGAGTTGAAACAGGCGATGCTGCTGCTGGTCGCTCAGCCCAAGGCCGTTGTCTTGCACCGTGAGCACCAGTGAGTCGTCGGCTGGCTGGCAGCTGATGCGCACGCGGGGCGTCCGCTCGGGGTGGCGGTACTTTAGGGCGTTGCTCAACAGGTTATACACCAGGCTGCGCAGGTTCTTGGGCGAAAACACCCGCGGCTGCGTGTTCTGAACGGCTACCTCGAGCACAGCGCCGGTGGCCTGAAACTGGAAGTGCAGATCCTCTTGCACATCCTCGATGATGGCGGCCAGCGACACGGGCTCGGCGGGCTGGGCAAACTCGGCTTGCAGCCGGCTTACGTCGGTCAGGTGGGCGATGGTGCGCTTAAAGCGCTCAATGGACTCCTGCATTCGGGCCAGCACCGGTGCTACCTGCTCGTCGGCGCGCACGGCAGCGGGCAGCAACTCCGGCAAGAGCGCCAGCAGGCCCTCAATATTGCTAATCGGAGACTTCAAGTCGTGAGAGGCCGTGTAAACGAAGTTGTCCAGGTCCACGTTGGTGCGCACCAACTGGCTGTTGCTTGCGTGCAGCTCCTCGTTACTGGTCTGCAACTCCTGATTAAGGTGCTGCACCTGCTGGCGCGCCAGTACCTGGTCGGTCACATCTACGGCCACGCAGGCAATGCGGTGCACCTGCCCCTGTGCATCACGTAGGGGCTCAAATACAAAATTAAAGTAGCTTATTTGCCCCGCCTCGTGGTAGGCTAAGTGCGCACCCAGCTCCTTCACTGTTACTTGCTCGCCCTCCCAGGCCCGGCGCAGCAACTCGGGCAGGCCCTGGCTCACCAGTTCCGGCAACGCCTGCAGATAGGGCCGGCCGAGGAGTTGCGCCTGGGAATGGCCCAGAATGTGTTCCATGAGCGGGTTCACCAGCTCAAATACATAGTGGGGCCCCTGCACCACCCAAATGGCCGTGGGTGCCTGCTCAAACAGAGCTTCGACTAAGCGCTGCTGGACCTCGCGCTGCTGGCGGGCCAGCACCTGCTCCGTGACGTCGTAGGCATAGGTAACAAAGCCATCAATCTGCCCGGCCTCATTGCGGCGAGCCTGGTAGGTGAGGTCGAAGTAAATGTCCTCTACAGGGCCTTCCGCCGTGCGGGCCAGGGGCACCAGCACCTCGTTGGCTTCAAAGGGCTCCCCCGTGTCGTAAACGTGATGCAGAATAGCCATTAAGGGCTGGTCGGCTACTTCAGGCAAGGCATCCACCAGGCGCTTGCCCAGCAGCTCGCGGCCCGGAAACATGGCTTGGTAGCGCGGATTAACAAACTCATAGACCCACTCCGGCCCGTCGAAAATGCAGATGCTGGCCGGGGCCCGCATAAAGAGCTCGTGCCACTGGCGGCGCTGGCGCTCGGCGGCCGACTGCGCCGCTTCCAGCTGGCGGGTCCGCTCCTGCACCCGGGTTTCCAATTCCTGATTGAGCTGCTGCGCCTGTTGCCGCTGGGCTTCGAGCTGCTGGCGGGCCAGCACGTGCTCGGTCACGTCCACCACCATCGTTATAATCCCAATGACGTCGGCCCTTTCGTTGCGCCAGGGCTGGTAGACCGCGCGGTAATACCCGAGTTCCTTCCGCTCCGAATGAGTGCGGTCGAAGAGGACCGGTAGGTCGTTGTAAACGAACGCTTCGCCTTGCAGCACGCGCCGGAAAGCCTCGTCCAAGCCTTGTTCGCGCAGCAGCGGCAAAGCCTCAAACAAGGGCTTGTTCAGAAGCTGGGCCCGCGGCAGGCCCATAATGGCGGCTCCTTCCTCGTTGAGGAACTCCACCACAAAGTCCGGGCCCCGCATGACGTTAATGCCCATGGGGGCCTGCTGTAGAATGCTTTGCAGACTCTCCATCTGCCGCCGGGTCGCCTCTTCCAGCGCTTGGGCTTGCGCGCGCTCACGGGTTTGGCTGGCCGCCAGCTCGGCCTCGGCCTGCACCCGCTCGGTCACGTTGACGATGCTGTGCACGAGGCCGGTGACGGTGCCCTGCGCGTCGCGGATGGCGCTGTTAGTGGGGTCCCAATAGCGCCCCATGAGCTGACCGGGGGCGGCTGGGTTAGGCACGTTGTAGTGCTGCACGGCCATGTGGTGCGGCTCCCCCGTGGCCAGCACCTGCTGCAAAGAGGCCCGCAGGCGTGCCGGGCGTGCCAGGAAACACCTCGAACAGCGTGCGCCCCAGCAGCTGCGCCCGCGTCAGGCCAAAAATGTCCAGGTAAGTGTCGCTGGCGGCAGCGACGTGCAGCGTGGGCGTGAGCAAAACGCACGCAGCCGGCAGGCTGGCCACGACCTCGGGCAGACTCCAGGCGCCGGGAAGAGCGATGGGAGGCGGGCAAGAGGAATTGGTGCCCGAGTCCGGAAGTGGTGAAGCCATAGCGTACGTGTAGTAGCACGAGACGTGCAATTAGTCTCGAATATAATGCTAATGGCTGGCAACGTCAGGCATTGTAACATGGTTCGTCCTGCCACCCGGAGTAGGATTTCAAAAGTCGCGGGAAGCATCGTGGAAGGTGGCTACAACGTCCTGCTCCCAATCGTTCAGGCGACTGATCAAACGTAAGTAGTGTGGATGCTGACTAGTAGCGCGGTCAGCTGCATAGTCCCAGAGAGCGAGAGTACTTCGCCCTTTCTTCCTGCCTTTTAGGGCGGTACTCGCTCCCCGGTACGCGGAAGAAGAGTTTCTCCATGCCAGTGAGCAATAATGCTAAGGGCGCACCAACCTTGTTTATCGGCCCCGAAATGAATGGGGGTGAAAGTGGACACGAATGTTGCGTGTAGACGACAGGTCTCTTTGTCATCAGTCACTAGCGGAACGTGTACCAGTTTGCGTACCACTATAACTATAGTTTCCGGCTGATGGATCAAGGCCTAGAATAGTCTAAAAACGAAGAAGCCCGCCGGATGTCGGCGGGCTTCTTCAACTTGAGCGCTCCCTCCTGGGCTCGAACCAGGGACCCTCTGATTAACAGTCAGATGCTCTAACCGGCTGAGCTAAGGAAGCGGTTATGGCGGCGTCTTTTTCGCCGTTGCTGGTGCAATATTAGAGCAAAGTTTTCGAACGTGCAAACATGGTTTTCGAAAAAAATCAGAAAAAACAGTTAGTTCGTGATTGTCAGGGTATTGCCGGAAAGGGCAGTATTGTATTGGCGGAGCGGACGGGTGGCAGGGCCGGCTTGTGGCTGTCCCTGCAGGCTAAACTGCGACTGGCAGCACGGATCATAAAGCCGCAAAAATGGATCAATTTTAAGCCGGGCGCAGGTGTCGAGGGGTTGGTAGGGGCAGTTGCGGTCGAAGGCGAGGTAGCTGTTGGCATTCTGCCGAACGATAATCAGGCCCCGGACTCCGCCCTTGTGGTACACCGCCCCATTATCGAAGCGCAGGTTGCTGTTCTGCTGGTCGGTGAGGAAGAGGATTTCGTTGACGGCAGCCAGCGGAATCTGCGGCTGCCCATCATTGGAAGAGGAGTTGCAGCCTGCAAGTAGGGTAGCAGCTGAACCGCAAAACAGCATCAGCACGAAGAAAAGGGAAAAGCGCATAGGGTTGGGGCAGAAGCAGGGGGTAAGGAAACTGCCCTCAGGGATGGTAATGCAGCTTACCAGCTTGAGGAACCATGTCCGGAAAGCAGTCAGAAGCACAGTAGTTTCCTGGAGTTGCTATAAACGTCAACTCCCACCTGCGTGGTACGCAAATGGGAGTTGAGGTGCTATCATTGGGGTAGCAGATCTACTGGGCGCTTTCAAACTGCCGCAGGAAGCGGGCGTCGTTTTCCGTGAACAAGCGCAAATCTTTGATCTGGTATTTGAGCATGGTAATACGCTCAATCCCCATGCCCCAGGCGTAGCCGGAGTAGCGCTCGGGGTCAATGCCGGACTGCTCCAGCACGGCGGGGTCCACCATGCCGCAGCCCCCGATTTCTACCCAGCCGGTTTGTTTGCAGATGTTGCAGCCCGTGCCCTTGCAGATCAGGCAGGTAATGTCAATTTCGGCCGAGGGCTCGGTGAAGGGGAAAAAGGAGGGACGGAACCGCACCTGCATATCCTGCCCGAAAAGCTCCTGCACGAAGTAGTAGACTGTTTGCTTCAGGTCGGCGAAGCTCACGTTCTCATCCACGAACAGGGCCTCCACCTGATGAAACATCATGTGGGCGCGGGCCGAAATAGCCTCGTTGCGGTACACGCGGCCCGGCATGATGCTGCGGATGGGCGGCTTTTGGGTTTGCATCACGCGCACCTGCACCGGGCTAGTATGCGTGCGCAGTACCCACTCCTGCTCCCCGGGCGTGCGGCGCACAAAGAACGTGTCCTGCATGTCGCGAGCCGGGTGGTTCTCGGGGAAGTTCAGGGCCGTGAAGTTGTGCCAGTCGTCCTCGATTTCCGGGCCTTCCTCTACATTGAAGCCAATACGGGCCAGAATCCGCACGATTTCCTCGCGCACCAAACTCAGGGGATGGCGCGTGCCCAAGGCATTCGGGATGGTAGGCAGGGTGTAGTCGAAGGTGGGGTCGGCGGGGGCGTTGGCCGCGGCAGCTTCCAGTTCCTGCTGGCGCTGCTCGAAGCGGGCCAGAGCGGCTTGCTTCAGCTGGTTCAGCTCCTGCCCAACGGCCCGGCGGTCTTCCTGCGGAACGGTTTTCAACTGGTCGAAGAGGTCGGCCAGCTGGCCCTTACGGCCGGTATAGGCAATCCGGAACTGGTCGAGTTGTTCCGCGGTGGTAAGGTCGTAGGCGTCGATTTCGGCGCGCAGCCGCGCGATGTTATCCTGCATCATAAGGCAAAGGTAACTTGATTGGGGCTAGATGCTTAGGGATTGAAGTGGGGTGCGTACAAGTATATGAATGTCAATAATATAAGATTTGAAAAATGCGAAATTTTACCAGTGGTCATCGTTGTGGGCAGCCTACGGTCAAAACTGGTACGGTTGCTGTAAATACCGATAGCACAAGCGGCAACTAAGGCTGAACGTGGGGCGCCACCCGTTAGCCAGCTGGCTGCAGGTCCGGCCAGAGCCGGGTATGGTATTCACCTCTTTGATCTGCCTTTCCGATGAAACGCTTACTTCTCTCCGCTGCCGTAGCAGTGGCCCTCTTCGGTGCGTCCGAAGCTCAGGCTCAAACCAAAGCCAAACCCGGTAAAACGGCCATCACCAGCGTAGCTCCCGCCGCGGAACCCGAGTGGCCGGCCCTGGAAACCTGGAACGAGCCCGCTACCCCCGCGCCTACCAGCAACGGCTGGGAAACCGCCGCCGCTCCGGATGATGACCCCATGATGCGCTCCTCGGGGGTAATGGTGGCGCCCGGCATGAGCTCCTCGCCCTACCGTGGTACCAGTACCGATTACAATGGCCGGCCGGTAGCCAAGGCCAAATCGAAGCGGCCCCGCTCCGTGGACGTAGCCCAGAACGACGACCCCATGATGCGTTCTTCGGGCGTGATGCTGGCCCCGGGCATGAACACTGCTCCCTACCGGGGCACCAGCACCGACTATAATGGCCGCCCTCTGCGTAAGCCGGCCGCCACTACGGCATCGGCGCAGGCCGATGTAGCCGATGAGCCAATGGCTGCGGGCTGGTAGGACTGCAAACATTATTTGAGCAGTGCCGGAGTGCAAACAGCCCGGGCGGTATAGCCGTTGCCGGGCTGTTGCCGTATGCAGGAGGGCGCATGGTAAACCGCTGAACCCCTTACTACTCCTGTAATGAAAGCACGACTCCTACCCCTGATGCTGCTGGGAATGGCCTGCCTGCTAACCGAGGTGCCGGCCCTGGGCCAGACCAAGCCCGCTACCCGTACCAAGGCTGCCTACCATCGGACCTCCAACCCGCGCGCCCGGGCCCGCGCCGGGGCCTACGCCCGCTACGACCGCAGCGGCCGGCGCGACGAGGAAAACCTGAAGCTGGCGCCCGGCTTGCGGCTGAACATGCCCAGCCCGCCCACCACCGACTACATGGGGCGTCCTCTCAAGAAAAAACCCGCTAAAAAACCCACCGGGCCTTCCACTATTTCATCGGGTGAGCCTAAGCGGGCCGTTAGCCGGCCCTGAGGGTAGGGCAGCCCGGAATCAGTTTCACAGTTATTAGAAAGACTATGTGACGAGGACGGCGCAAAATCCAGTAATTCCGGTCCGGGAAGGAACTTCCTGAAAAACGTCACGTTAGGGCAAAAAGTGAGGCGGGGGTTTCGGGCCCGCGCGGGGTGCCGTACCTTTGCGGTAAGAATCTGCTTTTATCTTTCTTATGACTCGTCAATTCTTCCCACTGTTGCTGCTTGGCGGCGTACTGCTGGCCGCACCAGCCGTAGCCCAGAAAAAGTCGTCCGACGGCTGGGATACCTCTTCCGATGGCTGGGGAGCTCCCGCGAAAAAGGCGGCTCCGGCCAAGAAATCAACACCGACTAAGGCTGCGGTAGCAGCTCCGGCTGCTGCGCCCGCGGCTACCCCGGCCCCTACCGCTACGGCTGCTCCGGCTTCGGGTAGCGGCGACTGGGGCGGGGCTTCGGGCGGGGCTGCTGCCATGGGCCCGGCTTCTGAGCCTCAGCCGATTGGAGCTAGCCTGGCTCCTGGCTTTTCCGCGGCTCCCTCGCGGCGCGTAACCACCGACTACCGGGGCCGCCCCCTGAAGCCGTATGTGCGTCGCACCGTACGTGCTTCTGACCCCGCGCCGATGGCCCCGGCTCCGGCCCCTATTATTCCGGCTCCTGAGCCCGAGCCCGCTCCCGTAGCGGCCACTCCGGCCCCAGCGGCGCCCAAAGCCAGCGCCGCTGGCGCGGCAGCAGGCACCAAAAGCGGCGGCGCTGCTGCCACTACCAAAAAAGCAGCCGCCCCAGTGAAAAAAGCTGCTCCCAAGAAAAAAGCTGATGATGGCTGGGGCAGCGGCGGCAGCGGCTGGTAAGCCCACCGTCCCTCCCATCCGATTCGGTTTAAAACAGCACAGCCCGCCTGAAGTATCAGGCGGGCTGTGCTGTTTTAGGTTAGAAAGGCAGCTACTGAGCCACTGCTGCCAGTACTGGTTCTGAGGCGGGTGCGGCAGCCGCTTCCTGGGCGCGGTAGTACAGGGTGCTGCAGTTATCGGGGCGCAGCACTTCGCGGGCGGCGGCCTGCACCTGGGCCGGGGTAATGGCCTGCACCCGGGCGCTTTCCTGATTCACGAGGTCAGCGTTGCCGAGCAGCTTGCTGAAGGCCAGATTCATGGCCCGGTTCAGCAGCTCAATCTCGCTGAAAACGATGCTGGCCTCGGCCTGGTTTTTAACTTTTTCCAGCTCGTCGGCTTCCAGCTCCGAGGTCAGGAACTCAGCCACCACGGCTTCCACAGCCGCGTCGGCTTCTTCCAGGGTAACCCCAACGTTCAGCTTACCGCTGACCACCAGCAGGCCCGGCTCGAAGGAGCCCATTACGGAGGCCGAAACGGAGTTGAACAGGGGCGTCTCCTTCACCAGTCGTTGGTACAGCCGCGACGATTTACCCCGTCCCAGCACGTCGCCCAGCAGGTCGGCGGCGTAGTAGCCCTCGTCGGCGCGGCCGGGCATGTGGTACACTTTATACAGGGCCGAGAGGGGCACATCGGCGGTTACTTCCAGGAAACGGGCTTCGGTTTGGCGCGGCTCCTGGGGTAGGCGCCGCTCGTAGCGGGTGCCGCCCGGAATGGGCCCGAACCACTTCTCGGCCAGGCGCCGGGCCTCAGCCACGGTCACGTCGCCGGCTACTACCAGAATGGCGTTGGCGGGCGAGTAGTGCTTGGCGAAAAAGTCGCGCACCTGCTGCATGGTGGCGTTTTCGATGTGGCTGACTTCCTTGCCGATAGTAGCCCACTGGTAGGGGTGGTGCTGGTAGGCCAGGGGCCGCAGCTTCAGCCACACGTCGCCGTAGGGCTGGTTGAGGTAGTTCTGCTTGAATTCCTCTACTACCACCTTGCGCTGCACCTCCAGGCCCTGCTCCGAGAAAGCCAGGTTCAGCATGCGGTCTGACTCCAGCCAGAAGCCGGTTTCGAGGTTGGCGGCGGGTAGGGTGAGGTAGTAGTTGGTGATGTCGGGGGAGGTGAAGGCGTTGTTCTCGCCGCCCACCAGCTGCAGGGGCTCGTCGTAGCTGGGGATGTTCACGGAGCCCGAAAACATCAGGTGCTCAAACAGGTGGGCAAAACCGGTGTGGGCGGGGTCTTCGTCGCGGGAGCCTACGTTGTAGAGCACGTTGAGCACCGCCATGGGCGTGCTGTGGTCTTCGTGCACGATGCAGCGCAGGCCGTTATCGAGGGTAAATTCTTCGAAATGAATCATAGGAAAAGGCAGGGAAGTAGGCCCCAACGGGGCAGTAAGATAAACAACCAGCCGCCCAAAACAGAAGTTTCGGGCGGCTGGCTGGGAAAGACCGGCGACGTACCGGGGTAGCCCCTTGGGCGCCTACAGGGTAGCCCGCAGGCCCACTAACAAGGTACGGGCCGTGGGGTAGGCCCCGGCATCGAGGCCGGCCTGCTGGTTGTCGGAGCCGGCGGAGCTGACGTTGGGGTCGTAGCCACGATATTTGCTAATTACCAGTAGGTTGTGTGCGCCCAGCCAGACCCGCACGCTGCGTGTTTCCCGCTCCCATACCTTATAGCTGAGCGTCAGGGCCGACAGCCGCGCGTGGTTGCCCGACTGCAGCGTGTAGTTGCTGAAAGCCGACACCTCGGAGCCGGCCGCGGGCACCTCGGCCGCTGGGTTGGCGGGCGTCCAGCGGGCGCGTATCCGCCCGGAGGCGTTGTTGTAGCCATTGGGGTCGTCGAGGTAAAGCAGGGCGGTATTCTGCACCTGGTAGCCCAGCATGGCATCGGCCTGCAGCTGGGCCTCCAGGCGGCCGAGCGTAAGCCGCTGGCTAAAGCTGAGCAGCTGCCGGGGCAGGCCACTGCCCAGCGGCTGGCGGTCCTGAAAATCGAGCTGGCCGTTGCCGTTGACATCCTCGTAGCGGAAGCTGCCATTGGCATCCAGGCCCTGGGTGCGGTAGCCGTAGAAGGTGCTCAGGGGCTGGCCGTCGAGGGTGCGCTGGTGGGTGAAAAAGTAAGCGGAAGTGCCTTGCTCGTAGCGGTTGCGGTTGGTAGCCGTCACCAGCCGGCTCACGCCCTGCAGCTTACCCGCTGTCCATATTCCTTGTAGCGTCAGCTCCAGACCCGAGTTGCGCAGGTAGTCATTGGGAGCAGGATCGTTCCAGCTCAGAAGGCCGGGTGCCCGACCCGTGCTGGCGGTGCGGCGCTTGTAGGCCTGGGCCGTTACGGTCAGGTGGTTGTTTAGGAGCCCGGCTTCAATCCCCACATCAATCTGCTGACTTTGCTCGGGTAGGAAAAGCGGGATTTGCTGGCTGCCGTTGCCCTGGCCGGGCACGAAAATCTGCAGGGAGTTGCGGCCCTGGTTGCCGGCGCCGGAGCTGCGCCCCCAGCCGGCCCATACATCCAGCCGGGCGGGCGCCGTGGCCCAGAACTTCTCCTTGGCCACGTGCCAGCGCACCTGCGCGCCCGGCAGCCAGTCCCAGCGGTCCTGGGAGGCAAACGTGCTGGAGCCGTCGCGGCGCAGGGTGCCCTGCACCTGGTAGCGCTCATCAAAAGTGTAGCTGCCCGTAAGCTGGTAGAAGCTCAGGGTAGCCTTCGACATGCTGGTGCTACTCCCGCGGTTGCCACCCGCCGTAGAGCCAGGGATGTAGCTGAACTGCTCGGCTGTAAACTCGCGGTACTGCTGCATGCTTTCCAGGCTGGCCGCTACGGCGTGCCGCTCACCGCCAATGGTGCGGGCGTAGCGCAGGGCCGGGTTGGCTATCCATTGGCGGTACGTGAACGTGAGGGAGCCATTTTCGCCGGCCGGAAAGTTGCTGAAAGCCGGCTGGTAGGAGCGGCTGCGCAGGGTAGCCCGCTCCAGATTGGCGCGCACATCCAGCGTAAGGCCCGTCACCAGCTCGTAGCGCGCCCCTGCCTGGGCCAGAAGCCGCTGCTGCTCGGGCGACTGGAAGCTTTGCCGGGCCTGGTCCACGGGGTTCACGTAGTAGCCGGGGTTGGGGTTGTCGGCCAGCGCCTGGGTAGGCGGGGCGAGCAGGGCGCTTTGCAGCGCGTAATAGTTTGGAATGCGCTGGGAGGTCTGGCTGAAGCTGCCGGTGGCATCTAGGCGCAGGCGCCGGCCAATTTGCTGGTTGAGGGCGGCGCGGGCCGCGTAGCGGCGCAGGCGCGAGTTGAGCATTACCCCCTCCTGGCCCAGATAGTCGGCGCCGGCGTAGTAGCGCGTGGCCGCCGTGCCGCCCGAAAGGCCCAGGTGGTGCTCCTGCACGGCAGCCGTGCGCAGCAGCTCGTTTTGCCAGTCGGTGCCGGCCCCGAGGGCGGCCAGCTGGGCAGGGCTGTACTCAAGGGGCCGCCCAATCCGTTGGGACACTTCATTGCGCAGGGTGGCGTACTCTCGGGCGTCGAGCAAATCGTAGTGGGTGCGGGCACGCTGTACGCCCCCGTAACCGGAGTAGCTCAGGCGCGGCTTGCCCACCTTGCCCCGGCGGGTGGTAATCCGGATAACGCCATTGAGACCCTGGGAGCCGTAGAGGGCTGTTTCGTACGCACCTTTCAGAATTTCTACCTGCTCAATATCCTCCTGAGGGATGCTCAGTAGCGGATTGTTATCCAGTTCCTGTACCTCGGCCGGCACCACACCTCCCGGCGAGTTTCTCGTGCCCAGCCGAAAGGTGTTCTGAAACACGGGCATACCGTCCACCACGTACAGTGGCTGGGCATTTGATGACAAGCTTGCTGCCCCCCGAATATGCACCGCCACCTGAGCCCCCGGCGCCCCGGAGTAGGGCGTAGCCTGCACCCCAGCTACTTGGCGGAGTTGCTCTTGGAGAGGGAGGTAGGATGTGAAGTCATATGATTTAACAGAAACACCGAATCCAACAGACACAAGCCGCCCCGAGATAAGAGGATAATCTACTTGTGGTATGCTGTCCGCTTTCGGTATTATTATCCTCACCCGCCGCGGAGCCAGCGTATCGGGCTGTTGGGCCTGGGCTGTGATTGAAAGCGGAAGAAACAAGCCGAGAGGTAATAGTCGAACCATATAGCAGGGGTAGGGAAGAAATCAGTCTCGAAGATAGATGCCCGGCGGCGGCCAATTCCATAAAGCTCAGCCAATAATTTCCCTTCCCCGCCAAACCCGTACTTTTGGCCCTACCCATCATTTCCTGCTGACTCCCGATGAACTTCGACCGGAAAGACTACTCCAACGACACCCTGCTTCACCTCTACCAGGGCCTGCTGAAACCGCGCATGATTGAGGAGAAAATGCTCATTCTGCTGCGCCAGGGCAAAGTAAGCAAGTGGTTTTCGGGTATCGGGCAGGAGGCTATTTCGGTGGGCAGCACCCTGGCCCTGGAGCCCGACGAGTACATTCTGCCCCTGCACCGCAACCTGGGCGTGTTTACGGGCCGCAACGTGCCTCTGGACCGGCTGTTTGCCCAGTGGCAGGGCAAAACCACGGGCTTCACCAAAGGCCGCGACCGGTCGTTTCACTTCGGTACCAACGAGCACCACATCGTGGGCATGATTTCGCACCTGGGCCCCCAACTGGCCGTAGCGGACGGTATTGCCCTGGCCGACAAGCTCGACGACCGGCCGAAAGTGACCATCACGTACTCGGGCGACGGCGGCGCCTCGGAAGGTGACTTCCATGAGGCTCTGAACGTGGCGGCGGTATGGCAGCTACCGGTCATCTTCATCATCGAAAACAACGGCTACGGCCTGAGCACGCCCTCCAACGAGCAGTTCCGCTTCCGCTACTTCGTGGATAAAGGCCCCGCCTATGGCATGGAGGCCGTGCAGGTAGATGGCAACAACGTGCTGGAAGTGTACGACACCGTGCGCCGCCTGGCCGAGGACCTGCGCCAGAACCCCCGCCCCGTATTGCTGGAGGCCCTCACCTTCCGGATGCGCGGGCACGAGGAAGCCAGCGGCACCAAGTACGTGCCCCAGGAGCTGTTTGAGCAGTGGGCGCAGAAAGACCCCGTTGAGAACTTCGAAAAGTGGCTGCTGCAGGAAGGCGTTCTGGATGAGGAAGCCCGCATGCGCTACCGCGAAACCATCAAGCGCGAAATTGAGGAAGGCCTGCGCATTGCCGATGCTACCCCCATGCCTACCGCCAACCCCCAGCAAGAACTGGCCGATATGTATGCGCCGGTTGGTGATAAGGTGAAAAGTAATGAGGTAACTAGTGATGAGGGGAGCCGGAACCAAGACACTTCATCACCCCATCACCCCATCACATCATCACCGCACACCGAAAAGCGCTACGTGGATGCCATTTCCGACGGGCTGCGCCAGAGCATGGAGCGCTACCCCGAGCTGGTACTCATGGGCCAGGATATTGCGGAGTACGGCGGCGTATTCAAGATTACCGAGGGCTTTGTGCAGCAGTTTGGCAAGGGCCGGGTGCGCAACACGCCCCTCTGCGAGTCGGCTATTGTAGGCGCGGGGCTAGGGCTGAGCATCAGGGGCAAAAAGGCCATGGTGGAAATGCAGTTCGCCGATTTCGTGACCTGCGGCTTCAACCAGATTGTAAACAACCTCGCCAAAAGCCACTACCGCTGGGGCCAGAACGCCGACGTGGTGGTGCGCATGCCCACCGGCGCGGGCACGGCCGCCGGGCCCTTCCACAGCCAAAGCAACGAGGCCTGGTTTACCCACACCCCCGGCCTGAAAGTGGTATTCCCGAGCAACCCCGTGGATGCCAAGGGGCTGCTCTGCGCCGCCTTCGAGGACCCCAACCCCGTTATGTACTTCGAGCACAAGCTGCTTTACCGCAGTATCACGGCGCCGGTGCCCGATGCCTACTACACCACGCCCATCGGGAAGGCAGCTTTGGTGCGCGAGGGTCAGGAAATGAGCATTATCACCTACGGGGCCGGCGTGCATTGGGCTTTGGCCCTGGCCGAGGAGGTAGGGCTTTCGGCCGACATCCTCGACCTGCGGACTCTGCTGCCCTGGGACACCGAGGCCGTGCGCCAGACCGTAGAGAAAACCGGCCGCGTCATCATTCTGCACGAGGACACCCTGATAGGTGGCCTGGGCGGCGAAATTGCGGCCTGGATTGCGGAGCACTGTTTCCGCCACCTTGATGCACCCGTGCACCGCGTGGCCTCCCTGGATACGGCCGTGCCCTTCGCGCCCCCGCTGGAAAAAGTGTTCCTGCCCCAGCAGCGCCTGCGCGAAACGGTGGCGAAACTGCGGAGCTACTAGCCCCTGAAATCCGTAATTTGCGCCTGCTGCCTTCCTGGGCAGAAAGTTGAATTCTACTCCGCATGAAGGTTTTTACTGCTTCCGGGTTGCGCCTGCCCCTGCTGGTGCTGGCGGTGCTGCTGGCTTCGGCCTGCCACCCCTACCGCATGCCCAGCCCGACGGGCCCACCCCAGCCCAAAGTCAAAAAAGCCAAAAACCCCGACAACCAGTCGGCCGACGGGCGGGCCCTGGACGTGGAAAAAGAGGCCGTAAAAACTCAGAAAAACAGCTACGATAAAAACGGCCTCCTGAAGAAGCCCAAGTACGAGCGCCGCCGCCTGAAGCACAAAGTGGGGCAGCGCAAATTCCTGGGCATCGTCCTTCCTGATTTTCTGCAGTAAGTTGGAGCCATAAACCGCCCGGCCCCACTGCCCACCAGAGGGTAGCCCTGCGTGGCGCTGGCCAAGGCTTGCTGCTTTCCGTAAGGGTAGGGGCGGCTGGCAGCAGTCTTGCTTTACTACCCGGCATCATCACCCTCTATTGTTTACTCCTATGCGGCGCTACTTCTTTATCGGAGCTTTTGTACTGGCGGGCCTGGCTATTGCCTCCGAGGCCCGGGCTCAGCTGGAATCTACTAGCCCGGCCCAGCAGCGGGCGGCCAACCGCCGCGCCCTGCGGGAAGCCGCGCGGGTTAAGGCAGAGTATAAAGAGTCGCACCTGACGGTAACCAAGGCCGAGCTCAAGCAGGGCGGCGCCGGCAAGCAGGCCACCATCAAACCCACGGGCGCGCAGGCTGCGTATCAGTTCGACCGCACCGGCACGCCGCGCGTCACCGAACCATCGCGCCTTAGTTTGCGTCTGCGAAAGAAGAAAGATTCCAACGCTCAGTAATTCCTTGCATCCATGACCCCCTGGCAACACCTAACCGAATCCGAGCAGCTCACCGACATCGTCCGCGAATCGTACGAGCACCCGGTTCTTATTTTCAAGCACAGTACCTCCTGCTCCATCAGCGCCGCCGCTAAAGGCAAGGTAGAGCGGCAGTGGGGCGACGCCGGGCTGGAGAGCACCAAGCTCTATTACCTCGATTTGCTGCGCTTCCGCCCCATCTCCAACGAAATTGCCGATAAGTTCGGTATCCGCCACGAGTCGCCCCAGTTGCTGCTCATCCAAAACGGTGAGTGCCGCTACAATGCCTCGCACATGGGCATCCGCCTCAACGAGGTAGCCCAAATGGTGAACGCATAGATAGATGAATAGTGACAGGTGAATGGGCTGGCAGCCGGAAATCTGCCGTACCGCTCAGGCCACCCGGGTCATCTAATCCGGCGTTCATCATCCTACCCCTGTCTGAAAACCAAAAGGGAGCCGGCGCACTGTTGTTGCGCCGGCTCCCTTTTGGTTTATGCGGTACTTTCAACCAGGTAGGGCAGGCAGCGGAAACGGGATGATACCAGTTGTCCGCCAGTCCGTTCCCCTCTTCACCATTCACCTCATCCCTTCATTCCCTCTTTACTCATAAAGGAACCGAACCTCCTGGCGGATTTCCGGGTTTAAGCTCAGGGCCACCGGGCAGGTGCGGGCGGCATTTTCCAGGATGGTCTGCTCCTTCTCTGTGAGGGTAGCGGGCAGGCGGAACGTAACGTCTATCTGCCCGATGCGGCGGGGTTCGGCCACCATGTGCTTGGTTACCTCCCAGCGTACGCCGGTCAGGTCCAGGGCGTGGCGCTCGGCCACAATGCCCATAATGGTCATCATGCAGGAGCCCAGGGCCGTTGCTACCAGGTCGGTGGGGGAGAAGGCCTCGCCCCGGCCGTGGTTGTCCACGGGAGCATCGGTCAGGATGGTATTGCCGGAGGCTACGTGGGTAGCTTCGGTACGCAGATTACCGGCGTATTGGGCGGTGGCAGTGCTCATAGGAAATCAAAATTAGCCAAGTGTATGCGGGTAAATTTACGTACTTTCGGTAGGGTTGACGGTCAGAAGCCGGTGCACCCGCAATTTCTCCACCGCCTCCTGCGTTTCTTCTCCGTGCGTACATCATTTGTCATGAGCTCCGGCCTGCTGTTGGCAGCACTGGGCGTGGTGCCGGCCGCGCAGGCCCAGCAAAGCCAGGCTACCTCTTCCAGCAACGACGAGCCTTCCTACCGCAAAGAGTTTACTTACGGCATCAACTTCAACACCCGCGGCGGCCTGATCGGGGGCGCTTCCGTGCGCTCTACCCGGGTGCTCAACCAGGACTGGGCCCGCTTCTGGAGCGTGGAGGCCGTGGAAATAAAGCACCCCAAGGAGCAGAAGCTTGGCTCGCGCTACGGGGGCTCATTCGTGTACGGCAAAAGCAATTACTTTTTTGCCCTCCGGCCTTCGGTGGGGCTGCAGCGCGTAATCTTTCGCAAGGCGCCCGACTCGGGGGTGCAGGTGAACGTGCTGGCTGGGGCGGGCCCTTCTATCGGCCTGCTCATGCCCTACTACATCAGCTACGACTATAGCAACGGCCGGACGGCGCCTACCACCGCCGACATTCATAACGAGCAGTACGACCCGGAAATTCACCGCGACCCGCTGGACTTGGTGGTAGATCGGGCCCCGTTGTTTTCCGGTGCCGGGCAAACCAAGCCTATTCTGGGTGCGCATCTGCGGGGTGCCCTCAGCTTTGAGTACGGGCGCTACCGTGATGCCGTAGCGGGCGTAGAGGTAGGGTTTCTGCTGGAGGCGTACACCAAGGACCCGGCCATCATCCGGGTAGCGCAGGTACCCGACAAAGACCTGAACGACCAGTTCCTGCCCTCCGTTTACCTGACTCTGTACCTGGGCAGCCGGAATTGAGGTAGGATGAGAAATTAGAGGGCATAGCAGCGGAGTAGATTACGGCTTGCCCTGTCCGTCATCTATAGTCCCTTATCTCTCGCTCTTTATCCTTTCATCCATGATCTATTCTTTTCCCTGAAACCACAAGGCCAGCGGAATTGTCTTAGGGGCTGAATACCCGCAACCTATTCCCCCTTACCTTTGCAGCATGGATGAACTGTTGCTGACCCTGCCCATCATTCAGCCCGAGGCGGCTGCCCCTGTTGCGCCCGCCAAACCGCGCAAGCCCGACTGGCTGCGCGTGAAGCTGCCAGTGGGCCCGGCCTACGCCAATGTCCGCCGCCTGGTGGACGAACATAAGCTGCACACCATCTGCGAAAGCGGCAACTGCCCCAACATGGGCGAGTGCTGGGGCGCCGGTACGGCTACCTTCATGATTCTGGGCAACGTGTGCACGCGCTCCTGCTCGTTCTGCGCTGTGGCCACCGGCCGCCCCACCGAGTACGACCTCGACGAGCCCCGCCGGGTGGCCGAAGCCATTCAGCTCATGGGCGTGAAGCACGCTGTTATTACCTCCGTAAACCGAGATGAACTCAAGGACCGGGGGGCCAGCGTGTGGTACGAGACTGTGGTGCAAACCAAGCTGCTCAGCCCCACTACCACCATCGAAACCCTGATTCCGGATGTGAAAGCCAACTGGGATGCCCTCGATACAATGATAGCCGGCGGCCAGGAGGTAGTATCGCACAACATGGAAACGGTGGGCAGCCTCTACCGCCTCGTGCGGCCCCAGGCCAAGTACGACCGTAGCCTGGAGCAGATCCGGCGCACTAAGCAGGCCGGCAAGCGCACCAAGTCGGGCATTATGCTGGGCCTGGGCGAAACCAAAGACGAAATGTACCAGGCCATGGACGACCTGGCTGCCAACGGCCTCGACATCCTGACCCTGGGCCAGTACCTGCAGCCCACCAAGCGCCACATTGAGGTAGCCGAATTCATTCACCCCGACCTGTTTGCTCACTACAAGGAAGAAGGCCTGAAGCGCGGCCTCAAGTACGTAGAAAGCGGCCCGCTGGTACGCTCCAGCTACCACGCCGAGCGCCACGTAAACGTACCCATCTAAGACTCATCAGATTACCACAACAGAAGGCCTGCTCCCTGCCCTGGGGGTAGGCCTTTTGCTGTTATAAGGGCATAAAAAAACCTGTCTCGCGCCACGCGAAACAGGTTTCTGAAAGCTTGCTGACCGGTTAGCGGCTGGCTTGCTCAGCTCCGGGAGGGTAGTTGCCCAGGATGCTGGTTACAATGCGCTGCACTTCAGGCTCCGAAATAGTCTGGTTATCTACCTGGGCCTGACCCTGGCCGCGCCAGGCTAGCTCCTTGCGGCGGGCATCCACGAAGTCGAGGATAACAGTGCCGGCTTTGTAATCTACTATGCCCTGGTTGAAGCCACGGTTGTAAAAGCCGCCGTAGCCGTACCAGTACGGGTAGCCGTAGGGGCCGTAAGCGCCGCCAGTGCTGCGCTGCTTGTCTTCCACGCGGGCACTGTAGGCCACAAACACATCGGGGTTTTTGTCAACCCTCGACAGTCCTTTGGCCGTGAGCTGCTGCTCCACGGCGGCCCGGATGCGCTTGTCCAGGAACGACTCGTAGCCCTTGGCCGGGCCACCCTCCGTATCGGTGGGCTGCTGCGGGTACCAGGCCCAGGTTTTGTAGCTGCGGAAGTTAACGGAGTGGTCGAAATCGGAGGTAACGCCCACGCGCGCCGTGGTGGCGCAGCCGCTGGCCCCCAGCAACAGGGTCAGCCCTAGCACCGACAGCGTCAGGGGACGGGTCAAGAATTTGGGAATGCGGTTCATAGGAAGAAATCAGTAGGGATGGATGCCCAGGCAGGGGCTGCAGTGCGCCGCTTCCTGCTCCCGGTCTGCTTAGTAAACAGTAGTCGCTCGCCGCTCGTTCCCGATGAAATAGACTGCATGCAGAATAATTATTCGAAGAATCCGACTTGGAAAATTCCTTTTCAGCTTAAAATCTCCCTATCTTTTGGGAGGCCTTTTTCTAGCTGATACTCAATGAAAAAAACTTTACTCTACCTGGGCATTGCCGGCTTGCTGGCTTCCTGCAGTGCCGCCAGCACTGAATCCCGCTCCAACAAAGCCTCCACGGGGCCCGTGGCCCACAACACCGTAGTGGAATGCGTACTATATGACGGTATGACCAAAACCTCGCCGCAACTGAGCACCATCAACTCGGGCAGCGAGGTGCAGGTGATGGACACAGTGGATGCCTACTTCGTGAAAGTGCGCGTAACGGCCGAGGGCAAAACCCAGAACGGCTACATGTACCGCACCTGCTTCGCGCAAAAGTAGCCGCGCCTACCCGTCGCACGCACCTATCGGACCACCACACGAAAAAAGGCCTGGAACCACTGGTTCCAGGCCTTTTTTCGTGTGGTGGTCCGTGCGTTAGTACGAAGGACCTTTATCAGTTTCTACCAGCTTCTCCTCGGCATCGGCGTACTGCTCCACGGGGGTGCAAGCGCAGATGAGGTTCCGGTCGCCGTAGGCAGAGTCGATGCGGGCCACGGCGGGCCAGAACTTGGCAGCGCGCACGTACTCGGTGGGGTACACAGCCTCTTCGCGGGTATAGGGGCGGTTCCAGTCGGCGGTGAGCACGGCTGCCGCGGTGTGCGGCGCGTGCTTGAGCAGGTTGTCTTTCTGGTCAGCGCGGCCTTCTTCCACGGCGGCAATTTCCTTGCGGATGCCAATCATGGCCTCAATGAAGCGGTCCAACTCTTCTTTGCTTTCTGACTCCGTGGGCTCCACCATCAGCGTGCCCGCTACCGGGAACGATACGGTGGGCGCGTGGAAGCCGTAGTCCATCAGGCGCTTGGCAATGTCCTCTACCTCAATGCCGGCCTTCTTGAACTGGCGGCAGTCCAGAATCATTTCGTGGGCGCAGCGGCCGTTGGCTCCGGTGTACAGCACGGGGTAGTGCGCTTCCAGGCGGGCCTTGATGTAGTTGGCATTCAGGATAGCCGTGCGGGTAGCCTCCGTCAGCCCCTCGCCGCCCATCATCGAAATGTAGGCGTAGCTGATCGGCAGAATGCTGGCCGAGCCCCAGGGAGCCGAAGTAACCGCGCCGGCCGTGCGGCCATCGGCATCCACCAGCACGTGGCCGGGCAGGTAGGGAGCCAGGTCGGCAACTACGCCAATGGGGCCCACGCCGGGTCCGCCGCCGCCGTGCGGGATGCAGAAGGTTTTGTGCAGGTTCAGGTGGCACACGTCGGCCCCGATGGTGGCGGGCGAGGTCAGGCCTACCTGGGCATTCATGTTGGCGCCATCCATATACACGCGGCCGCCGTGGTTATGGATGGTCTGGCAGATGTCGATGATGGTTTCCTCGTACACGCCGTGCGTGCTGGGGTAGGTTACCATCAGGCAGCTAAGCTTGTCGGCATACTGCGCAGCTTTGGCCTTCAGGTCCTCCACGTCGATGTTACCTTCCTCGGTGCTCTTTACTACCACTACCTGCATACCGGCCATAACAGCCGAAGCGGGGTTGGTGCCGTGGGCCGAAGCCGGAATCAGGGCTACGTTGCGGTGCTGGTCGCCGCGGGCATCGTGGTAGCCTTTGATGGCTAGCAGACCAGCGTACTCGCCCTGAGCCCCGGAGTTGGGCTGCAGGCTCACGGCGGCAAAGCCAGTTACTTCGCAGAGCCACGCTTCCAGGTCGCGGAAGATTTCGGCGTAGCCCTGGGCTTGCTCGCGCGGAGCGAAGGGGTGTAAACCACCGATTTCTGGCCAGGTCACCGGAATCATCTCGGCGGTGGCGTTGAGCTTCATGGTGCATGAGCCCAGCGGAATCATGGAGTGAGCCAGGCTCAGGTCCTTGTTTTCCAGCTGCTTCATGTAGCGCAGCATCTCGTGCTCGGAGTGGTGCGAGTTGAAGATGGGGTGGGTCAGGTACTCGCTCTTACGGATCAGCTCGTCCGTCCAGTTTACCGATACTTCGGAGGGTAGGGAAACCGCAGCTGCCTCTTTGCCCAACACCTTGGCAAACACGGCCACGATGTCCTGCACATCCTCGATTTCGGTGTTCTGGTTCAGAGAAATGCCTACCTGGTTTTCGCCGAAGTAGCGGAAGTTAATGCCAGCGGCTTCGGCTTCCTGACGGATGGCCTGCTGCAGCTCGGCGCTTTCCAGCTGGATATCCAGCGTGTCGAAGTAGTGCTCGTTGGTTTGCTCCAGGCCCAGGCCGGTGAGGGCGCCGTTCAGCGTTTGGGTCAGGGCGTGCACGTTGGCGGCAAACTGACGGATGCGCTGAGGGCCGTGGTACACGGCGTACATGCCGGCCAGCACCGACAGCAGCACCTGGGCGGTGCAGATGTTGGAGGTAGCCTTTTCGCGGCGGATGTGCTGCTCGCGGGTTTGCAGGGCCATGCGGTAGGCCTTGTTGCCGGCCGCGTCAATGCTCTGACCGATAATACGGCCCGGGATTACGCGCTTGAAGGCATCTTTGGTAGCCAGGAAACCGGCGTGCGGTCCGCCGTAGCCCATGGGTACCCCGAAGCGCTGGGAGTTACCTACCACGGCATCAGCACCCATTTCGCCGGGAGGCGTGAGTAGCGTAAGGGCCAGCAGGTCGGCGGCCACGGTTACAAACAGGTTGTTGTCGTGGGCCTTCGAGATGAAGTCGGTGTAGCCGTACACGGCACCATCGGCGGCCGGGTATTGCAGGATGGCTCCGAACAGCGACTCATCGGTGAGGTCAACCGTGCGGTGGTCGCCTACTACCAGCTCAATGCCCAGGGGTGTGGCGCGGGTGCGCAGCACGTCAATGGTTTGGGGCAGCACCTGATCCGAAACGAAGTAGCGGGTAGCGTTCTTCTTTTTGGTCAGGGAATGGAACATGTGCAGGGTCTCGGCGGCGGCGGTGCCTTCGTCGAGCAGGGAAGCGTTGGCAATTTCCAGGCCCGTCAGGTCAATTACCATAGTCTGGTAGTTGATGAGGGCTTCGAGGCGGCCCTGGGCAATTTCGGCCTGGTAGGGGGTGTAGGCGGTGTACCAGCCCGGGTTTTCCAGAATGTTGCGCTGGATTACAGGCGGCAGCTGGGTGTCGTGGTAACCCAGACCGATGTAGTTTTTGAACAGCTTATTCTGGCCGGCAATACGCTTGAACTTCGCCAAAAAAGCCCGCTCCGTGAGGGCAGCGGGCAGGTTCAGCGGCTTCTTCAGGCGAATGGCGGCCGGCACAGTTTCGTCGATGAGCTGGTCAATCGACTCCACGCCAATGGTGCGCAGCATTTCAGCTACCGCAGCTTCGTCGGGGCCATTATGGCGGTCCACGAATACATCGGCGGGCTTGGGTTGAAGCAACATAAAAACAAGGGTGAGGGTGGCAACAGAGCAGGCCCCTAGGCAGAGCCCATACAAAGGTAGCGCGAAAAGCCTTCACGCTTCCGCCCTAAAACCAGCAAAAGTTGAGGGTTGTTCCAAGGAGTTTTTTCGCTCCGGTTTATGAGCATCTGGCTTGTGGGTGCCCTGCCAGGATTTAGGGTTGAGAAGGGGGTAGAAAGCTCGCATTCTGGAGCTTCCGGTCCGGCGCCAAAGGGGCCGAACGATTGGTTTCGGGCTGGCTTCCAGCCGATGGGGTTTGGGCGAGGAAGGGGGTAGGCGAACGGCACGAATGGTGCGGGCGTCGGAGCAGCCGGGCGCTGGAGCGCGGCGGGCGGGGGCAAGCTCAAGATATTTTCCGCAGATTTAGGCCCGATTCCCACCCATTCCTACCCCCATGCGTCACCTTACCATTGGCCTGATCCGCGAAGGCAAAGTCCCGCCTGATAAGCGCGTGCCGCTCACGCCCAAGAAATGCGCCGAAGCCGAAGCCCGCTTTCCGGGGCTGAAAGTGGTGGTGCAGGAAAGCGCCATCCGCTGCTTTTCTGACCAGGAATACCGCGACCTGGGCATTGAAGTGCGCCCCGATGTATCGGACTGCGACATTCTGATGGGCGTAAAGGAAGTGCCCGTGGCCCAGCTGATTCCCGACAAAACCTACCTCTTCTTCTCGCACACCGTGAAAAAGCAGCCCGCCAACCGGGAGCTGCTACGCCAGGTGCTGGCCCGAAACATCACTCTGATCGACTACGAAATGCTCACGAATGAGCAGGGGGAGCGGATTGTGGCGTTTGGGCGCTGGGCCGGCATTGTGGGCGCTTACAACGGCCTGCTCACGTATGGTCGCAAGCACAACCTCTTCCAGCTGAAGCCTGCCTACCAGTGCGTGGATATGGAGGATATGCAGGAGGAGTTCTTCAAGGTGAAGCGCCTGCCGCCCATCAAAATTGCTGTAACCGGCTCGGGGCGCGTGGCCCAGGGCGCGGTGGAGGTACTGAACATGATGCGCATCCGGCGCGTGAGCGTGTATGACTACCTCTATCTGGAGTTTAACGAGCCCGTGTACACCCAGCTGCGCAGCTCCGACTACAACCGCCGCCGCGACGGCCGCGTGTGGGATACGCCCGACTTTCACCGCAACCCGCACGAGTACGAAAGCACGTTTCAGAACTTCCTGCCCGTTACCCATTTGCTGATTGCCTGTGCCTACTGGCACCCCGCGGCCCCGCGGCTGTTCACCGAGGACGACATCTGCCAGCCGGGCTTCTGCATCAATACCATTGCCGACGTAACCTGCGACGTAAACGGCTCCATCCCGACGACCAAACGGGCCAGTAGCATTCAGGAGCCAGCCTTCGATTACAACTGCCAGACCCGGGAGCTGGAGCCAGCGTATTCGCGCCCCGACAACATTACCGTCATGGCCGTGGATAACCTGCCCTGCGAGCTGCCCCGCAACGCCAGCCGTGACTTTGGCCGCCAGCTCATCGACAACGTGCTACCCCATCTGGTGCACGAAGGCGGTGCCGATGAGGTAGTAGAACGCGCCACCATTGCCCGCCATGGCCAGCTCACCGAGCGGTACCAGTACCTGACGGATTACGTGGCATAGTTATCCGAGTAAGAAAACTGTCCCCAGCCCACTACTCCCTACCCCTTTATATGCCATGAACCCTTACCTCCACCGCGGAAGTAAGGGTTCATGGCATATAAAGGGGTAGAAAGTAAGAGAATCAGTGTGGTTCTACACTCTCTATTGTCCTTACTCGGAAGGAGGATCACACCCGCAGCACCGGGAAGCGGGCCTGCACCAGCATGTATAGGCCGTAGGCCATGAGCCCCAGAGCTACCACGGCCAGCACGACCGGACCCATGGAGGCTAGCAGGTCGAAGGCTTCGTCGGTGGTGCCCACGGCCTCGGCGCGCGACTGTTGGCCCGCCTGCAGGAAAAAGTAGCCGATAATGCCCATTACGATGCCCCGGGCCGTGTACCCTACCTGACCCGTGCGATATACTACCTGCTGTTGGTTTGCAGGCAACCCGCTGGCATTCACATGCTTATGAAACTTGCCGGAATAAGCCCGATAGATCTGATAGATGCCGCCCCCGATGATAGCCAGGCCGAGGGCCATGATGATCCACTCGCCGCCGGGCCAGCCCAGCACCTTGGCCGTGAAAGTTTGCTGCCCGTTGCCGCCGGAGCTGGCCGTGCCGTCCATGGCTAGCTGGGCGGCAAACCAGGCCAGGCTACCATATAGCAGGCCGCTGCCTGCGTAGCCTAGGCGCCGCCCGATGCCTTTCGCGCCGGAGCCTTTGTCTTCGGTGTCCATTAGGGCCTGCGTGAAGCGCCACACGATGTAGCCCACCAAGCCAAACGCCACTAAACCAAGCAGCACCTGGCCGCCGGGTAGGTCCTGCAAGGTCTGGACGGCTTGTTTTTTATCGGCGGTCTGGCCGCCTTTCTGGCCCGAAGCGGCCAGCAGGGCCAGCAGGCCCATTAGGAGGTACACGATGCCTTTGGCCGCGAAGCCAAAGCGGGCCAGGGCCCGAATGCCCGAGGAAGGCGAGGTCGGGACGGCGGAAAGAATAGAGTTGGAAGTAGTCATGGAATGGCAGGGTTGGATGAAGTACAGCCAACTCTACGCACGAAAGCTCAGCCAGGGTTAGTTTGCGCCGCGGCAGAGTGCGCCAGCAGCCCCGGCGGCTGATAAATACGGGCACCCCGCCGGATAAGCCCCGCATTTTCAGGCAGGTTCAGGGTCACGATGGGCTTATTGCGAGCCGCCTCGCTCTGCAGCAGCCGCTCCAGGTTGCCGCCCGGCCTGACGTAAGGAATGAAAAAACGGTCGGCCAGGTCGGCCAGGAGCAAGTCCCGAATGTCGGAGGTTTCCTGGGTAACGGTGCTGACGCTGGGCTCAAAGGGTGATACGAACAGCAATCGGCCTAGCTGAATATCCCGCTCGTACTCAAACTGCACCGTAGGCTGAATGCCCCGCCCCAGCACATACACAATGGGCTGCAGCACATCCTGCCGCAAAAACCGAAATACCGATTGCTCCATCCGGGAGTTAAAGCCCGATACCACGCAGTAGCCTAGCTGACGCTGCTCCATGGCCCATAGGTAAGTGGTACGCTCAATACTGACGGGGTACTGACGGGAGCACAAAAGCGCCGTTTTCGGCAACCGCAGCAGCGCCGTATTTCCCACCATCCGAAGTTCTTCCGCCGACGTCCTCATAACACCTGTCTGATGTTAAGTTATAAATTATTATTCAATTAATTATATAAATGTGTTAAATAGAGGGTAGTAACTAAGGAGTGAAACAAAGACTTCGGGCGATGGAAAAACAGATAATGAGCAGAGAACCGGCTCGGGTACCACTGATCAGTACGTTGACTTTCCATTAACAGCGAATTTCACTGGCAAACCGAGTCGGCCCTCAGGCTAGTGGCAAGGCTGGTGAAGCAGCACAGGAGAAGTGCCGGGCTGCCGGGTTGCAGGCTACGGCGGGGGTAGCAAAAAGCAGCTGGCGCACAGGAGTAATCTGCCCTGCATTCAGTATCATTGACTATTGCTGTGGACCTCTATTCCGATGGATGATTTAAGAACTACCCTGAGTACATTTTCTACTGATGAGCGCAAAGAGTTTCGGCAATTTATTCAGCGGCAGCGGCGTAAGCAGAAAGGCCGCATGGATGTGCGCCTCTGCGACTTGCTGCTGCACCAGAAGGAATACACCACCGAGGAGCTGCTGACCCGACTCTACCCCGAGGAGCCCAACGCAGTGGCCTACTACGCCCTGCGCAAGCGCCTCATGCGCCACCTCACCGACTACCTGCTGCTGCGCCAGCGCCAGCAAGACCCCACGGCGGCCTCCTCAGTACGCGGGCTGCTTACCCTGGCCCAGTATCTGTTCGAGGTGGGCGTGCCGCGCCTGGCCTGGAGCACGGCGCGCAAGGCCGAAAAGCTGGCCTGCCAGAACGAACAGTACGAACTGCTGAACACCGTATATAACCTCCAGATTGCCCAGGCCGGCAGCAAGTACGCCGATGACCTGCTGGACATTATTCAGCGCCGCAACCTCAACAAAAAAGCCGCCGACGAGGAGGAGCGCGCCAACATTGCCGATAGCCTCATTCGGCAGCGGCTGCGGCAGGCGCGAGTAAAAGGCCGGGCCGGCGAGTCGTTTGATACCATTCTGCAGGACGTGTTGCGCGAGTATGATCTGCAGGAAGCCTTTGCCCGGCGCCCGGCCCTGCTTTACCGGCTCATGTCCATTGCCCGGGCGGCCATGCTGGTGCGCCGCGACTACCTCTCGTTTGCGCCCTTCGTGATGCGCTGCTACCACCTCATGGAGAAGCGCCACGGCTTTCAGCCGGCCCACCGTGAGGCCCAGCTGGGGCTGCTCTACATGATTGCGCACTCCCTGTACCGCACCCGCCGTTTCCGCGAATCGGTGGAGTACCTGGAGCGGCTGCGGGCGGTGCTGGAAAGCGGACCCAAGCTGGAATCGACGGGGCTGCGGGCGCGCTACACCTTCCTGCTGGCCGCCAACTACGCCTTCCTGCGCCGCAACGCCGACAGCATCCGGCTGCTGGAAGACATTCTGCGCACTCCGCTGGCACCCCGCGACCAGCTCACGGCCCGGCTGGGCTTGGGCTTTCATTACTTCGCCGAAGGGCAGTTTCAGAAAACCAACCAGGCCTTGCTGGGCATCGGCCGCACCGACCACTGGTGCGAGCAGGAAATGGGGGTAGAGTGGGTGCTCAACCGCAACATGGGCGAGATGCTGACCCAACTGGAGCTTGGTAACCCCGATCTGGCCCTGAACCGCCTGCGCGCCATTGAGCGGCTGATTAAAGAACGGTTCGGGCCCGATGGCGGCGGCTACGCCGCTGTGCTCTACTACCTGCAGCTGGTACGCGACATCGTGGATGAGCCAGAGCTAGCCCGCACGTCGGCCTTTGCCGAGCGGGCCGCTCAAATTCCGTCCTTCGTGCCCCTGGAGCAGGAAGACTTACAGGCCCTGAGCTTCTACAGCTGGCTTAAAGCCCGTATTCAGTCCCGGCCTTACTATGAGGTGCTGCTGGAACTGGCCGGCGCCACTGAAGCGGTGCCAGCGGGGTAGTAAGTATTCTAAGAACGTCATGTCGAGACATCTTGCGTGCTGGTGTTCGCCTCACCCCCGGCCCCCTCTCCAAGGGGAGAGGGGGAGTGAGTAGCACTGCAACGTCAGCCAAGCGAGATGTCTCGACAAGCTCGACATGACGTTCTTTGAGCAGTATCTGCCTACCCCTAAAAACCCAAAAGCCCCGGCTGGTAGCAACCGGGGCTTTTTCTAATAATCCGAAACGAAGAGCTAGTCGTTCTTGGTAGCGGCGTTGATTTCAGCTTTGGCGTCGGCGGCAGCTTCTTTCGATTCGGCTTTCACTTCGGCAGCGGCGGCTTCGGTTTTGGCTTCGGCTTTATCAGCGGCGTTTTCGATGGCGTCACCGGCTTTGTCGGCGGCAGCTTCGGTTTCGTTAGCGGCGTTGGTGGCTTCAGCCGAGGCAGCGTCGCCTACGTGTTCAGCGGCAGCTTCGGTGTGCTCACCAGCGGCTTCAGCGTTTTCTTTGCCTTCCTGGGTGCAGGAAGTGGCGGAGAAAGCAACGGCGGCAGCAACAAACAGGGACTTGAAGAGGGTTTTCATGAGGGTGTGTAGAAGAAGGTAAGTGGAGATGAAGCACAACAGCTGGCGTTGTACAGAGCTTAATAGCTGAGCTTTGGGAAGGTAACCCGCACCTCATCGAAAGATTTCTTCCGTGCTTTGCGGCCCCAACTTCCGGCCTGGTGGCGCGTACTGCCGCCTACCCCTTTTCCTTGCTCAAAGCCGCCTTTCATGCGTTTTCGATTTCTCCTGCTGGCCTGTTTGCTCTTCGCTACCCACTTGGCCGTGGCCCAGGCCAACGACGGCTTTCAGCGGCGCGACGGCAGCATGTACCTCATCCGAAACGGTGAAACCCGCCCCATGACCCGCGACGTGCGCCTGCCCAACGGCCGCCTCATCACCCGCGACGGTTTTGTGGTAGCCCGCGATGGGAAGCGCACGGAGCTGAAGGATGGGCAAGGCTGCACCCTACTCGGCGAGCCGGTAACCATCCGGCCGCAGCCCGATGGCCGGCTGCTATTGGCCACCAGTGTGGCCCCGCGCCCTGTCGCTCCGGCAGCCCCTGTCAGCTACTCAGAGGCTGTTTGGCGCTGGCTGGAGGGTAGGGGAAAAGGCAAAGGACGGGGCAGAGGCAAAGGCCACGAGAAGTTTAAGCATAAGCACAAACACGACGATGATTGAGCCCTGGCGGTAGGTCAGTCTTTCACTTCGTCGCCGTCCCTATCAATAAAGAACGTGCGCCCTTGCTGCGTTACGCGGGCCCGGCCCTGGGCGTCAAAGTCGGTGGCGCTGGCGTATCGCCCAAAAGGAGCCGTTCCCACGGTAGTATCCGCTAAGTATTCGGGCCGGATGAAGGTGAAGTAGCCTTTGGTTTTTATCCGGGCCAAGTCTTGGTCAAACGAATACGCTTCCTGAAAGATGACCGGGCTGGAAGCCGGCTCATCGGGGCCGCTGATGTAGTGCCAGCCCCGGTAGTCGAGCACGGCGGCGTAACCCCCGGCGAAGTCGCGGGCAGCGTAGTAGTAAGCCCCGAATTCCTCACCCCCTGTGTCTATAAAGGTGTAGGCTTTGCCGACCCGGGCCCGGGCGAAACCGCCTGAGTACGGGTATAGGGCATCGTAGGCGGGCTTGATGATTTCCGTGCCATCATCCTGCACGAAGCCAAACACTCCGTTCAGTTCTACCACCGCCTTCCCCTGGTGGAAAGTATCAATGCGGGCGTAGCGGGCCGGTAACAGGGTATCACCATCGGGTGTGAGCAGGCCATAGCGACCCTGCTGCTGAAAAGGAACCGGCGCTTCCGGGTCTCCGCAACGGGTAATGCCCACGGCCAATAGCACGGCCAGCAGCCCACCACCTGCTACATAGGCAAGCTGGCGCGGCTGGCGGCGTACCTGAGCTGCCCAGGGCGCTATACCGCTGCTCAGTCGGCGCAGGGCCGGCCGCCACCGGTTGAGACCAGCCAGAAACTGCTGCCGCGCTTCGGCGGGCCGCCCAAACTGCGGGCGGCGGGGCGGCGCTGCCGGACCGGTAGGGTTTGCCGGACTAACGGGGGTAGCACTGGTAGCAGGTTCTTCAACAGCTGCTGGCATTGGTGAGGTTGCAGCTGGTTCAGGGGGTAGGGTGGGGGGATGCGGTACCGGCGGGACGGTAGCGGCGCTGCCCGGCGGCAGCACGGTTGGGGCCGAAGAAAGGCGCTCAATCAGGTTTTCCAGCTGTTGAATCTTGCTGCCCAGCTCCTGGTTGCGGCGCTCCAACTCCTGTCGATACGCCTGAATAGATGCTTCCAGCGCGGCTTTCTCGCGTTTTTCGGCGGCCAGTTGTTGCTGCAGGTCGGGGGCTTCGGTGGCGGCCACGGGGGTAGCGGCCAGCTGCTGCTGCAGTTGGGCAATGCGCTGCTCCCGCTCGGTTTCGCGGGTTTCCATGGCCTGTAGCTGCTGGCTGAGGTCGGCCTGCAGGCTAGTGCGCAGCTGTTCCAGCTCCTGCTTTTCCTGGCTGCGCGCTTCCAGGTCCACCTCATAACCGGTGGTGCGCCGGTCCAGCTCATCCACATCCTCCGCCCCCAGCCACCGCCACAACTGCCCCGCCTTCTGCCGAAACAACGTTGCGGGTCCTGCCGCCTCAGCTAGCGAGGCGGTAGGGGGTAGGGGGCTGTCAACCGGTGCTACCTCGTTATCCAAAGCAAACCCCAGGCTCTGACACAGCTGCTCCAAGTCAGTGGGCGTCAGGTCGATTTCGGGGGAAGCCAGCTGGGCCAGGCGGCGGGTGAAACGGGCCGGGTCGGGCAGCAAATGGAAGGTAGAAGCAGCGGGCACGGCGGCCATGCGCGCTTCTACCTCCGGCCCAAACCGCACGGGGGCGCCAAACAGCACCAGCCCGGTAGTAAACTGCAGGTTGGCGGCCTCAGGCGGGAGGTGCGGCGTGAGGTAGGCAACCAAAGCGGCCCGCTGCTGCTCGAAGCGGTTGAAGGGGTTTTCGGCGTCGTCGGGGAGTTCCAGCGGAGCGCCATCGAGCAGCCACGTACCCGTGCGTAAATCCGGAATGTGGAGCAGGCCGCCCGTAGGTATCAGCTGCAGAACCGTAATACTGCGCGGGCGTACCACCACGGCATCCAGCCGGTAGTCGGGGCGGGTGGCATCGGGGGCTATGTTGCCCAGCAGCACCGTGTACGGCGCTCCGGCCTCGGCGCGCAGGGCGGCGGCCACCGCCTCAAACTGCTGCTGTCGGGTGGGAGAAGAAAAAGGAGCCGATAGGTAGGTGTGCAGCATAGGGTAATAGAAGAAGCGCAATAACGCGGCCATAACTGGCCGCGCCGGGTTGTACGACCGTTTCCTGATTGGGGTGTGCCAACTTTTCCGCGCCGGGGCAAGTATAGACGTTTACCTCTCCCTCAACCCTAGCTTTCCCTTTTATTATGGATTCCACCGCCTCAACTCCCCAAACTCCGCCTACCCCTTCCGTGCCGCTCGACGTTACGGATCAGCAAAATTCGGCCCTGCTGGAAGATACCCTGAACCTGCTCAACGCCGGCGCCCCCGACAAAGCTGGGGAAAAAGGCCTGGCCGAAATTGACCGGTGGGCCGAAGTGCTGCGCGCCTCTGAGCGCCCCGGCCTGGCCAAAATCATTCAGGAGCTTTCTAACCTGCGCGAGCAACTCAGCTCCTCCGATGCCGAGGCACACGACATAGCCGAAACGCTGGCTACCCTGGGCGCCGAAACCTCCAAAGTAGCCGACGAAACCTCCGACGGCTACAGCGCCCCGCTGGCTCAGCTGGGCAAACTGCTCATCAAGCTCGGCTCCACCCTCTCGCGCTAAGCCGCTTCCGCCGAAGTCTGACAACGTAAAAAGCCCTGACTTACACGGTCAGGGCTTTTTGGGTTCAGGCCAAACAATAGGGTAGGCGAAAGGTATTCACCTCTTCCGGCGGGTGCGCCGTACTTTTGCAGCCTTATTCCAGTACCTATGTCTGAAATTCAGCCTCTCGACGACCTCACGCTGTACGACCCCTTCGAGGGGATGCGCTTCACGATGCACCGCTGCTTCCTGTGCGGCACGCCCACTACCCCCCCGCAGGACACCATACCGGTTTTCGCCGATTGGCTGATGACGCGCTACAACCTGCGGGAGCGGCAGATGAAGCTACTGGATATGAGCATTGTGCAGTATCAGGATCTGCGGATTGCCTGCTGCCCCAAGTGCCGGACCCAGCACGTTGAGCCCCTGGAAGCCCGCATGGAAGTGGCCGCCGAGAAGGGGGTAGCCGGTTTTCGGGAGGTGGATGAGCAGACCCTGTTTTTGTGGCTGGGCAAGATGTTCTATGGTATTCTGGTCACGGAACTGCTCACAGAGCTCGATCCGTTGGCCAAGCCGCAGTATCCGCTGGCCGAAAACGCCCTGCTGCTGAGGCGCTTCCAGGCGTTCTTTCAGCCCTTACAGGCCTTGCGGGTGCCCATGGAGTACGATGATTTCACGCCCGCTTCCATCTTTGTTCTGGAAGCCGACCCGCGCGAGGATACCATGCCCTTTGAGTATGATGACGACCTGAGTACCATGGGGTTCAGCATCAAGCTCGGGAATGCCGTGCTGGTAGCCTGCCTTGTCGATAACGGTATTATTCAGCAGGCCATGCGCCGCGTGTACCAGGATGCTTACCGCCCCCTGCACCCCGTGCAGATTGCGGAGTTCAAGGCCCGGGTGTACTATGCCGCGTACATCCTCAACGTCATCCCCGACTACTACCCCCGCGCCGTGCGGCCGGGTGATACGGAAGTCGTGATGGACACGCTGATAGACGACGTAACGACCTCTATTTTCAACCCTTGGGAAAATAGCGCCTACGGACAATCGTTGCTGGAAATGTGGAAACGGTGGCAGATCCCGCTGGAGGAAATTCTGCGCAACCCGGCCGAGCCGCTTACCTTCCTGTATGATGCGGATGGGCAGCCCCAGGTGCTGGAGCACTTCCCTCGGAAGGCCGGGTAGGAAAAGGAGTGTCGCCTAACCCGGTTGCCAGGTGGGTTCTTCGGCGTACTTGGTAAGCTTGATGTTGGTCCAGCGTCCTTCGAAGCCGGCTTTTTTCTTGCATTCCCGCTCACTCACCAGCACATCTACGGCGTGGCGGTGGCGGCGGTTCATGGTGTCGTGAATGACGTACACGCCGTCGAGGTCGGCAGAAATACCGCGTACACGGACCTTTTCGCCGTAGCGGAAGGGGCCACCCCACTTGTCAAGCAGGTCGCGGGAAACGGCCAGCCAGCGGGTTTTGCTGGAGTGGCGCTCTGGAATGATGGAGCCGTCAGCGGTTTCCATCGGGTTGTCATCGGTCTGGGCCTGTTCGGGCCAGTAGGTAGTAGCCGTAACGCGGTACGACAGCGTCTTGGGCGTCTTTTTTACGGACATCACCGGCAGCGCAATGGCTACCGGACGGGGGCTAAGCGTTGCCACGGTTGAAGGCAAGGCCAAGGCAGGGACAGAAATAGTGCGGGGCGGGAATAGGAAGGTCAGTAGGAATAAGGCAATGGACATGACGTTTGGGTTCGTGAACTCTCGCTTTGGTCCGGAGAGGATGGACAGCCGGCCCGACTCGGCTAAGGGTAGAGCGCCATCTGGATTAGCAGAAGAAAAACGCCCTTAAGAGTATAGTAAGCGGCTTTATAGGCCGAAAACAGACGCAAATAGCAGGTGAAACGGAGTTAAATATAGATAATTATAATAATTATTTGTACTTACAACATGATGTCATTTTGAAGGGCTCAAAGGTAAGGACTTTTTTCTAAATGGGTTTTTCAGGTATTGCTAATAAATTTAGTCAAAAAAGTATCAAGTAATTCCGATATAGTTTGGCCGCTTACGGTGGTTGCCGGTTCAGGGTTATAGACGGGGTAGGAACCTGCCCATGATCAGGACGTATGGGAAAGCGGGGGAGCCTGACGGCTTCTCGTCTGCTCTCTTTTCCTTAACCAACCCTTACTGTTCATGCTATATCGTTTCCTGCCTACTCCTGCTACCCAGGCCCTGGGCCTAAGCCTGCTGGCGGGCCTGCTGCTCAGCGCCTGCTCCTCGCCCGACAAACCCGCCCAAGGCGCTGCGGTAGCTTCAGGTTCCTCCGACTCAGCGGCTACGGCCGCGCCAGTAGCCCCGGCCAACTCGCCCCTACAAGTGGTGGCGCAGTTCCGGGAGCCCCAGATTGTAGGCGTGGCCGTGACGCCCGATGGCCGGGTGTTCGGCGACTTTCCGCGCTGGGACGATAACCCGGTAAACGCCATTGCCGAAATCATGCCCGATGGCTCCGTGAAAGGCTACCCCGATGCCAACTGGAACCTCTGGAACGAAACCGTCCGCAACGAGCCCCAGAAGCACTGGATCTGCCCCCAGAGCGTACACGCCGATAAAACCGGCATGCTGTGGGTGCTCGATCCGGCCTCGCCCGGCATCAAAGGCACGGTGCCCGGCGGCCCCAAGCTGGTCAAAATCGACCCCAAGACCGATAAGGTGGTGCAAAACATCAGCATCCCGGAAAGTGTGGCCTCGCGCAAGTCCTACCTCAACGATGTCCGCATTGATACCCAGAATCAGTACGCTTACATCACCGAGTCGGGGGTAGGGAGCCTAGTGGTCGTGGATCTGAAGTCGGGGAAGTCGCGCAAGCTGCTGGCCCAGCACCCTTCCATGCTGGCCGATACTACCCTCAACATCAAGGCCGACGGGCACGAATTGATTGACCCCAGCGGCAATAAGGCCCGCTTCAACGCCGACGGCATTGCCCTGAGCCAGGACCTGCAGTATCTCTACTGGAAGCCCCTGACCAGCTACAAGCTCTACCGCATCAAAACTGAAGCCCTGCGCAATCCGGCTCTGTCGGATGCCCAGCTGGCCAAGCAGATTGAGGATCTGGGCAAGGTTCCCGCCTGCGACGGAATGGAAATTGATGCGGCTAATAACGTGTATCTGACCGCTTTTGAGGATCACTCCATCAAGCGCCGCACCCCCGATGGCAAGATTGAAACGGTAGTGCAGGACCCGCGCCTGGAATGGCCCGATACGTTTGCCTTCTCCGGCGATGGTAAAACTCTGTACATCACCAACTCGGCCATTCACAATACGCCTACCTGGAACAGAGGCATTGGCAAGCAGGATCAGCCGTACCACATCTTCAAGATGGCTCTTTTCAAGTAGCCCTACCCCATAATTCTGTGAAAAGCCGTTCCGGATAAAAGGGGGCGGCTTTTCTTTTTATCCCTAGATTAGGCGTTTCGGTTCACTTAAAAACTATAAATCATTTTATGTGGTTGATAGATAGGTTTATTTGAACATGCGCATATCAGTTTTAGCTTTTTAATCAACCTATTTACATTTGCTCTGACACCACCAGCTCCCACCGCATGGATGCTTACTCTTACATCGCCAATGCACATGGCGAATACATTGACCAGCTTTATCAGTCGTACAAAGCCGATCCACAATCGGTTGACGTAAGCTGGCAGAAATTCTTTGAAGGCTTCGACTTCGCCCAGCAGTACCCCGAAGGTGGGGTAGGGCAGGCCGATGGCGAAGGCGTACTGACTACGCCCGCAAGCACCAATGGCGCTCCGCAGGTGCGTGCCGTGGATACGGTTGCCGCCGACAAGGAAACGCAGGTACGCAACCTGATTCATGCCTACCGCAGCCGCGGCCACCTGGTGGCCCGCACCAACCCGGTGCGTGAGCGAAAAGACCGCAAAGCCCGCCTGAACCTGCAGGACTTTGGCCTGAGCGACGCCGACCTGGACACTAAGTTCAAGAACGGCGAAGTGCTGGGCCTGGGCACCGAAGCCACCCTGCGCGACATCGTATCGGCGCTGCAGAAGATTTACACGCGCACCATCGGGTTCGAGTACATGTACATCCGCGACCCGCAGGTGCTCGACTGGTTCCGCACGAAGGTGGAGAAGGACTCGCTGAGCTTCAATCCTGGCGTGGAGTACAAGAAGCGCATCCTGAGCAAGCTCAACGAGGCCGTTGTCTTCGAGAACTTCCTGCATACTAAATTTCTGGGCCAGAAGCGCTTTTCGCTGGAAGGCGGTGAAACTACTATTCCGGCCCTCGACGCCATCATTCGGAAGGGTGCTGAGCTGGGCGTGGAGGAAGTGATGATTGGTATGGCCCACCGCGGCCGCCTGAACGTGCTGGCCAACATCATGGGTAAAACCTACGAGCAGATCTTCTCGGAATTCGAGGGCACTGCCGTACCGGACCTGACCATGGGCGACGGCGACGTGAAGTACCACATGGGCTACAGTAGCCAGGTAGATGCCGGTGGCCGCAGCGTGAACCTGAAACTGGCGCCTAACCCCTCCCACCTAGAGGCGGTGAACCCGGTAGTAGAAGGCTTCGTGCGCGCCAAGCTCGACCACGGCTACCAGAACGACTATAATAAGGTGTTGCCCATCCTGATTCACGGCGATGCCGCCGTGGCCGGGCAGGGCATTGGGTACGAGGTAACGCAGATGTCGCAGCTGGAAGGCTACAAGACGGGCGGCACCGTACACTTTGTCATCAACAACCAGGTAGGCTTTACCACCGACTTCGAAGACGCCCGCTCCTCTATCTACAGCACCGACCTAGCGAAGATTATCGACGCGCCGGTGGTGCACGTAAACGGCGACGACCCCGAAGCCGTGGTATTTGCCGTGCAACTCGCCACTGAGTACCGGCAGCAGTTTCACGCCGATATCTTTATTGATATGGTGTGCTACCGTCGCCACGGTCACAACGAGTCCGACGAGCCTAAATTCACCCAGCCCACGCTGTACAACCTCATCAGCAAGCACCAGAACCCCCGCGAGGTGTACAATGCTATGCTGGTAGAGCGCGGCGACGTGGACAAGGAGCTAGCTAACCAGATGGACCGCGAGTTCCGCGACCTGCTCCAGGCCCGCCTCGATATGGTGAAGCAGAAGCCCCTGCCCTACAACTACCAGGCCCTCGAAAACGAATGGCGCAGCCTGCGCCGCTCCAAGCCCGAGGACTTCGACCAGTCGCCGGCTACCGGTATCAGTGAGGAGCTGGTGCAGAAGGTAGGCACGGCGCTTACTACCCTGCCCGAGGGCTTCAAACCCCTGAAGCAGATTGACAACCTGATGAAGGAGCGTAAGAAGATGTTCTTCGAAACGCGCGTCCTCAACTGGGCCGCCGGCGAGCTGCTGGCTTATGGTTCGTTGCTGGCCGAAAAGCACATTGTGCGCCTAAGTGGCCAGGATGTGCAGCGCGGCACGTTCTCGCATCGCCACGCCGTCCTGCACGACGCCGAAACCTCCGCGCCCTACAACTCTTTGAACTACATCGAGGAGGGTCAGGAGAAGCTGAACATCTACAACTCGCTGCTGAGTGAGTATGGGGTGTTGGGCTTTGAGTTCGGCTACGCCATGGCCAACCCCACGGCCCTTGTGATTTGGGAAGCTCAGTTCGGCGACTTCGCCAACGGCGCCCAGACCATGATTGACCAGTTCGTGGTGTCGTCGGAAAGTAAGTGGCAGCGCATGAACGGCCTGGTAATGCTCCTGCCCCACGGCTACGAAGGCCAGGGCCCGGAGCACTCCAACGCCCGCCCCGAGCGTTTCCTGCAGCTGGCGGCCGAAAACAACATCGTGGTAGCCAACATGACCACGCCGGCCAACTTCTTCCACGCCCTGCGTCGTCAGCTGACCTGGGAGTTCCGCAAGCCGCTGGTGGTAATGTCGCCCAAGTCCATGCTGCGCCACCCGCTGTGCGTGTCGCCGGTGGAGGAGTTCACCTCCGGTACTTTCCGCGAAGTGCTCGGTGACGTGTACGCCGAGGACAAGAAGGTGAAGCGCGTATTGCTGTGCTCGGGCAAGGTATATTTTGATTTGCTGGAAGAGCAGCAGAACTCGCAGCGTAAGGATGTGGCCATCGTGCGCCTGGAACAGCTGCACCCCTTCCCCAAAAAGCAACTGGACGCTGAGCTAGCAAAGTATCCCAAAGCCAAGGTGTACTGGGTACAAGAGGAGCCCGAAAACATGGGTTACTGGAACTACCTGCTCCGCTTCATGCGCCGCGAGCTGGAAGATGTGATTTCGCGCAAGCCTTCGGCCTCGCCGGCTACCGGCTACAACAAGGTGCACGTGAAGGAGCAAAAGGACCTCGTGGCCCGCGCCTTCGACAAGCCCCGCGAAGAGGTAGCCGATACCGTTATCAAGGAAACCGCCGCCAACGCGCAAAAAACCGATTAAGCAGGCAGCCTGCCGGCCCCAGAGGCGTATGCTGATAAGGCCGGCAGGCAACGCAGAGTCGATAGTCGTTCAGGAACGTAAGCTGCCTGGCTTGCGCTACTACCCACCGAAACCCTTCAAAATTCCCACCTATGGGTCTGGAAATTAAAATCCCCGCCGTCGGCGAGTCTATCACCGAAGTTACTATTGCCAAATGGCTGAAAGCTGATGGCGACACGGTAAAGCGCGACGAAATTATTGCCGAGCTGGAGTCGGATAAGGCTACCTTCGAGCTGCCCGCCGAAGCCGATGGCGTATTGCAAATCCGCGTGGCGGAAGGTGAAACCATTGGCATTGGGACTACCATTGCTGAGATTAGCGGCGATGGCGCCGCTAGCGCCCCGGCTGCACCTGCAGCCGCGCCAGCAGCCAGTGCTCCTGCCCAAAGCAGCGCTGACCCTGTGACCCAAGGCGAGCAAAACCCCCAAGCCAGCAACCAAAGCGGCTACGGCGGCTCGCAGGCTGGTTCGGCTGATATGGCTACGGCCGCTGCTCCAGCCGCTGGCGGCGCAACTTCGGGTGGCGGTGCTACGGTGGAAATGAAGATTCCGGCCGTGGGTGAGTCCATCACGGAAGTGACGGTTGCCAAGTGGCTGAAGGAAGACGGCGCCCAAGTACAGCGCGACGAAATTATTGCTGAGCTGGAATCGGACAAGGCTACGTTTGAGCTGCCTGCCGAGGGTAGCGGTACCCTGCGCCACGCCGCCAAGGAAGGCGAAACCATTGGTATTGGGGCTACCATTGCCCGCATTGAAGGGGGTAGCGGTGCTGCTCCGGCTGCTTCGGCCCCGGCCGCTGCACCTGCTGCCACCAGCCAGGCTGCTTCGTCGGCTCCGGCTACCTCCAGCGCTACGAGCTACGCTACCGGCACGCCGTCGCCGGCCGCTGGTAAAATCCTGGGTGAGAAAGGCATCAACCCCGCCGACGTGCAAGGCTCCGGTCGGGATGGTCGCATCACGAAGGAAGACGCCCAGAATGCCCTGGCTAAGCCGGCTGCCCCGGCTCCGGCTGCTACCCCTGCCGCGCCGGCCAAAGCTCCTGCAGCTCCTGCCCAGGCGGCTCCGGCTGCTAGTGGCAACCGCAACCAGCGCCGCGAGCGGATGAGCAACCTGCGCAAAACGGTGTCGCGCCGTCTGGTGTCAGTGAAGAATGAGACGGCTATGCTGACCACCTTCAACGAGGTGAACATGCAGCCCATCATGGATCTGCGCAACAAGTTCAAGGACAAGTTCAAGGAGAAGCACTCGGTAGGCCTCGGCTTCATGTCCTTCTTCACCAAGGCCGTGTGCGTAGCCCTGAAAGAATGGCCCGCCGTGAATGCCCAGATTGATGGCACTGACATCGTGTACAACGACTTCTGCGACATCAGCATTGCCGTATCGGCCCCGAAAGGGCTGGTGGTGCCGGTAATCCGCAATGCCGAGGAATTGTCATTCGACGGTATCGAGAAAGAAATTGTGCGTCTGGCTACCCTGGCCCGCGACAACAAGCTCACCATCGAGCAGATGACCGGCGGCACGTTCACCATCACCAACGGTGGTGTGTTCGGTTCTATGATGAGCACCCCGATCATCAACGCGCCGCAGTCGGCTATTCTGGGTATGCACAACATCGTGCAGCGCCCCGTAGCCGAAAACGGTCAGGTGGTAATCCGCCCCATGATGTACCTGGCCCTGAGCTACGACCACCGCATCATCGACGGCCGCGAGTCGGTGTCGTTCCTGGTGCGCGTGAAAGAACTGCTCGAAGACCCCACCCGTCTGCTGCTGGGCGTGTAAGTTGATTCGCTTGTAGAAAAGCCGTGTTTCCAACTGGAAGCACGGCTTTTTTATGTGATGCACCCACGGTACACCACGCCCGCAAGAACTTTACTGGCCGGCGGTAGCCTCTTGCCATAACGCAAAAAAGCCCTCTGGGACAAACCAGGGGGCTTTTCAGCGGGTGGGTGGGGTGGGTGGGAAGTGCGGAAGGAGTGGGAAACGGGATGGATGTAAAAGCGGGGTAGGAGGCTATGCGCCGCGGGACGAAGAAGCCAGCGTAGCCACTTTGTGCTTAGCTTCCTCAGCCTTGGAACCGGCGAATTTCTCGTCAACGGTGCGCTTCAGCAAAGAAACCCAACGCTGGAAAAGCGGGCCCTGGGCCGGCAGCGCCGAGTGCAGGGGTACCATTTCGCCTTCCTGGTAGCGGGTGGTGCCCAGCAGCGCCGTGCTCCAATAGTCGTACATGGAGGTGAGGTGGCGGGGCCAGTGCACGCGTGCTACGGCGTTGCACAGGGGGCCCAGCAGCTCGTCTTCATTGGCCATGCTGAAGGCGGTATCCACCAGCGTCTTGATGTCACCTTCGGTGCGCAGATCGGGGAGGGTAGGGGTAGTAGCCATACGGTTTTGGTAGGACTGGTGGATACGCAGCGAATTTACGCAAGTTGCGTGATATTCGCCGTGTAGCGAAAAATATTTTTCTGATTCTGCGAAAGAATGTTTCTTCGCCCTGATTGACAGCCTGCTAAGGTACTTTACCGATAAAAAGTTTCATAACAGATTCAGCGGATTTTGGGCTTGCTGGATACGATACTCGAAAATGGAAGCAAGGTTACCCGCTTTGTGCAAGGCTTCATCAGCTTTCGGGCCACTGAAGTGAGCCTCAATGGTTTCCACAAATAAATTCAGCCACCGGTGGAAATGGCGGCTGTCCACGGGCAGGGCCAGGTGCTTCGGGAAGGGCCGACCCCGGTAGCGGCCGGTGCCCAGCAGCAGGCTGCTCCAGAAATCGTACATAGTAGCCAGGTGGCGCGGCCAGTGGTCCTGCACTACGCCTTCGAAGATGGGCCCTATGAGGTCATCGGATTGTACGCGGCTGTAAAAAGCATCAACCAGCAGCCGGATGTCGTCTTCGGTTTGGATATCGGGCAGGTTTTCAGACATGGTACTTCTAACGCAAAAGGCCCGGTTGCGGCTAGTCAGGCGGGCAAGGGATGGTGGATGGATGGTATCACTCGTTTAGTAAGGCTGTCATTCCTCGGCTACGCTCGGAATGACGTTCCCTCTTTACCATTCGCTAAGCCTAATGAGGTTTGGGCACACGAAGGGGGTAGGAGGCCAGCTGCTTAGGTAGTTTTTACGGGTCGGCGGCCGCCCAGCACCACCAGGGCCACGGCCAGCACGATCAGGCCGGCACCGCCCAGCATGCCCGCGTTCAGGGTTTCGCCGGCGAAGGCCCAGCCCAGCAGCACGGCCACCACTGGGTTTACGAAAGCGTAAGTGCCGGCCAGAGCAGGCTCCACGACCCGCAGCAGCCAGATATAAGCCGTGAAAGCCACAATCGACCCGAACGTAACCAGGTAGGCGTAGGCCCCCCACGATTTGGCCGTTACCTGAGCCAGTTGGAAGCCTTGTGCCTCACCGCGCAGCAGGCCTACCACCAGCATCACCAGCCCGCCGCACAGCATCTGCATTCCGCCCGAGAGGAAGGGCGAGGGGGTGGGCTGGTGCCGTTTGGAGTAGAGGGAGCCAATGGCCCACACCAGCGCGGCCGTAAGTACCAGCCCCATGCCCAGGGCCTCGTGGCCGGGCAGGGCTACGTGGCTGGCGCCCGGAGTGCGGGCCAGCAGGTACACGCCACCCATGCCGCACACCAGGCCCAGGACCACGGCCGGGGTAGGGCGCTGGGCTACCCCGCTCCACCAGCCCAATACCGCCAGAAACATGGGCACCGTGGCTACCAGCAGGGCCGCCAGCCCCGAGGGAACGTACTGCTCGCCCAGGGTCACGCCGCCGTTGCCGAAAGCCAGCAGACAGATACCGATAACCAGCGCCACGCCCCAGCCCCGCCAGGTAGGGGCCGGCTCGCCGCGCAGGCGCATAAAGATGTAGAGCACGGCTCCGGCCAGGGCATAGCGGCTGCCAGCCATCAGCAGGGGCGGCATCGAGTCGATGGCGAAGCGGATGCCCAGGTAGGTTGAGCCCCAGATCAGGTACACGGCGGCAAAGGCCAGCAGCAGGGAAACGCGGGAAGGAGTGGTATTGACAGACATAGCCAGAAGAGAAACCGGCCGCAAACCTACGGGAAGTAAGAACAAGGTTTGGCCTCGGTAGGGGGGTAGGCCGCCGAACTGGGTTTCTGCCGGGGCCTGATGGAGCGTAGCCGCTCCGGCCTTATGCGGCGCTTCCTTCGGAATACCGTTCTTTACTTTCTCTACCCTTACTGTTTGCCCGTGCGTTTCTTTTCTGCTTTGCTTACGGCCGGCCTGCTCGGTCTGGCCCCCGCTTCCTCGGCGCAGCTCATGCAGCCGAAGTCGTTGTTTACCCGCGCCGATTCGCTGCGGGGGCACCTCTCGCCCCTGCGCGCCTGCTACGACGTTAACTACTACCACCTCGATGTGCAGCTGGACGTGGCCCGCAAGACCCTCCGGGGCTCCAACCTGTTCCGCTTCACGGCCACCCAGGATTTCAGCCGCCTGCAGTTCGATCTGTTTGCCAACCTGAAGGTGGAGAAGGTGGAATACCAGGGCAAGCCTGTGCCGTTTACCCGCGAGGCTAATGCCGTGTTCGTCACGTTTCCTACCCCCATCCGGCAGGGCAACCGCGCCGAGTTTACGGTGTACTATGCCGGCCAGCCCACCGAGGCCAAGAACGCACCCTGGGACGGTGGCCTCGTCTTCACTCAGGACAGCAAGGGCAAGCCTTGGGTTGCCACGGCCTGCCAGGGGGTAGGGGCCAGCATCTGGTGGCCCACCAAAGACCACCAATCCGACGAGCCAGACTCCATGCTCATCAGCGTGACGGTGCCCAAGGGCCTGAAAGACATTTCGAACGGACGCCTGCGCAAAACCACTTCGCTCAGGGGCGGTGCCACCCGCTTCGACTGGTTTGTGAGTAACCCCATCAACAACTACGATGTGGCCCTGAACGTGGGCGACTACACCCACTTCGCCGATGAGTACGCCGGCGAGAAAGGCAAGCTCACGCTCGACTATTGGGTGCTGCCAGAAAACCTGGCCAAAGCCAAAACCCAGTTTGCGGCCAACGTAAAGCCTATGCTCAAATCAATGGAGAACTGGTTCGGGCCCTACCCCTTCTACGAAGACGGATTCAAACTGGTAGAAACGCCTCACCTGGGCATGGAGCACCAGAGCGCCGTAGCCTACGGTAACAAGTACCTGAACGGCTACCTGGGCAAAGACCGCTCAGAAACCGGCTGGGGCCTGAAGTGGGACTTCATCATTATCCATGAAAGCGGGCACGAGTGGTTCGGCAACAACATCACCGCCCAGGACATTGCCGATATGTGGATTCACGAGAGCTTCACTACCTACTCCGAGGCCCTGTTCGTGGAAAGCCAGTTCGGCAAGGATGCGACCCACCAGTACATCCACGGCCAGCGCCGCAACATCCAGAACGATGGGCCCATCATTGGGCCTTATGAGGTAAACAAGGAGGGCTCATCCGACATGTACGACAAGGGCAGCAACCTGCTCCACCTCATCCGGACGGCTTACGTACCCGACGATGCCCGGTGGGGGGAGCTACTGCGCGGTCTTTCGCGCACCTTCTACCACCAAACCGTAACTACGGCACAAGTAGTAGGCTACTTCAACCAGCAGCTCGGCCAGGACCTGACGCCCATCTTCGACCAGTACCTGCGCCACGCCGGCCTCCCTACCCTGGAGGTGCGCTTCAATGCCCAGGGTCAGCCCCTGGCCCGTTGGGTTGCCAGCGTGCCCGGGTTCAACCTGCCTGCCCGCTTGCGTACGGCCGGCGGCGAGTACCGTACCGTGCCCCTCACTACCTCCTTCCAGCCCCTGAACCTGCCCGGCCTCACCCGCACCAACCTGGAAGTGGACACCCTGAACTATTACATCGGAGTGCTGGTGGAATAGCCGGCTCCTCATCGAAACCAAGAAAACAGAGCTATTCTCAAATTGGATTTAGTTAATCCGAATTTGGGACAGGGCGTTGGCTTGACTTGAAGTGGATAGATTAAAAATAGGTTAATTTTACAGTTGAAGCCGCACTAATTCTGCTGGCGTGTGGTTTGCTTGGCTTCCTGGCTCAGCTGTACTGTCCGCAAGCGCTAGGCTTTGGGTCGGATATTGTAAGTAGATTTTGAATTTTATCTGGCTGTCTGATGCTACCGCCGGCCTGCTGAGCACTGAGCTCAGAAGCGGGCGGGGAGTAGGCCTCCGGTAAGTAACAGGTTTTTAGCGAAGCAATTCTATTCCGTCAGACTATGGTAGCACCGTCAGTCCCGATCAATTGCCAGGGCTGTCCGCATCACGGGCAGTCGTTGCTAGGAGCCTGCCAACACAATGAGCTGAACCTGATTGCCGCCGGTAAGCTCCACCAGTCGTACCATAAGGGCCAGGTGATTTTCCAGCAAGGCAGCCGTCCGGGCGGGATTTACTGCATACACCAGGGGAAGGTGAAAATCTCAAAGATCAGCGCCGACGGGAAGGAGCAGATTGTGCGCCTGGCCAAGGAGGGTGATGTGCTGGGCTACCGGTCCCTGATGATGGGCGGCAACTTCTCTACCGCCGCTACCGCTCTCACCGACTGTGTGGTGTGCCTGGTGCCCCGCGCCGATTTCTTCAGCATCATCAGCCAGAATCCGCAGTTTTCTCAGGCCCTCATGCGCCTGCTGGCCCAGGCCCTGGGCGAAACCGAGGAGCGCCTGCTGCACACGGCCTATAAGCCCGTGCGCGAGCGGCTGGCCGAGGCCCTGCTGATGCTGCACAGCCTGTTTCACCCTGGCACCGACGCCCGCTTCAGCATCCCTATCTCCCGCGACGACCTGGCTGCCCTGATGGGTACGGCCAAAGAAACCGCCAGCCGCCTGCTCTCGGAGCTGCGGGAAGAGGGGCTGGTTGTAACACAAGGCAGCCGAATCACGGTGCTGGATGTGGCACGCCTGCGCCAGGTAGCCACTATGTACAGCTAGTTTTGGGCAAGTCCGCGAAAAATTGTTGCAGAGGCAAAACCAGAAATTATCCAAATCCGTATAGCCCCACGCAAATAAAAAAGCGTGGGGCTATTTGTTTTAGCCGGGGATAGAGAGTAAGTTAGAGGAAATTGTATTATAGTGTTCCTAAAATGGGTTCCCAGTATGGAAAGCGTGGGAATAATTTAATAAATATCATTTTTTAAGTTGATGTCAATCATTTTTTAGAGGGGTGAATCAGGGGAAATTTGTGGAGTAAGTCAGCCTGTGTTCGGTTATGTTTTGCCGGGTTCAAGGCGTCTCACACAAGTTTTATTACTACTTCTTTTACGTCGCCGGATAGCAGGCCAACGCGTGGGCTGGGGCAGGGTGGCAGAAGAGGAACAGGCGGCTTGTGCGGAATGGCTTTTTCACTTCCTCATCTCCATAGTTTCATCAACTTAATAGCATGGCTTACTCAGTTAACAACCCCGCCGGAAAAGTAATTGACGGTATTCTGCAGGATCTGCCGGGCCTGATGGCCGTGGCCGTGGTAGATACGAACTCAGGCATGAGCCTGGCCTCGCACTCCAACACGCCCTCCATCAACCCTGACACGGCCGCTGCTTACAACACCGAAGTAGTAAAGCAAAAGCAGAAGGCCATGGCCGCCCTCAAGCTTCAGGGCGAAGCCATTGAGGACATCCTCATTACCCTCTCCAACCAGATTCACCTGCTGAAACTGACCGAGAACAACAAGTTTATCTACTTGGTAGTGAACTCCCGCGACACCAACCTGGCTATTGCCCGCGAGGTGCTGCGCTCCCACGCCGGCAACCTCAACTAAACCCCACGCAGCGGCTAACGCAACGGCACGGGAGCGGCAGGCCCACCAGCGGCCTGCCGCTCCGGATGCCGACCTGTAGTGGTGGGCGGCGGCCCGGTAACCGGTTGACATCTGGCGGCAGCGTATGGCTGCGCGGCCGGATGGCAACGCTTTTCGTGGGCAAATCTTCATGCAACTACCCTTTCTGAATCGGCTACAAGGCCTGACCGGGCCGGTAGTCAACAAGATTGTCTCGTCTGGGGGGGCGGCGGGACCCGAGCGGCTGACCGCCGAGCGGATTCTGCAGCACGTGCTGGCAGGGCTGCCAGAGCTGGTCGCGGCCGCCGTGGTGCAGGTAGAGAGCAGCCAGGCCCTGGCTACTTATACCACCGCCCGCGAGTTCAACTTAAGCAAAGTGCTCGGCCACAACGCCGAGGTTATCCGGCAGCAGCGCCTGGCGCTGGCTGCCTTGCGCCTGCCAGCCGAGGAGCAGCTGGAAGAAGTGCTGATTACGCTCCAGACCCAACTACACTTATTGCGGCTGCTCCCCGACGGGCGCCGGTTTCTCTATGTGGTCGTGGATTGCCGAGACACCAACCTGGGTATTGCCCGGGAAGTGATGCGCACCTGCGAGGACTAAGGCAACCCGGGACGGGTAGGGGTGGTAGCGGCTATCTTTTTCATCTCTCACCCTTTTATCCCACTGCATGTCATGAAACTTACTGCTTCTCCTTTTGATCCGCAAACCGGCGAGCTGTTGCCCGTGTACCAGGATGCCTACCTGCGCGGCGACCTGAGCAAGGCCTCGGCCCGGGCCGTGGAAGAATACCTGCGCCGCGACGCCGACCAGGCCCACGGTACGCTCACGCGCTGGCAGCAGCTGCAGGCCGCCGAAGAGGCTGGCTCGGCTCCTACCTGGGTGCAGAAACAGATTCAGTATATCCGGGCCGAGCCCGTACGCTTCCGCCGCCGCGCTACCACGCTGGTTGCCTCGGCCGTGCTGGTAGGCACCGTGGTTTTCGCGGGCACCAGCCTGCCCACCGAGCGCACCCCCACCGACAACCTGCCCACCGACGTAGCTACTACGGAAGTGCTGGAAGCCGGCGCTTCGGCTGAAATGGCCTCCTCGGCGGCTTCTATGCGCATGATTACCGTGCGTGGCATCATTAAGGGCGAAAACGGTAAGCCCCTGGTAGGCGCTACCGTAATCCAGCCCGGCAGCCTGCGTGGGGTATCAACCAACGCTGAGGGCGAGTACGTGCTGGCCGTTCCGGCCGGTACTACCTCCCTGAAGTATGGCTATGGTGGCTACCAGGATGAAGAAGTGGCCGTAAAGGGCTCCCGCACCGCCGACGTAACCCTGCTGCCCCGCCAGCAGAAAAAGCGCTGGCTGATTTTCTAGGCGTTTTCTGCGCCTGGGTACTTAGTAGATAGAGTTAGTGAAGCCGAAATCCTACCGCCGAAAAGCCTCTCACCGTACGCTGCGCAAACCCGTTCCGGAGTTCAACGTCCCGGACCCGGTAGCCACTGAAGTAGTGGAAAACGTACGGGCTGAGCTGCCCCAGCTGCTGGCCGTGGCCGTGGTGGACGTGGAGTCGGGAGCCTGCCTGGCGGCCCATTCCAACTCGCCCGCCATCGACCCCAGCACGGCCGCGGCCTACAACGCGGAAGTGGTCAGGCAGAAGCAGAAAGCCATGGCGGCCCTGGCGCTGGTCGATGAGCACATCGAGGACATTCTCGTGACGCTTTCCAGCCAGCTGCATCTGCTCCAGCTGACTGCCACCGGCGACCGGCTGATTTACCTCGTGGTGAAGGCCCAGGATACCAGCCTGGCCCTGGCCCGCGAGGTGCTGCGCGGGCAGGTAAGCCAGCTGGAGCTGGTAGCCGGCTAAATTAACGGAGGTATGATGATGCAAAAGCTCCTCTTCTGGATTCAGAAGAGGAGCTTTTGCGCTTAGAAACTATCAGGCTGCGGCTCTACCGCTAAGCAGATCAGGAACCAGGCCCGAGCTTAGATCTGGGCCGCGCCCCCATCTACAAACAGCTCAATGCCCGTGATAAAGCTGCTCTCATCGGAGGCGAGGAAGGAGGCGGCTTTAGCTATTTCGTCGGGGTCGCCGAGGCGGCCGAGGGGTACGGTACTCGCCAGGTTGGCTTTGAGCTGTTCCGTTTCCTGGGGCGTGCTGACCAGACTATCCAGGGCGGGCGTAGCAATAGGACCGGGGCTGAGGGCATTCACCCGAATCTTACGCTGCTTCAGGTCTGTTGTCCAGGTGCGGGCGAAGGAGCGGACCGCCGCCTTGGTAGCGCTGTACACGCTAAAGGCCTCACTGCCCTTGATGGACGTAATGGAGGCGTTCAGGATAATGGAGCTTCCATCCTTGAGCAGGGGTAGGGCCTTCTGCACTGTGAACACCAGCCCCTTTACATTGCTGTTAAAGGTCTTGTCGTAGTGCTCTTCCGTGATGGCGCCCAGGGGAACGAACTCGCCGCCCCCGGCATTGGCAAACACAATATCGAGGGTGCCTTTCTCGGCTTGTACGGTAGCGAATAGGCGGTCAAGGTCGGCGAGGTTGGCTACGTCGCCCTGCACGCCTGTTACGTTGCGGCCTATTTGCCGCACGGCGGCATCCAGCTCCTGCTGGCGGCGGCCGGTAATGAACACGTAGGCACCTTCTTCTACGAATCGTTTGGCCGTAGCCAGGCCAATACCGCTGTTTCCGCCCGTGATAACGGCAACTTTTCCTTCTAGCTTTTTCATGTAGGTGTCCTCAGGAATGAGGAAATGATCTGGGAGTTTGGTAACCCGCGGGCTTAATTTCCGCAGGGAATAAAAGCGGGTGGCGTAACCACCCATCCGCAGTCAGCCGCTGATCAGGTCGGCTTTCCGTGGCAAACAAAGCAGGGGTTACTAGCAGCTTGAATGCGTTTGTTACGCAAAGGAACTGCTGATAGTGTACATTAGTTACTAATGGATAGTAAGTTTGCGTAGAAACTAGTTACAAGCACGTTACTAGTAACCTCAAGGTAACCAGCATGAAAAACGACCAGATGCTAAGCTCCTCCTGCTCCATGACGCGCACCATGGGCATCCTCGGCGGAAAATGGAAACCCCTCATTATTTGGGGCATAGGCCAGCGCCGTATCCGGTTCGGGCAGCTGGCGGCGCACATCCCGCTCATATCGCGCAAGGTGCTGGCCGAGCAGCTGAAGGAGCTGGAAGAATCTGGCCTGATTCTGCGCGAAGCCTTCAATGAGGTGCCGCCCCGCGTGGACTATTCCCTCACCGAAAACGGCCTGCGCCTGCTGCCCATCCTCAAATCCCTCAGCGACTGGACCAGCAGCTGTGAGGCTACTACCGCGTCAGCTACACCGATTGTCTTGGCTAAACAAGGCAACTAAGCATTGATGCGGGTTGCTCTCCTTAGGAGGGGTAGGGGCGATAGATAATTGTTAAATGGTTTACTTCTGCCCGTCATGTCGAGCTTGCCGAGACATCTCGCGTGCTGATGTTGCTTTAGTAATCCAACGTCAGCACGCGAGATGTCTCGACAAGCTCGACATGACGTTCTGGTTGGTCGTGATGTTCCGGTCGTTTTACTGTCACCGTTTCAGGCTAGTCAACTACCCTACCCCCCCTTCTTAGCTCTAACCTCTCAATCTAGTAGAACCTGACCTTGGTCAGCATTTCACAATTTCTCTACCTCACAACTTCGGCTTGCCTACCTTTGCCCTGTTGATTTCCACCGAATTCACTCGTTGAATATGAACCAATACGACGTTACCGTCATCGGCTCCGGGCCGGGCGGTTATGTGGCGGCCATCCGCTGCGCCCAGCTAGGTCTCAAAACTGCCCTGATTGAGAAGTACGACACCCTGGGCGGCACCTGCCTCAACGTAGGCTGCATCCCCAGCAAGGCACTGCTCGACTCGACGGAGCACTTCCACAATGCCGGCCACACCTTCAAGGAGCATGGCATTGAGCTGAGCGACCTGCAGATCAACATGAACCAGCTCATCGACCGTAAAAACGGGGTGGTGAAGGCCAATACCGACGGCATTCAGTTCCTGATGAAGAAGAACAAGATCGACGTGCTGCACGGCGTCGGTTCGTTCGTAGATAAAAACCACATCAAAATTCAGCCTACCGCGGGCGGCGAGGAGCAGCAGATCGAGACGAAAAACGTCATCATCGCTACCGGCTCTAAGCCTACTGTACTACCCTTCATCAAGCAGGACAAGCAGCGCATCATTACCAGCACCGAGGCCCTGAACATCCGCGAGGTGCCCAAGCACATGATTGTAATTGGTGGCGGCGTAATCGGGCTGGAAATGGCTTCGGTGTACGCCCGCCTGGGCGCGAAAGTGTCCGTAATTGAGTTCATGGACTCGCTCATCCCGACCATGGACCGCGCCCTCGGCAAGGAGCTGAAGCGCATCCTGGGCAAAATTGGCATTGAGTTCTTCCTGAGCCACAAAGTAACCGGCGCTACCCGCGAGGGCGACGCCGTGACCGTAACCGCTACCAACCCGAAAGGCGAGGAAGTGAAGTTTGAAGGCGACTACTGCCTGGTAGCCGTGGGCCGCGTGCCTTACACCGCAGGCCTGAATCTGGAAGCGGCCGGCGTTGAAATGGAAGAGCGCGGCCGCATTAAGGTTGATGAGCACCTGCAAACCAATGTGCCCGGCATCTACGCCATCGGCGACGTGATTCGGGGCGCTATGCTGGCGCACAAGGCCGAGGAAGAAGGCGTGTTCGTGGCCGAAACCATTGTGGGCCAGAAGCCGCACATCAACTACCTGCTCATCCCGGGGGTAGTGTACACCTGGCCGGAAGTGGCCGGCGTAGGCTACACCGAAGAGCAGTTGAAGGAGCAGGGCAAGGCCTACAAAACCGGCTCGTTCCCCTTCCGTGCCTCGGGCCGCGCCCGCGCCTCCATGGACCTCGACGGCTTCGTGAAAGTGCTGGCCGACAAGGAAACCGACGAAATCCTGGGGGTGCACATGATCGGCCCCCGCATCGCCGACCTCATTGCCGAAGCCGTAACGGCCATGGAGTTCCGCGCCTCCGCTGAGGACGTAGCCCGCATGAGCCACGCCCACCCCACCTACGCCGAAGCCATGAAGGAAGCCTGCCTCGCTGCTACCGAGAACCGGGCTATTCATATGTAATTCTTTTCGGAGGAATAAAAATAAAAGGGCTCTTGCTAGAAATAGTAGGATCCCTTTTATTTTTTATTCATAAATGGTAATAATACTAAAATTTCTGCTAGGATTATTAATAACATATTAACCCAAATCTGATAAATAACCGGTATGAATATCGATATTGTTCCAAAAATGAATATAAATGCAATTGATCCTATTATTGTACTAGAATTATCTTTGTCTTTTAAACTGCTTATGATTGCGATAATTGGTATGATGCAAGCCGCAAGTATTTTTAGAAGACTTTCTAATAATCTGTTTGTGAATACATTTTTAATGCTATTCGAATAATTTGTTTTGATACGCGTGTAATTAATGTCCTTTATTATTGAAAGTAGTGCCGAATCGCTTGCTTTCTTTATTTCTTCATTGTCAGTACTGATCCTTTTTATCTCTTCTATTATTTTTATTTGTTTTTCAAGTTTTGAATAGAAGAAATAAGAGCTAAAATATTCGTACATAAATGCGAACATAATAGCTATTATAGCCAATGAGATTACGCTTTTGAAAAACTTTCCAAATGTTATGCCGGAAATAAGTTCTTTTAAGCTAAACGATAACGCTGATATGCTGTCTAGATACTCCTTCATTGGTATGTAGAAAACAGTTAGTGGTGTCAATGGATATATTGAATTAGCGTAGCCTGTGACTATCTTCTATCGATTTACACAGATAATAGTGTTGAACCAAATCATTTTGCCAAATCTACGTCTTCTGCACCAGCTTAAACCCGTCCTTAGTCACTTGATACTGTTGGCCCTAGATGGTGATGGTTTCGCCTTCCAGCAACTTGCTTAGGTTCTCGATGTCACCCTCGATGGTGTGGAGGGTGAAGCCGTGCTGGCGATAGGCTTTGGCGTTGGGTAGGAAACCGGCCGGGGCCTCAGCTGCCGCGGTAGGTGGAGTAGCCGTAGGGCGAGAGGGTGATAGGCACGTGGTAGTGCGCGCCGTCCTTGATTTCGAATACTACCTCCACGAAGGGGTAGAAGGACTGCTGCTTCTTGCTCTCGAAGTAGGGTTGGGTGAGGAAGGTGAGCTTATAGGTGCCGGGCGTACCAGTTGCGCTGGTAGCGGGCAGGAAATCGGCGATGCGGCCGGCGGCGTCGGTTTTCTTCTCGGCTACGGCGGTCCAGGTTTTCTGGGCGGCGTTGTAGCGGGAGAGGCTCACCGTCACGCTGGGGGCCGGCTGGCCCGTGCTGATGTCGAGGATGTGGGTGCTGAGCTGGTTTTTGGCTGGGGTGGCCTGGGCCATGCCCAGCAGGGGCAGCAAACTCAGCAGGCAAACGAGGAGCGTTTTCAACGGGTAAAGGGCATTAGGTGAAAAAAGACTGCGCCTGGTTGGACGCGGCATATTAAGGAGCAACCTCATCAGGGGCCAAAGGTTGCGCAGAGCGGCCGGCTAAGGCGTGCTGATGCCGGCCTCGGGCAGCGCAGCGGCCTTCCCGATTAGGTCGTCGTTGTCGGGGCTGCCGCCGCCGGCTACGCCAATGCCGCCAATCACCTGCCCGTTGTGCAGCAGGGGCACGCCTCCGCTAAGCAGCAGTAGCTCGGGCAGGGAGTTCAGGTTCTGGGTGTCAGGGTTGGCGCGGGCGTTGCGGCTCAGGGCCAGGGTAGGGGTTTTGGTGGAAAGGGCGGTGTAGGCTTTGCGGCGGGCGGCCTCAGTGTTGTGGGGACCCACGCCGTCGCCGCGCAGTAGCACAATGGTCTGGCCGCTGGCATCTACCACCGCCACCGATACCTGCTTGCCCAGGGTAGCGGCTTTGGCCTGGGCCCGGGCGCTCATTTCGAGGGCGGCCTGCAGCGTCAGCTGCTGGGTGGATGTGAGGTAGGTAGGGGCCGGAGCAGCAGCGGGTTTGGCGGCGCGGGTTTGGGCCACGCCCAGGCCGGGCAGTAGCAACAGGCCCAGAGACCAGGTGAATTTTCTCATCAGCACGAAAACGGAAACAGAGCAGTATTGCTCAACGGTAAACCAGCTACCGGGGTCGTTGTTACAGGCCACGAGCCCGCCACAAGGGCTGGCTAGGCGGCAGGGAAAGTGTGCAAATGTGCCGTGCTGTCACATTTCACCCGCCGCGGCCGGGCCCGCAACAACAAAGCGGCTGGCGCTACCAGAGCACCAGCCGCTTTGTTGTTAGGGTCCCGTTGATTTTCGGTCAGCCTACGGCTCTTCTACCGACTTGTGGCATGAGTTCAGTAGAAAACTTTAGCCAGCTCCGCCTAAGGGTTTGTGAAGCGGTGAAAATCAGGTGAGTTACTGTCCGTGGCGGCTACCACAACCCCAGGAAACCCTTCTTTTTGGCTACGTTGGGGCGGTTTAGGTCCATCACGTCGGTGATGCCGTGCTCCTCGAACTTCTCAATGAGGGCCTGTACCCCTTCGCGCATCTTCAGGTCCATTTCTTCCTGATAAATGGCGTAGAGCGAGTAGAAGTAGATGGTTTTCTCCTCGCTGATTTTCAGCGTCGTGAATTCTTCGGGCAGGCTCAGGGAGGGCAGTAGCAGCATACAGCCCAGCCTGGTGTTGGAGGCGAAGGGCTCGGCGGCTTCCCCGTTCGGGATGGTGTGGCCGGAGCCCAGCCAGGTGCGGTACTCGTGGGGGAAGCGGGCCAGGTACTTCAGCCACCGGATAGGCCAGTACTTATCTTCCATGGCGTCCTCATCCTCATATTCGGCATCGGGGCCCATGTCGGGGAACTCCCAGGTGCTGGGCAGCAAGATGCACAGCTCAGCGTAGCGCCACTCCTCGGCACCCTCGGGGGCAGCCATGGGTAGGTCGCTCATGCCGGAGGTTACCAGAACCTTGAACGGAAAATCGGCGCTGGGCTCCACGAAGTGCACATCAATGTGCACCTTATCGGAAATTAGCTCATGGAACACCCCGCTCACCGGGCCAATGTGGCGCTCAATGTGGTTGGATATAGCCTCAATAGTCTCGTCGTCGCCGGAGGCCAGGCTGAACTCGGCGGGCTCTACGCCCTCGTAGCGGTACACCGGCGCCCCGGAGGGCGACATTTCCTGTTCTGAATCGGGCTCTTGCTCGGTCATATAAAGTAAGATAGGGATGAATGGATGGAACAGTTACTACGGACGGGCTCACGAAATGTGCCAGCTGCCGGCTACGCAAATTGTCCGTTACCGGGGTAGCACAAGCCGTTTCCCTACCCCCGCCGGAAGGCTGAACCCCGGGCTACAGCTTCAGGGCGGAGCCGCCCGGGCTTACTTTTTCAGCACGTCCTTCAACTCCCTTAGGCGGAAGTTGCTGTCGAAGCTGAGGAACTCGCGCATCATGGCGGCGTGGCCGGAGCCCACCAGCACGACCACTTTATCATCGGTGGGGGCTACGGTTTTCTGGATGATAGAGTACATATAGAGGTTGCGGCGGTACCACTCCGAAACCAGGAAGGGGCCGCTGAAATTGGTAGTGGTGCCTGCCCGGTTGACTTTATCAAGGTAGAAGCCCTTATTGAAGTCGAGGTTGGTCTTGGTGTTCTCGTCGAGCAGAAGCTGGGTGAGGGAGTTGGAGGCCAGCTTCTTGTTCATGTTTTCCTCGTAGGATTTCACGTAGGCCAGTACTCCTTGCAGCAGATCCTCCTGGTGGGCGCTTTTCATGGCCTGCATCACGCTGTCGTAGGGGAACTGGGTTTTCCGGTAATCCATGGCGTACACTTTGGTGAGCTTAGCCTTCTTGGCTGCCCGAAACGCCAGCTGCACGATTTCATTGCGGGTGTAGAAGCCGTAGGCCCGCTGAGAGAACCTGGTTTGCACGTACCCGGCGTAGTCGGGGCCCAGGTAGGCCGCGTAGAGGTCGTCGAGGCTCTTTTGGTCACTGGCTTCCCATTCTACAAAAACTTTATCCGGCTGGAAGGCAGCTATGCGGGAAGCCATGGTTTCCAGCTCGGCCTGCACTTTGGGGGCCTGCACATCCAGGGTATTGATCTTGGCTACATCGAAGCCGGGGTTGTCGAAGTGGAAGGTGCCAATCAGCAGCAAGTCGGCGGGCCTGGTCTGGGCCCGGCCCGTGGCGGTCAGCAGCACCGCCAGCAAGAAAAGAGTAGTAAAGCGCATACACCGAGTCAGAATACCTGCGGCTAAAGCTACACGACAGTATCCGAACTCTTTAGCTCGCAAAAGCCGACGTGATGAGTGCCTCAGTCAGAAGCTAAGAACATAGCCAGCCCAGCCCTTGCCCGAGCACGCTGGTATTCGCGGCCTCTTGTGCCTGCGGCGGTAGGGCCTGCAGGGCCGCGTGCCCGGCTTTTTGTAACTAGCTACCCCTCCATACCTCTATACTTCGCCTGATCCTGTGCTACACGCTACCAGCCGCCGCGCCGCCTATATCGGGCTCCTGCTGCTCCTGCCCGCTACCCTCCGCGCCCAAGCCCCGCTAACCCCGGCTCAGTACCAGCAGGATTTCGCGTATTTCTGGACAACCATCAGCGAGAACTACTGCTACTTTGATAAGAAGCAGACCGATTGGGCCACCGTACGCACCCTTTACGCAGCCCAGCTGCCGGGTATCACTACCAAGGCCGCCTTTACCCGCCTGCTGGAGAATGCCCTGCACGAGCTCTACGATAACCACGCTTCCCTCTCCACCAACCTCCCCGATTCGCGCCGGCTGCTTCCTTCCGGCTCCGATGTGTGGGCGCAGTTCCGCCAGGGCAAGCCGGTGGTGGTGGCCGTGCGGGCTGGTTTCGGGGCTGAGCGCGCAGGGATGCGGCCGGGAATGGAAATTGTAGCCGTAAATGATGTGCCGCTGGCCCAGGCCCTACCCCCGCTATTGCCCCGAACCCTGAGGGCCCCCGACGAGGCCGCCCGGGAGGTAGCCCTCAACCTAGCCCTGGCCGGCACCCACAACAACCCGCGCAAACTAACGGTGCGCAGCCAGGGCCGCACGCTAACCTTCTACCCCGATAAGCCAACGGCGCAGCTCGAGAACATCGGCTACCCGCGCCTGCTGGAAAGCCGGCAGCTGGGCACCATCGGCTATATCCGGGTTAACAACAGCCTGGGCAATAACAACCTGATAGCAGCCTTCGACAGCACCCTCGATGCCTTGTCGGCTACCTCCGGCCTGATTCTGGATTTGCGCGAAACGCCCAACGGTGGCAACACCACGGTGGGGCGTGCTATCCTGAGCCGGTTCATTACCCGGGAGCAACCCTACCAACGCCACGAGCTAACGGCCGAAGAGCAGCGCTACGGTATTAAGCGCAGCTGGGTGGAGCTGGTGTCGCCGCGCCCGCGGCCCTATACCCGGCCGCTGGTGGTGCTGGTGGGCCGCTGGACCAGCAGCATGGGCGAGGGCATTACCATTGGGTTTGACGCCATGCAGCGGGCCACCATCCTGGGCACCGAAATGGCCCGCCTCAACGGTGGTATTGCTTCTTATAGACTGCCAAACTCAGGTATTGGGTTTGCTATTCCCTTCGAGCGCATCTATCATATAAACGGCACGCCCCGCGAGAATTTCGTGCCGGCTCAGCACATTTCCCAGTCAGAGGAAAGCAGAGATGTTGCCTTGGAAAAAGCGCTGGAGCTGTTGTCCAGAGACTAGATAAGCTGTGCCCTGGCGCTTGCAGCAGCGCAAAGTATAACCAGCTGAAGCTCTTATCTACAGAAGCTTCAGCTGGTTATACGGGTAGTAAGGGGGTAGGCTACGAAGTAAGCTGTGGCCTGCTCTTACGGATGGGTGGGCTTATTGCTTGTAGAGGAAGGGCACCGGAATGGTGCGGGCCACGCGCACGGGTTTGCCGCCCTCCTTGCCCGGCGTCCACCAGGGCATAATCCGGACGAGGCGCAGGGCTTCCTCATCGAGGCCGCCGCCGCAACCCTTAATCACGCGGGCATCCGTAATGCGGCCCTGCTCATCTACCACGAAGCTGACGTACACCGTACCCGATATACGCCGGGCCAGGGCCTCTTTCGGAAACACCGCGTTCTGCTTAATGAAGGCGCTGTAGGCCGCGTCGCCGCCGGGAAAGGAGGGCAACTCCTCAGAGTGGTTCAGCACTTCCGGCTGGCCGGAGGAGGTAGCGGTAGAGAGGGAGCTGGTGACGGGGTACATCTTCACTACCAGCGGCTCGCCGGCCACCACCTCCAGGTTTTGGTCGCGGTAGCCGTGGTAGCGGAAAAGCAGCACAGATTTATCGGTGGTGAGCTGCAGCAGAAACTCGCCGGAGGAGTTGGTGCTGGTGGCCAGGGAAGAGCCCTGCACGCCTACTACCACGCCGGGCAGGGGCTGGCCGGCATCGTTGGTTACGCGGCCCGTCACCAGCGTAGCCACCGGGCGGGCCACAGGAGCGTTTACCGGGGCAGGCAAGCTACCGCCGGAAGGCAGGGCAGGGATAAGGGCAGTAGATAAGGCAAGTAAAAGTTGAAGCATAAACGCGGGAATTGGTAGAAAAGCAGCAGCAAACGGGGCCTCGCCGGTTTCTGGGCGGAGCCGGCAGGCGGGGGCTCGGGCCTACCTGGGGAGTAAGCCAGCCCTGCCTTGCCTGAATGAGCGGGAGTGAAAACTCGCCAGGCCGCCCGCCCGCTGTGAAAGCGAGGCACCGACGGGCCAAACAGGTACCACCGCTGCCGGCTGAGGCAGCTGACTTCTGGGGAAAGTGCAGGCCGCGCCAACCGAAAAGTATGCGGGTGTATAGAAGCAAATAAAAGAATTTTTCCCGGAAGCCAGAAGATTATTTCGCCTCTTAACTGGCTAGATGAATGGCTGATAAGAACTATTGCTGTTCAGGTTGCATATCTAGGTTTCGGCGCGTGGCCTCGGAGCCTGCTCGCGGGTAGTAAGGCCAAAAAAGTCACAAATGACCAGCAAGTGCCCACAATCTGTTTTTAGACTCTGGCTTCAGGTGTTTCGCCCCAGTCAGCCTGAAGCGCTAGAGGAATGGTGGCTGGCTGAGGTGGCAGTGCGCAGGGTTTACGGAGCTGGAGGGGGGTAGGGAAGCGGACCGGAAATGCCCGGCGCAGCTTGGATGCGGCCGCCGGGCGGTTTTATCTTTCGCTAATGAAGAAGCTGATGCGCGGTACGCTGCTCGGGGGCGGACTTTTCCTGCCGCTGCTGGTCCATGCCGGCGAGCAGGAAGAGAAGTACGTGTTCTTGCTGGTGGGCGGCCTGGGCGGCGTGCTGGTGGGAGCCGGGCTCTACGGCATCCTGATGGTGCTGGCCGCCATGTTCGTGCGGCAGCGGGGGGTAGTGCGGGCGGCTTTCGGGTTGTGCGTGGCCTTTTTGGCTTATATGCAGTTCACCTCCTTCCGCATTCTGCGCGTGGCCGTGGGGCTGGGGCAGCAGCTGGGGCTGGCTCCGGCGGCCATCCCCCTGAACGGGGTACTGGGGGCGGGGCTGTTGCTGATGGCCGTGTTCGGGCTGGTGGTGCTGCGGCTAGCCCTGCGGCTGTGGCGGGGGCGGCACGCCCGGCGCCAGAACCAGACCGGGAGGTAGGCTGTGGGCACAAAAAAGGGCAGCCAAGCCCGGCTGCCCTTCTTCTGCAAGAAAACTCGACGATTAGTAAGCCAGCACCGGCTCCGCCTTGGGGTCGGGGCCGTAGTGGTTGTCGCCGCGGGTGCCTTCGGTGCACAGCAGCACCAGCAGCCAGATGCCGCCTACCACCGGCACGAAGCTAATCAGAGCCCACCACCCGGTTTTGTTCTGGTCGTGAAGGCGCCTTACCAATACCGACAGGCTGGGTACGATAATAGCCAGGGTGTAGAGGATGTAGAAGGGGCTAACGGTCAGGAGTCCGGTAGCCATTATCGCACCATCCACCATCAGAATGACGGTGGCGCAGATAATGTTAAACAAAACAAACATCCAGTACTCCTTGCGCCGGGCACGGCCCTGAAATAAGGCGTAGTTTCGTAGTACGTGTAAAAAGTAATTCATGTACTGATAAAGTAAAAAGGTCCCTACTCGTAAGGCTTTTCGGTAACGCCCCGTTTTTAAGGTGGTTTCTGGACTCCACCGGGACCTGAGGCAATGCGGCCTTTGGCACGCCCGGGTACCGGCGCACGCATTATCCCGGAGGCAATATATAGATGGAAACAGGTGTAAGCGCCATTATAGGCTGTTTATTATAATGTTACCCGTTCTGCCACCTGAGCCAAAAGCCGCAAACCTCCTGGCCGGAACGCTGCCGTAGAGCTTCAGCCAAGGGGTTGCCGTATGCGGGAGGGGTAGGCCAGGCTACGGCTGCGGGAGCGTCATTTTCAGGATCTGGTAAGGCTCGGTGCGCTCCTTGCGCGGAATGTGGAGCTGGGAAGTGGTAACGTAGAGTGAGTTATCGGGGCCCACCGAAAAGCTGTCGGGCCATTTCAGCTGGGCCGCCTGGGCTACCAACTGCAGCTCGCCGGAGGGGGTAACGCGCGTGACGGCGTTGTTCTGAATATCGGTCAGGTAGAGGTTGCCGGCCGGGTCGAAGATCATGCCGTCGGGCGGGTTGGTATTGCCTACCAGCTCAATGCGCTGGGGCAGCTGCGTGGGTGGCAGGTTTTCGTCGCGGAGGTACTGGGTGGCAATGCGATAGAGCGGCCGGGCAGTCAGGGCGTGGTAGTAGAGGTAGGCGCGGTCAGGCGAGAGAGCCAGGCCATCAGAATCAAGGGAGGGCAGCTCGCCGCTGGCGTTGCGCCATACCCGGCCCTCCACCGTCAGCACCAGGTTTTCCGATTTGGTGGAGGGGTTATTTTCCAGGAGGCGGCGGGTTTTTTTGGTAGCCAGGTTCACCACAATCAGCGCCCCGGAGCCCGAGTCGGTGAGGTAGGCGACGTTATTCTGGGTATCCACGCGCACATCGTTGAGGTAGCTGGTAGGGTAGGCAATGCTTTCATCGAAATCGAATCGCTGCACCAGCTGGCGGGTGGTAGGGTCGAACTTGAGCAGCTTGGCCCCGCCGGGAACTACCCCGCGCATTTTGGGCGAGGCCGCATCCAGCACCCACAGGAAGTTGTTGGCATCCACGTACACGCTCTGCACGCACACAAAGCGGTTTTGGGGCGGCAGGCTCCGGTCCCAGGTGTTCCACTCGGCGTCGGGGAAGGGTGTGGCTTGGGTACCGCTCACCTCTGCCACCGAGTAAGGAATGGTATCGGTTTCCATGCGCGGAAAGTTGGCAAACACCCGCCCCTGCTGGGTAACCGCTACCCCGGTCCACTGCACCGTAGAGGTGGCCACCGGAGTCAGGGCAAGGTTAAGGTTAGTTAGGGTAGGACCCAGGGCTTGGTCATCGTCGTCGTTGCTGCAGCCGCCCAGCAGCAGCAGGCTAGCAAGAGCTGCGGTAAGTAGTTGTTTCATAGCGGGGGGTAGAGTAAGATGCAGAGCAATAGCCGCCCGAAGCGGCTGCCCTATTCCTACGCGCCGCGTGGGGGCGGGGCCATCCGGAGTTCAGCCTTTGCGGCGGAATTCCGCGTTTATACGGAACCCCGCTGGTAGCAAATACGGAGCTTGCCCCGCCGCTTTGCCGGGCGCGCGGCAAACCGGCGGGGCGCCCGGCCTGTTGTGCTGCCCGGGGGCAGCTACGGCGGCAACCCCATCCTCTTACAGCCTCGCACGCTTTCCTTATGCTTTCCGAACCCACCTACCTGGCAGCCCGCATGGTAGCCCCCATGATTGAAACCCACTTTGCTCGCCACCACGCCATGGCTATGGAGCAGGCCCTGCCGGAGCTGGCCGCGCCCCCGCCCGTGCAATGGGTGGAAGCCATGATTGATGCCGCGTTCTGGGCCAGTCTGCGCCGTGAGGAAGGCCACCCGCCCCGGATTTCGCTGACCCTGCTGCGCCCCGAGCAGGCCGGGCAGCCCGTGGTGTTCGGGAAGCGCCGCCTGACGCCCTACAACCTGCTGAAGCTGGCTCCGGCCGTGGAGCAGCCCAGCATTCATCTGGGCGTGTGGTACGACGATGAGGGCCTGTACGTGTGGGGCACGGCCAGCGAAATTCCGCCCTTGTGCTTTGTGCTGGAGGTAGTGGAGCCGGGCTTGCTGGTGGTGAAGCACCGCCGCGCCGACGGCTTCGGGAAGTTTGTGAACGTAGCCATTCTGCGCGGCGACCAGCTGCAACTGGTAGATGCCGAAAACGCGGCCGTGGACGACTGCCCGGCCCTGCAGCTGTTTCTGCCGGGCCAGGGGCTGCCCACCGGCACCGGCGAAACCGACAACGTGCTGGTAGAGCTGGCGGCGGCCATGCGCGCCCACGGCCGTGGTGGCCTGGTGCTGGTGGTGCCGCCCGGCTCTACGGCCTGGCAGGAGTCTATTGTGCAGCCCATGACCTATCCCGTACACCCGGCCTACACCGGTATTGCCCAGGTGCAGCAAGAGCTGTCCAAGCGCAAGTGGCTGGAAGAAATACAGCGGAGCATTGCCATTGTGGGCGGTTTTACGGCCGTTGATGGGGCCACCGTCATTACCCGCGACTACCACCTGCTGGCCTTCGGGGCCAAAGTGGCCCGGGCGGAGTCCAGCGTCCCCGTTGATAAGATGGTGCTCACGGAGCCGGTTATCGACAGTGTGGCCCGCTACCTGCACCCCGCCCAGAACGGCGGCACCCGGCACCTGGCCGCGGCCCAGTTCGTGCACGACCAGCACGACGCCCTGGCCCTGGTGGCCTCGCAGGATGGCTTCTTTACTCTCTTCGCCTGGTCGGAAACGCTGCAGATGGTGCACGCCCACCGCATTGATGTGCTGCTGCTGTAACCCGGCCGACACCCCGCCCATAGCAACGCCCAGCGTCAGCAGCTCCGGGAAAGAGCTGCCGCCGCTGGGCGTTCTACCTCTGCCCGTCGGGCAGGTGCGAAAAAAGTACCTATAGGAGCATAGGAAAGGCAGTTACGCGGCCAGGCGCACGCGCACGGCGTTCAGGCCCTTCTGACCCATTTCCGTCTCAAAGGTCACCTTATCGTTTTCCTTGATCTGGTTGATCAGGCCGTTGGCATGCACGAAGATGCTTTCCCCCGATTTCTGATCCTTAATGAAGCCGTAGCCCTTGGAGTCGTTGAAAAAGGATACCGTACCCTGTCGGATCAGGTCGGCGGGGTCCTCTTCTTCCTGCTTGCGGGCGCCCAGGGTAATGTCTTCTACTTTAATTTCTTTCCGCTTCCGGGTGGGATCGGGCGGGGTAGAGGTGATGTTGCCATCCTCATCTACATAGGCCAGCATCTCATCGAGGTTGCCGCCGTTTTTGGCATTGGCCTGGCGCTCTTCTTTGCGCTCAGCTTTGTCCATGCGCTTTTTCAGGCGCTTCTTTTCATTTTCTTTCTTTCCAAAAGTGGCTTGTGATCTGCCCATGGCCTGTCGTCGTTAGGATGAAATATTCTGGTGAGCGGGGATGCTTTTTCAGGAGAGATACGCACCAGCGAAGCCGCTGGTGACGCAGTAGGGTAGCATATAATAACTAGCGGCGCGGATAATAAATTTCATGTCGCCGCAAAATATATAGGCAGTCTGGAATATAGTTGGTTTATAGATCTTGCTAATAATAATAAAAGTCTATAAATCAATTTGTTGACCGGATTCCGGCAATGAGCCTGCGGCGTTGGCGGCCCCAGGCCCGGCCCAGGTTAGCCGGGAGCCGAGCCGGTGGGCACTACCAGCTCTGATACCTCCCGCGCCTCGCCGGGCTGCAGGTCGCCCAGCGTAATTCCGCCAATCCGAACGCGCACCAGGCGCAGAGTAGGAAAACCAGCCGCCGCCGTCATTTTACGCACCTGCCGGAATTTCCCCTCCGTTACCGTGATGGAGACCCAGCTGGTGGGCCCGTGGCGGTCGGAGCGGATGCGGCGGCCGCGTGGGGGTAGGGCGGGCGTTTCGGGCAGGCGGCGCACCTGGCAGGGCAGGGTGTGGTAGCGCACGTCGCGCAGGCCAATCTCTACGCCGGCCTGCAGTTGAGCCACGGCTTCGTCGGTAATCAGGCCATCTACCTGGGCGTAGTACTCCTTCTCGATGTCCTTGCCGCGCACCTGGGCGCTGGTCTGCCCGTCGGTGGTGAGCAGAAGCAGCCCTTCGCTGTGCTCATCGAGGCGGCCAATGGCCATGGTGCCAGCCGGAAAATCGTACAGCTCGCCCAGAAATCGTTTCTTCCGCTGCTCCCGCTCAAACTCGCTGGTAAACTGGCTAAGGTAGCCGTAGGGTTTGTAAAGCAGGAAGTGGCGTTGGGGCATGTAGGCGGGGTAGGGGCGGCGAAGGGGGTGCAAAGCTAGGCACTAACGCCAAGCTTCCGTTACGGGCGCCCGAAATGGAGCGGGCCCGTCACGTTCTTTTGAAGAGGGCAACAGCCCAAAAGTGGGCTGCTGACGTGGCTAGGTGGTTTTATACAGGTACCAGCCCTTGCCCAGCGGCTTCACCATAATAATGCGCTCGGGGCTCATGCGGGGTACCTGGGCCGCATTGGGTTGATAAAGCAGGCCCACCGTGTTATCCGTAACGCCCCCGATAATGAACTCCAGGCCGGCCACCGAGCCCAGGGTGCGCTGGGTAACCCGACTGATGTAGAGCGGCCGCAGCAGGGCCAGCAGCTCCGCGTCGGCGTTGGCGGCCTGCTCGCCGGAAAGCGTAGAGTCGAGGGGGGAAGCGAAAAACCGGCGGTTCTGGATAAGGCGCGCGGCCTGCTCAAACTCGGGTTGATGGCGGCGGAAGTGTTCGATGATGTCGGCATCGGGGCCAATCCAGAGGCGGATGTTTCCCAGCATGAAGGCGTGGGGGGCATCGGGGTGCTTCTGGTTGTACTGGGTTACTTCGCCGGGGGGCATGTCGGCCAGAATCTTCAGCATGGGCGGGCCCAGCTGGGTCATGGCCAGGCTGCGCACGGCGGCCAGCGTCCAGGGGGTAGCGGCAGCGGAGTCGCGGCGGAAGTGCAGGTAAATGTCGCTGCGGCTCACAGAGTCGCGCAGCTCCACGCTTACCACGGCCGTAGCGGCGCCCTGTTGCAGCAGCTCACAGCGGCGCTGTACGGCGGCCGGAATCTGCTGGCCCAGGCTTTGGCGGCGGGCCTGGCCGGCGGCTTCGCCGCTGAGGTAGTGCCGCATATCGGGCCAGCCGGATCGGGCCAGGAACTGCTCGGCAATCTGCAGGGGCTGCAGGGGCGTGGCCGCGCGCACCAGCAGGGGCAGGCAGCAGGCCAGCAGCACAAGAATATACTTCATCAACGGAGCTCAGCTGCCCGCAACTCCCACCCGGGCACGGCCTCTGAACCTCTAAGGTACGCAGAAAAGCTGTGGAAATGAGCCTTCTAAGGCTCCCCGAATGACAGCCGGGGCTACTCTGGTAGCCGCCGCACCAGCAGCACCACTACCCCACCCAGCAACGCCATCAGCCCAAACGACCACCGCAGGCTGGCCGCCTCGGCAATAAAGCCCACCACCGGCGGCACCAGCAGAAACCCGAAGTAGCCCACCGTGGAAACGGCTGCAATGGCTGAGCCCGAACTGAGTGCTGCCGTGCGCCCGGCCATACCAAACACCATCGGGATAACGCACGACACGCCCAGCCCCACGAGCACGAACCCCAGTCCCGCCAGCAATGGCACCGGAAACAGAGCGGCCAGCAGCAGGCCCGCCAGCAGCAGCACCCCGCTGTAGTGCAGAATGGGCTTCACGCCGAAGCGGTTGGCCAGCGGGTCGCCGCTGAAGCGCCCGACCGTCATGGCAACCATGTACACCGTGAAGCCCAGGGCGGCGGTTTCCTTGGGCACCAATACGGCTTTTTGAAAGTAGATAGCGCTCCAATCGTACATGGTGCCCTCGCAGGCCATGGAGGCAAAAGCAATCAGGCCGAACTTCAGCAGGGCCTTATCGGGCCAGCTAAAACCGCTGCGTTTGGCTTCGGGCGCGGGCGGCAGCACCAGGCTGTGGCGGTAGTTGTAGAGCGCCACCCCAGTAAGCACCACCGCTACTGCCGCGAAGTGGGTGGAGGTAGGCACGCGCTGCCTAATCAGCAAAGTACCCACGGCCGCTGCCGCGAAGCCGGCCACGCTCCACACCCCGTGAAAGCTGGCAATGATAGACTGCTGGTAGCGGGCCTGCACCCCCACCGATTGGGCATTCATGGAGATGTTGAGCAGGTTGCGCGAGGAGCCGAAGCAGAACAGTAGCCCCACCAGCTGCCAGGTGTGCTCCACCAGTCCCAGCAGCGCCAGCGCCAGGTTATAAAGGATGGCACCCACCAGCATCACCTGTCGGCTGCTGAAGCGCTGCAATAGCCAGCCGGTTACGGGCAAGGTGAGCATAAGGCCAGCTGGCAGAGCAAATAGCACCCCGCCCAGCTCGGCCTCGCTTAGGTGTAGCTGCTGCTGAATGGTGGGAATGCGCGAAGCCCAGGTGGAAAACCCAAACCCCGAGACAAAGAAAAACAGCGCAATGGCCCACCGCGCCTGCCGGGGCGTAACCTCTTCCTCTACTACTTGTGTCATGTACTGCTGCTACCCCCTAGTTCGGGCCAAAGCTACAACCGGCCCTGAACCTTCAGGCACCAAAACGGCCGCAACTCCGGGGAGCTACGGCCGCCTGGTGGGGTAGGGTTATGTTGAGCTGACGAGGGTAGGGACTGAGCTACAGCATAATTCACCGGCCGCCCGGCGGCGGAAACAGGTATGTTCGCTCTCTTGTAATTTGACTACTTCTTGAAGAAGGCCAGCAGGTCGGCTTTGTAGGAGTTGCCGATGGGAATAAGGGTAGCGTCGAGGAGCTGCACCGTGTCGGGCTGGAGGAGTTTGATGTGGGCGGCGGCCACGATGAAGGAGCGGTGCACGCGCAGGTAGCTGGGGCCTAGTATTTCCACCATTTCCTTCATGGTTTGGTGGAGCAGGTAGGTTTTGGTGGCCGTCATCAGCTTCACGTAGTCCTTGCAGCCTTCCACGTAGATAATGTCGCGGTGCGGTACTTTCAGCAGACCCTGGCGCTCCTTCACCAGCAAGTACTTTTCGGCAGTTTCCTCGGCGGGCGGGGCGGGCTGCAGGGCCGGCAGGCGGCTGATGGCCTTCATGAACCGCTCGTAGGAAAACGGCTTGAGCAGGTAGTCGAGCACGTCCAACTCGTAGCCTTCGTAGGCGTATTCGCGGTAGGCGGTGGTGAGGACGGTTTTGGGCGGCTGGCGCAGATTGCGCAGAAAGTCGAGGCCCGTCATCAGGGGCATTTCGATATCCAGAAACAGCAAGTCCACGGGCTGCTGGGCCAGGTGCTCGTAGGCTTCCATGGCGTTGCGGCACTTGCCGGTGAGCGTGAGGCCGGGCGTCTGGCCGATAAACTGTGTGAGTACCTGGTGGGCCAGCGGCTCATCGTCCACAATCAGGCACCGGACCGGAGCAGGGGTAGTCGTCATCAGCGAAAGAAATAAGGGTAGGAAGATAGGTAGCGGGAAGTATTACAGGGTAAGCGTGAGCTCGGCGCGGTAGCGGCCGTTGTGTTCCGTGAGGTGTAGCTCGTGGGCGCCGGGGTAATAGAGCTGCAGGCGCTGGCGGATGTTGACCAGGCCGATGCCGCCGCTGCGTTTGGTAGCCGGGGCGGGCGCTTCGGGCAGCAGGTCGTTTTCAATGACGAAGTGCAGGCGACCCGGCGAGGTAGTGAGCGTAGCCTGCACGCTGGCCTTGTCCGAGAAGTGGTGGCGACCGTGCTTGAAGCTGTTTTCTACCAGGGGCAGCAGCAGCAGCGGGGGCACCTGCACCCCGGCCGTTGGGCCCTGGGTGCTGAGCTGAATCTGGGCGCCGGGGTATTTGCGCTGTTCCATCTCGAAGTAGATTTCCAGGAACGCTACCTCCTCAGGCAGACCAATGTATTCCTTGCCGCTGTCGTAGAGCACATAGCGCATCAGCTCCGAGAGCAGCAGGATAAAGCGTGGCGTTTCCGGCGAGCCCGCCAGGCTCAGGCCGTAAATGCTGTTGAGCGTGTTGAACAGAAAGTGGGGCTGCAACTGGCTTTTGAGCTGCTCCAGCTGCAGGGCCAAATGGTCCTTCTCCAGGTGGCGCCGCCGGTACTCATTCTCAAAGGCATAGCGCACAAACGCCACGCAGCTAAAAGCCAGCAAATCGGTGAACAGCAGACTGATGTAAGTGTTGCGCAGAGCCAGCACCTGGGCGGCCGCCTCCGCAAAACCCTGCTGGTAAAACTCGCGCAGCAACGGCGGGTGGGCTACCCCCTGAAACAGCCAGTGCGCGGCGGCCACGTTTACCTTGATGCCCCACCACAAGTACAGCACCGATGCCACCCCTAGCAGCGCATAGCGCCGGCGGCGCAGCAGCGTCGGCACCAGCCAGCGGTAGTACGGAATGATGTAGAGGGTAGCCGCCAGGGCAAACAGAACAAGCTGGGGGTAGGGAAAGTTGGCCCCGCCAGCGGGGCGCACGGCCACGCTTTCCATGTACACGGCATACTTGTACATGCCCACGTACAGGCCCCAGACCAGGATTTCGAAGATGAGGGGGAAGTGGCTGGGCCGGTCGGGGGCGTTGTGTTGCATGGGGGCAAGTTGGCAGATTTCCCGGCGGACTGGTGCTTTGGCCAGCGGCTATTTCGACTAAGCAGGGTGTTTTTTCGACCAAAAAACGGGGCCTCCAGTTTGGTCGGATGCCGGGCCGGGTTGGTCTAATAAAGCTTCATTCCGGCTTCTGAGGGCTATTCCTTTGTGTCGTTGCCAGTCGCTGAACGGCTGGCTTTCCTCTGACACTTCCTACCCCTCTTTCCCATGAAAACCTTCTTCCGCTCCCTGCTCGCCTCGGCCCTGTTTACTACTGCTACCCTCACGGCTCAGGCCCAGCCCAGCAGCCCCGCTGCCACCCCCACCGACACAGCCCGCATTACCCTCGATCCTCGCCTGATCAACCCTGTGAGCATGCAGAGCTTTGAGGCCTTCCGAACCGCCGTGCAGCCCCTGGTAAAGCAAATGGCCGGCAAGAAGGTGGTGGCTATGGGCGAAAGCACCCACGGCACGGCCGAGTTCTATAAGCTACGGTTCTGGCTGACCCGCATCCTGATGGAGGAGTACGGCTTCGACCGCCTGGGGCTGGAAAACACCTACGGCGACACCTACCTGCTCAACCAGGCCCTGCAGCAGCGCACCACTACCGACCTCAAGCCCCTAATGCAGAAGCACCTGATTAGTATGTGGCAAAACCAGGAAATGGCCGAGCTGCTCACCTGGATGCAGGCCCGCAACCGCGCCCAGCGCCGCCAGGTGGAGCTAACCGGCATCGACATCATGTTCGCCACCGCCGATGCTCAGCTGCTGCAGCAGGGCCTAGCCAAAGCCAAGAACCCAGAGGTGCAGGCCGCCGTGGCCCAGCTACTGAAAAGCGCTGCCTACAACGATAACTACTACTATAAAATGAGCGACAAGACGTTCAAGCGCAACCGCGCCGAGTGGCTTAGCACGGGCTACGCGGGCTACCTGGCCGCCGAAAAGCTGGTGCAGCTCCTGCCTACCACTAAGCTGCCCCGCAAGCAACGGGAAGTGCTGGCCGGCGCCGCCAAAAACGCTCACCTGGGCTTCGATGTCTTCTACCAGTACGAGAAATTCAAGCGCAACTCCTCCCGCGACAGCGCCTTTGCTGAAATGACCAAGTTTATTGCCAGCGGCAACCACAAGGTCATCATCTGGGCCCACGATGCCCACGTGGGCCGCACGGTAGCCGCAACCGATGACCGCAGCAACGGCGGCGGCACCGGCGACTACATTGAGCGCATGTTCCCAGGTCAGTATTTCGTGCTGGCTACGGCCACCGGCGCGGGCACTTTCGCCGCTACCAAGGATGTGTTCATTTCTCCGGCCAGCATCATGGCGTCCTACCCCCTCTCGGCGCCTAAAGCCGGTTCCTGGGAAGCGGCCATGAGCCAGGTGAGCAGCCCGCTCTACTTCTTTGATACTCACCAATTGGGAGCCCAGGACCTGAAGCGCCCGCACCGCTTAGTGGGCCAAACCCTGGGCGGCGAGGACTACTACGCCGACACCCAGCTCGGGGCCACCTACGATGCCATGCTCTTCGTGCGCCAGGGTACGGCCGCTACTCCGCTGCGCTAAGCTAACCTCTTATATAGGTGAGGTATTGAAACGCTTTATCTTTTGTGCATTATAAAAACGGCGGCAGCTCCCAGGAGCTGCCGCCGTTTGCCTTAATCCGGTTATATACTATTACTTCTTCACCCGGGGCTTGCCCTTATAATGGATGTCGCTGGAGCCGCTGGTGCGCGACAACAATTCCTCGCTCACGGCCACGTAGGCATCGGAGGCGCCGCTGGCTTCTACGGTGGCGGTGCGGCTTTGCAGGTTGTAGGCTTGGTAGTCGCTGCTGCCGCTGAGGTGCACCTGCTGGCGCTCTACGCGGCCGGTCAGGCGCAGGTCGGAGGCCCCGGAAGCGTGGGCGGTCAGGGCTTTGGCGTTCAGGGCCATCGTCACGTCGGAAGCGCCACTGGCCCGAATGGTGAAGTTGTCAGCCGTGAAGGGCGTGTCGCTTTTCACATCCGAAGCCCCGCTTACCTCCAGGCCCGTGAGGGTAGGGCAGGTGATGTACACGTTCACTTTCTCAGTGCCCCAGGACAGCATGGAGCCTTTCTCGCGGTAGATGGTCAGGGTATTGCCCTGCACTTCTGTCTTGATGCGCTCCAGTACACTGGCCGGGGCATCTACCTTCACCTCGGTGGTGGGGCCCTGCTTGAGAAACAGATTGATGGCGCCGCTGGCTTTAATGGCCTGAAACGAGCTGACCGTGCGGGTTTGCTGAGCGGCAGCAGTCAGGGCCGAGACGCCCAGGAGGGCAGCTGTAGCCAGGGTGCGGAAGAAGGTAGCGGTTTTCATGGCCGGTAAGGAAAAGGTGAGTGAAAAGGAGAATCAGTGGGGTAGATGAAGACCCGGCCGGAACCGTTGCCTGGGCTTCTGTTTTTTGCTCACTATCAGAAATATATTGGCCTGCTACCCCCGCCGGGCCTGCTAACCCACCCGGAGGAAGCTGGCAACATCGGGCCGCCGGCCTGCGTAAGCGCCACCATACCCGGGTACCGCCGGGGTATTTCTCTGACTGAACTCGCTCCCCCACCATGAATAAGTCCTTGCTCTTGCTTTCAGTGGCCTCCGCCCTGGCTGTAGCCGCCTGCAATCAGAATAAGAAAGCTGCCAACGAAGCCGCCACTACCCCCTCGGCCGATACGGCCGTGGTAGTGAACGACGCCACCACCATGGCCGCCACCTCCACTGATACCGACACGGCCGCCTACCGCACCGAGGCCGACCGCCTTGCCGACCGTATTGCCCAGGACCTGCGCCTGACGGATACCGTGGTAGTAACCCGCGTAGAAAAAACCTACTACACCCGTGGCCGCCGCCTCAACGAGGTGAACACTCGCTACACCACCGATACCACCGGCCGCTACGCCGCCCTGCGCCAGGTAAACGACGACACCGACCGGGAAGTCCGGACCTACATTACCGATCCGGCCCAGTACCGCACCTATCAGGAAAACCGTAACAGCTACTACGCCGGCACGCCTTACAGCAATGCTACGGTTACCACCACTACCACAGAAACCACGCCCGCCCGGCGGCGCGGCCCTGCAGTGGTGAAATACGACAAGAAAGCTAACGGCGAAACGAAAATCGTGTACTCCAATGGCAAAACCGTGAAGGTGGACAAGGACGGCGACACGAAAGTGGAATACCCCAACGGCACCAAAGTAAAGCGCGACGCCGACGACGGCAACGTAAAGGTGAAGCGCTAAGCGCCTACCCCTTGCAAACGCCAAAAGCCCGCTCCCAGGCATGGAAGCGGGCTTTTTCGTGCCGAAAGTTCTATGCTTTACTTCTTGATGCCGTACTGGCGCAGCTCCTCATCCAGGCGGCGGTTCCAGCGCTCCTGGGCCAGAGGGCTGCCGTGGGTTTCGGCGTCGTACTGCTCCTGCAGGCGGTTCATCTCCGTAAAGGATTTCAGGTACTGCAGCTGCAGAATGCTGTTGTAGTCTTCCACCGTGAGGCTGTCGGGGGTGGCTTTGCGGCGAAACCGCTCGGCTACCAGCCGCACGATATCAAAGTGGCGCTGCTCGTGGTTGAGGTGCTCGGCCGTTTGCTGGCCCGGCCCCACCCACGACGAGCTGCGCACCACAAATACCTTCAGAATCAGCTCCAGCTCTACTACCCCGTTCACCACCCGCGGCCGGCCTTGGTAAGCAAAGCCCGGAAACACCGAGGCCGCATAACGCCCCTGCGAGCGAGGCTGCCCCGTAAAATCTGACCACACCAGGGGGCGGGCAGGGTCGTAAAATACGGTATCGGCCTCCGTTTGGGCCATATGGAAGCGGGCGGTGGGGTGTACGGCCGTGGCCAGGCGCACATCGTGGGTGGCGGCGCGGGTAAGCCAGGTATTGAAGTAGCTGAGGCCGCCCAGCAGGGTTTGGCGTAAGGTAGGCTCCACCACCGTCCGGTCGGGGAGGGGGCGCAGGTAGCGGGCCCCGCCGCGGTACTCCGTCAGGGTAATGGTGCGGCCCTCAGCATTCACCCAGTCGAAAGCCAGGCGCACCGTAATCTGGCCGGCTGCCTGGCCGCCAGCCGCGGCCGTTTCCTGCACGCGGCACTCGAGCACCCGCAGGGTAACACCGTAGCGGGCGGGGCGGGCCGGCAAGGTGCGGGTTACAAACTGGCGCAGGGCCGCCTCGGTGCCGCCCTGCAGCCCTACGGGCCGCGCGACATTGGCCGTTGCCGGAGGGGTAGGGAGCAGCCACGCTACGGCCGGGCGACCAGGCCGCTCATCGCGCACCTGCTTAATCGTAAACAGGGGAGAAGTGAAAGAAGGAGTAGCGGGCCGCAGAACCAGGGGTTGTTCTGCAACCGGCTGCCCGGCCGCTGTCAGCAGCCCGATAAGCAATAGCAGCCCCCACCAGATTCCTTTACCAGCCCCGCGAAAATTCAAGGCTCTCATAATAGCAGACATTCATCTGCCAGACATTTCCTACCCCCCGCTCGTTCCCGAAAGGGAAGTGATGAGGGGGAAAGGACTGGCGGCAGACTTAGGCGCGTCTGCCGCCAGTCCTTTCCCCCTCATCACTTCATCCCCTTATCACTTTCCCTACTTACCCATGCGTTGGCGGCGATACTCGGTGGGGCTTTGGCCGGTGTACTTGCGGAAGGTTTTGTTGAAGTGGGAGAGGTTGTTGAAGCCGCAGGAATAGCACACCTCCGTCACGGCCAAGTCGTCGTCGAGGAGGAGGCGGCAGGCCTGGCCCACGCGGTATTCCTGCAGGAAATCGGTGAGGGTGTGGCGGGTCATCTTCTTGAAGTAGCGGCAGAAGGCCGGCACCGAGAGGTGGGCCACATCGGCTACTTCCTGCACCGAGAGGCTGGCGCGCTGGTAGTTCTGCTCCACAAACTGGTACACCCGGCTCAGGCGCTGCTGCTCCTTACCGTTCAGGCCCTGGCCGCCTGTGCCCGCGTGCAGGGGCAGGCAGTCGGTGGTGGGGGCCTGGGCCAGCTGCTGCAGGGCCTGCAGCAGCAGCAACAGGCGCATGAAGGGCGGCGCCTCCAGCAGCTGGCGCAGCACCGGGCCTACTGCCGTGCGCGTACTACCCCGAAACGACAACCCTTCATGGGAGCGGGCCAGCAACTGCCGGATGGCAGCCATTTCGGGCTTATCCCAGAAGTCGGAACCCAGAAAGTCGCCGCGCAGCTGCACCACAATTTCCTCGAACGGCGTGCCCGCCGGATGCCCGTAGCTGAAGGTAAGGTGAGGCAGATCGGGCCCGATAAGCACCAGCTCCCCATCCTCGAAGCGGGAAATATGCTGCCCGATGTGCCGCCGCCCGTGGCCCCTCGGAATATACACCAGCTCGTACTCAGGGTGGTAGTGCCAGAGCAGCTCCGCCTTGCCTACCTCCGTGTAGTGCAGAAGCGTGAAGGAGCTGTCAACGGTGGGATGGATGGGTTCGAATTGTAGTTTCACGGTGGGAATGGTGCCCTAATGGCGGGATGGTAACGTGAAATTAATGCATTTGGTCAACATGGCATCAAAAATTGCGAACCGGGCAGTGGTAGTTCGCCGTATGAGGTAGCAACTTGCACTATCAAGTTGCCCCTCTCGCATGAAAGCGCTGTCTTCCTACTTCCGGACCCTGACTTTGCTGCTGCTGGTAGCGGCCAGTGCACCCGCTGCCAAGGCCGCCGGACAACCAGCAGAAGCCGCAACTCCAGGCTCAGTGGAGCAGCGCGCCGGCAGCCTGACCCGCTACCTAACGCAGGCCCTGGACCTGAGCAAGGCCCAGCAGAAAGCAGTTCGGAAAAGCGTCCGGCAGTACGTGCGGGAGCAGGAAGTGTTGGCCGTGAAGCCCGGCCTGGTGGCAGCCGACACGGATGCCCGGCTACTGTCGGGGCGCACGATGGCAGAAGTAGATAACGAATTTGATACCGCACTGGCGCGGGTGCTTACTCCGGGCCAGTACAGTGCATATAGCTGGCTGCGTGAGCACCAGCCGGAAAGCCGCCGCTAGCGCGCTTTCCTGAGCAGACATCCAGCGGCTTTGGGTGGGAATTTTAGCCGCTGGCCGTTTCCCGGGCACCTTTGGCACCCGGAAAACGCAAAAAGAGGTTGAGGCTGTGGGAGCTTCAGCCTCTTTTTTTTGCTTATCCACGTATGAGGGGGCCGGAAGCGGGCTTCCCGGCACGCGGGGTCCGGTCTTTTTCCTCTACTTTAGGATTCCAAGTTGTCCTTTATGCGCCTATACTTGCTTGGCTGCCTGTTGCTGCTCTCCCTGGGGGCGTGGGCGCAGCAGCCCGATACGGCCCGTCCGGGCCGTCAGATCAACCTTTCGAACGTGGATGTAGCTCCCGCCGCCGTGGATATTTCCGGGTGGCTGCTGCTGGACAAGGACATTCAGACGGAGCTGGAAGGGGCGGTGCAGAACATCTACAACTTCAAGCACGACCGCGCCGAGCGCCAGTTCCGGAGCCTGCGCCGCCGCTACCCCAACCACCCCATGCCCTACTTCCTGCTGGGCCTGACGACGTGGTGGAAGATTATGCCTTCCAACATCACCTCCCAGCAGTACGATAAGGTGTTTCTGGCCTACATGGATACGGCCATTGCCCGCGGGGAGGCGCTTTACAAGCGCGACCGAAGAAACTACGAAGCCTGCTTTTTTCTGTCGGCGGCCTATGGCTTCTCGGCCCGCCTGAATGCTGAGCGCCACAACTGGCGCAAAGCCACCGTGGCCAGCAAAAATGCTCTCGACTACCTCGAAAAAAGCCAGGAAGCCAACGGCCTGAGCCCGGAGTTTCTGTTTGGGCAGGCCCTGATTAACTACTACGCCCCCTGGATTTCAGATACGTACCCGCTGCTACGGCCCGTGCTGCTGTTCTTCCCGAAGGGTAATAAGAAGCTGGGCCTCTCGCAGCTGCGCAGCGTGGCCGCCAACGGGTTTTATACCGCCCCGGAGGCGCGGGTTTTCCTGATGAAAATTCTGCAGAACCAGGAAAATAAGCCGGATGAGGCCCTGGCCCTGGCCCGCATTATGGCCACCACCTACCCCGATAATGGCTATTTCCAGCGCTTCTATGCCCTGATGAGCTACCAGGTAGGCGACCTGAACGAGTGTGAGCGGGTAAGCCGCGACATTCTGGATAAAATCAACCGGGGCATGCCCGGCTACGAGGGCATCAGTGGGCGCTACGCCACGTACTTCCTGGGCAGCCTGATGCAGAACCAGTACAAGGACCTGACCAAAGCCAAGGAATATTACCAGCGCTGCATTGTATTCGCGGAAAGCACCAACGATACCAAGCAGGGCTTTTACCTCTATGCGCTGCTGAACCTGGGCCGCATTGCCAGCAAGCAGAACGATGCCGCCGCAGCCACGCGCTACTACAAAGAAGTGCAGCAGAAAGCCGAGCGTAAGTCTGAGGCATACAACGAGGCTCAGGCCTACCTGAAAAAGAAAGGAAAGAAGCCCCCAAAGGCAGCTGGCCGATCTTAAGGGGTGCGGGTTTTTAGTCGAGCGAACGGCCCGGCTGGTAGCGGGCGGGCAAGGGGTTCGTCGGTAAAATGGCCAAAAAGGGGGTAGGAGGTAGATCGGGGGAGCGGGTAGGCTACGTATCTACTCCAAATCCGACCTTCTGCCGACACACCTGTTACCCGTTTTATGGTACCCCCGGACGCTTCTCATTTAGTATCCCGCTACACCTCCCGTCTTCATATGCTCCGGTTCTGGTGGGCTGAACCCACCGAACCTACCCTGGTGCCTTCCCTGCTGACCGGCGTGCTTCGGGCCGTGCGCCGCCATCAGGCCCAGCAGCTGCTGCTGGATCTGCGCCGCCTCCCTACCCTGCAGGAAACCGTTCAGCAATGGGTCCAGAACAGCTGGCTGCCCCGGTTGCGGCGCTGCGGCCTGCGGCGGCTGGCGCTGCTGCTGCCCACCAACCCCTACAACATGATGCTGGTAGAAAGCCTGTTGTGGGTTTCGCTGCAGGAGAGCCTGCCCTACGAGGTACAGTACTTCACGGAACTGCCCGCCGCCCTCGACTGGCTCACCAACTCCGAAATAGCCACCTCCGACGCCGACTGGCCCCGCCGCTACCAGGAGCCCCTGATTCGGCGGGTGCGGCGTCGGCAGTGTCCGGCCCAGCTGCTCTCACCGGCGTAGCGGCCGGCTTACCCGCCGTGCTGCCTGGCTGAACAAGGCCAGACGACACGGCGGGCAGCAACCTGCTTACTGCTTCTCGTTGAACACAGTATCAATGGCCAGCCCGGCCGCCAGCAGCAAGGTACTGGAGGCCTCCTGCGGCTCGCCCGTGTCGTGCAGGGAAATCAAGTAGTTGTCGGCGGTAGTGAACAGCTCTCGCCCGAGGCCAGCCCACTTCTTCGTGACTACCCCTATTTCCTGCCCCGAGGCACTCACCAGCGTAAAGTCCCAGCCCTTCCAGTTACCCTTGATTTCGGCAATCTTCTCGTCGTGCACATTGTACACGTGAAACCCGCCGCCCAGCGAGAATAGCTTGCTTTTGAAGTAGCCAATGCGCTGCTGCCGGGCATCTACCACGTGCACTTTGGAGCGCAGGAACGTCCAGCCCCGCTGAATCTGGAAGAGGGGCTCGGCCTCGGGCTGCTCCCGCACGGCAATCGTGACGGGCAGCATGTGCTTTTTAAGCAGCAGCCGCAGCCACACGGCCCAGGCCGGGGTAGCCTCTGTGGCGTACCCAATCTGCTCCTGGGTTTCGGGTTGCAGAATATCGTAGGTGTCTTTGAGCTTGAACACGCCCGCGTGCTCCCGGATAAAATAGTTGCGCCGATTTAGCATTGGAAAAAAGGAAGAAGTTGGCGCAAGCTACCGTTTTGCCCGAATAAGAATACCGGTACCGACGAAGAAGATGCTTTTTAGCGGCCGCGGTCAGGGCAGGGGCTCCCGGAGGGCGGTAGGAGACTTGCGGCGGGCCGCCCCGCGCAGCAGCTCGTCCGTATGTGCCAGCAGAGCCGTGCCGCCCCACTGGCCGTGGCCGGGCACTACCACCCGGGCTTTGGGGTAGCGGGCTTGCACGGTGCGCAGGGCGGCGGGCCACCGCGTAAGGTTGGCCTCGTCGAGGTTGCCCAGGGAGGTAGCGGCCTGCTCCCGCACCAGGCACCCTCCAAACAGCACCTTTTGGCGGGGCAGCCAGGCTACTATGTTATCGGGGGCGTGGGCCGGCCCCGGAAAAAACAGCTCCAGACGTGTGCGGCCGGCCCGAATCAGCGTGTACGGCTTGAGTGCGGCGGTTAGGGGGGCAGCCGCCGGATAAAGCTGCCGCACCCGCCGGGCAGTAAGTGGGCTGCTGTACACCCGGATGCGGCGAGCCTGCAGCACGGCCAGGCCGCCTACCCGGTCCTGGTGGGCGTGGGTCACCAGGGCCAGCCGCACCCGCTGGTGCAGGCTGTCGGCAACCCACTGCAGTAGCTGTTGGGTTTGCTCCGGGTCCCAGGGGGTATCAATCAGCACGGCTCCCTGGCGAGTGCGCACTATCAGGCCGTTGGCCGGCACCGGCGCCGCTACCCCGGGATAGCGCCGGTAAGAAGTATACACAAACACATCGGGGGCCACGGCGCGCACCCGCAGCGGCGGTAGGGCAGCCGGTGGTGGCCCGGCCCAGACCCGCGGCGCTACCGCCAGCAGGGCCGCAAAAAAGAAAAACAAACACCACCGAAAAGGGCGGCCACAGGTAGAAAGCGAAACGAAAGACATGCGAAACGGGCAGAACAAGGCTCGCTAACGCTTGACCCCGCCAAAAAAGTGCCCACCATCAGGCTGCCGAGTTGCCGCAGGTTCGTGCTGGCGGCAGATAAGGAGGCGGAGAATAGGGCCAGGGGTAGGGTTGGAACTGTTATAAGGATCCAGGACTTTTACTGGTCTTTGCCTTGCCTGCTGAATCCCTGCCTTATGCCCACTCCTGCTTTCGCTTCTGCCCTCCGCCCCGAGCCTGCCATGGTTCCTACCCCCGACCGGGCCCACAACCTGTCCGAGCTCTTCGCCCGCCAGCAGGCCCGGGCGGAAGTGCTGCGCCAGGAGCCCCTCGAAGCCCGGGCTGCCCGTCTGCGCCGGCTCAGTGCCTGGGTAGCCGACAATCGGGCAGCCATTCAGCAGGCCCTTTACTCCGATTTCAAAAAGCCTACCCCCGAAACCGACGTCACCGAAATCTGGTCCACCCAAACTGAAATAAAGCACACGCTGCGCCACCTGCGCCAGTGGGCCCAGCCCCGCAAGGTGGGCACGCCGTTGTCGTTGGTGGGTACGCGGGGCTGGGTGCAGTACGAGCCCAAAGGCGTGTGCCTGATTATCGCCCCCTGGAACTACCCCTTCTATCTAGCCCTCGATCCGCTGGTATCGGCGCTGGCGGCAGGCAACTGCTGCATCATCAAGCCTTCGGAAATGACACCTACGGTGGCGGCCCTGCTCAGCCGCATGTGCCAGGAGCTGTTCGACCCCGCCGAGGTAACCGTAGTGGAGGGCGACAAGCAGGTGGCCACGGAACTGCTGGCCTTGCCCTTCAACCATATCTTTTTCACGGGTAGCCCCCAGGTAGGAAAAGTGGTGATGCGCGCCGCCGCCGAACACCTGAGCAGCGTAACCCTGGAGCTGGGCGGCAAAAGCCCGGTTGTAGTAGATGACACCGCCGACCTGCGCGACGCGGCCGAGAAAATCGTGTGGGGCAAGGGCATCAACGCTGGCCAGACCTGCGTAGCCCCCGATTACCTGCTGGTGCATGAGGCCATCCGCGACCAGCTGGTGGCAGAAATCCGGGAGGTGGTGCAGCGCTTCTACAACCCCGAGGGAGCGGGCGTAGCGGCCTCCGGCTCCTTTGCCCGCATCGTGAACGACCACCACTACGCCCGCGTGGCCGACCTGCTGACGGAAGCCCGGCAGCAGGGCGCCACCGTGGCCCTGGGCGGCCAGACCGACGCCGTCGCCCGGTTTATCGAGCCCACGGTGCTGCTGAACGTTCCGGCTGAGAGCCGCCTGATGCAGGAGGAAATCTTCGGGCCCCTGCTACCCATTCGCACCTTCCAGACCCTGGAGCAAGCCGTTGCAGAAGTCAACTCGCGTCCGCATCCGCTGGCTCTGTATGTATTTTCCCAGCGCAAGGAAAACCAGCGCTACCTGCTCCAGAGCATTCCGGCCGGGGGCGCCTGCCTCAACGAAACCATCCTGCACCTGGGGCACCCCGAGCTGCCCTTCGGCGGCCTCGGCAACAGCGGCCTGGGCCGGGCCCATGGCCTGGCCGGCTTCCAGGCCTTCAGCAACGAAAAATCGGTGCTGCAGCAGCGCGTGGGCCGTACCGGCCTCAAGCCCATCTACCCGCCCTACACCCCCAAAGTCAAAAAACTCATCAACTGGTTGGTGAAGTGGCTGTAAGGAGGGGATGGAGCTAATTGCCCGTAACCGGCTTGGTTAGGGGGAGCAGGAGCAGGTGGCCCATCAGCAGCGCCAGGAGTAGCGCCATTTCCGGGAGCAAAAGCCAGTATCTTAAGGCGGTGGCTAGTACACCGCCAAGCAATAGCAAAGCCAGAGAGCCAGCCCTGTAATAGCGCCACCACGGACGCGTACTGCTTAGGGCGAGCACCAAGTGGCTTGGTAGCAACCACAGCACTTGGTAATTGGTGTGCACTGGCACATGCAGGGAGCCTAGGCTGAGTCCGGTAAGCAGGCAGCCGAGCAAGCCCACGACTCCAAACAGAACTCGCCGGTTCAGGCGAGATAGCCACGTAGGGCAGCTGGGCCACCGCCAAATGACTAAGCTGGCCCCTGTCCAGGAAAGCAGTAAGATGATCGGCGAAATTCCAACTGGCTGAGCAGGAGAAGGCGAGGACTGTAATAGCTGACGCTGTTGGGCAACCAGAGGGCGGCCCTGCCGGGTGGCCCACGCCAAGGCCTGCTGCAATTCTAACGGCAGGAAAAGCCGTTGCCGGAATACGGTAGGTTGGTCAGTAGGCAGACCCAATCCCACGTTCATGCCCAGCTTCACCCAAGGTGCTGCCGTCAGGTAAGGAGCTAGGAGTTGACGATAAGTGGCAGTGGTAGCGAGCCGCGACGAATCCAGGTGCCAGGGCGTTGCTAGGTTGTTCTCCAAAAGTGCGAAAAGGCGGGTAGAACAGTTATCAGCAAAGAACTGGTACTGGTAGTACCGGGCGGGAGAATGTAGGGTGGTTTCCAAACACACGTACACTCGTTGCACTTCAGCGGGCGTTAGGGTCAGTAGATGCTCCTGTACGCCGCGCCCTTCCTGCTTGTAGCCCTGGCAAAAAGACCGAAAGGGCACTGCCGATAAAGAATAGCGCAAATCGGCCCGCAGGAAGCGCCAATAGAAATGTGTCGTCTGAAAGTCGAAGGTGCCGTAGTTATATACTTGGTCCAGGCCAAGCAGGGGGTCGGTGATACGTAGGGCTGAGTGCCCGAACAAAGCGTAGGTTTCTGAGCCCGGCGCACACGTCAGCAGACTGACGGAGGCTGAGGAAGACAGGCGAGCAGAGGTAGCAAAACAGGGTGCAATAACACCCCATTGCAGTATGCTACCTATCAATAACATCCGGCAGAAGGGTAGCCAAGGGAAGATCATATCAATAGAGAATTGACAGACAAGCTACAAAACAGATGATGCAGAAGAGTGAAGTCATCATTTCACCTGTTCACTCAACTTCGTATGCAAGCCGAGCATTTTCGGGAAATAATGCCGAACTTTTACGGCGCGGCTCCAGTGCGTTATGCCGGCCCAACCTGTTCGTTCCTACTTCGCTATGCAGTTCACCGAAGCCCAGTGTGCTACCCTCCGCGCCCTCGCTGATGCGTTCATTCCGGCTTTGCCGGCCCCGGCTGGTGCGCCCGACCCTGCGTACTGGGCCCGGTGTGGCTCGGCCGGCGTGGACCTGACCAAGGCCGCCCGGCTGATAGAGGCGCAGTCGGCCGGCACGCGGCAGGAGTTTCTGCAGCTGCTGCAGCTGCTGGATACGCCTGCCCTGGGCCTGACGTGGTTCGGGCCTCTGCGGCCATTTGGGCGCCTGGCCCCGGAGCAGCGCGAGAAGCTGCTGCAAAGCTGGGCTGCCAGCAACGTGCCCCAGCTGCGCAAAGGGTTCCAGGCCCTGCGCAAGCTGTTTGTGTTTCTGTTTTATGGTGGCTCTACCCCGGAGCAGGGCAATTTTGTGTGGGAGCACATCGGCTACCCTGGCCCCCAGGTACCCGACCCCGCCGTGGCCGCCGAAAAGCCCATCCGGACCCTGCAGCCCACCCAGGACGCGCACTACGACTGCGACGTGCTGGTGATTGGGAGCGGAGCCGGTGGCGGGGTAGTGGCCGGCGAGCTGGCCGCCGCGGGTCATGATGTGCTGGTGCTGGAAAAAGGCCCCTACTTCCACGGGCCCGACTTCACCCAGCGTGAAGTGGACATGCTGGGAGAGTTGTACGAGGCCCGGGGCGGCCTCAGCACTCAGGACGGGGGCATTGCCCTGCTGGCCGGCTCCTGCCTGGGTGGCGGCACCACCGTCAACTGGGCCGGTGCTTTCCGTACCCCCGATTACGTGCGCGAGGAATGGGCCCGGGAACACCAAGTGCCCCACTTCACCGGCCCCGACTTCAGCCGCAGCCTGGAAGCCGTGAGCGAGGCCCTGGGTGTGAACACCGCCTACCCCCGCCACAACGGCCAGAACCAGGCCCTCTGGGACGGTTCCCGGGCTTTGGGGCAGGACGTAAAGCTGATTCCGCGCAATGAGAAAGGCCTTACCAGCTCGGAGGAACACTTCTGCGGGTTGGGGTACAGCGGCTTCGGCGACCGGCACGGCATCAAGCAGGGTACCCTCAATACCTATCTGCAAACCGCCTTCGACCACGGCGCCCGCTTGCTCTGCAGCACGGCCGTTACGCGGGTTACCCTGGCCCATGGCCGGGCCACCGGCGCCGAAGCCGTGCATACCACCGCCGATGGCCGCCCGGTGCGCGTAACGGTGCGGGCCCGGCGGGTGGTAGTGGCGGCAGGCTCCATCCAGACGCCGGCCCTGCTGCTGCGCAGCGGCCTGCGGCACGCCCACCTGGGGCAACACCTGCATCTGCACCCTACGGTAGCGGTTTCGGGGCTGTACCGGCAGCGCATCGAACCCTGGCACGGGCCCATGATGTCGGTGGTGAATGATGCGTTTACCCGCCTGGAGGGTAGCAACTTTGGCGTGAAGCTGGAAACGCCGCCCGCCCACCCCGGCCTGATGGCCATGGTGCTGCCCTGGCGCTCGGGCCAGCAGCACAAGGCGCTGATGCAGCAGGCGGCTCACCTGGGCTCGTTTATCGTTTTGACCCGGGACCGGGACGGCGGCCGCGTTTCGGTGGACCGGCACGGCGCGCCCTGCATCGACTATATCCTCAGCGACTACGACCGGGGTCACCTGCTGCGGGGAGTGCGGGCCGCCGCCGAGGTGCACGTAGCGGCCGGGGCCCACACCGTACTGCTACCCCACGGCACCCTGCCTACCCTACACGCCGAAAACGGCCAGCTGCAAAACCCCGAGGTGCTGGCCGGCTTGCCCTACCTCAGCTGGAAAGCCAACCAGTTCGGCCTCTACAGCGCCCACCAGATGAGCACCTGCCGCATGGGTGGCAATGCCGCTACCCACCCCACCAGTCCTACCGGCGAGCTGTACGATGTGCGGCATCTGTTCGTGGCCGACGCCTCGGCGTTTCCGGCCTGCAGCGGCGTAAATCCCATGCTCACTATTATGGCCCTGGCCCACCATACGGCCCAGCATCTGAAGGCCAGCTTACAGGCCGAACCGGTCGTGGAGCGGGCGGCGGTGGCCAGTGAGCCGGGGAGAGTATAGCCATTGGCGCATTTTTCGCGTAGGGAGAGCACACGCCTTTCCTATGCGCCGTATGTACCCCTCCTGTTTCCCCCTTGCTCTCGCGCTGGTAGCTAGTCTGCTGGCCGGTTGCGCCCGCCGCAACAAAGCCAACATTCCTACCGCCAAGGCCACGCCGGTGGCCCCGGCGCCCGCGCCCGTAGTGGCCTCCAGCGCCGCCCGCGACCTGACCGATGTGCTCACGGAAGAGCTCAACCTCACCGCTGATCAGCGCCGCAAGGTGCGGGCCGTCTTCACCAATACCACCGAGCAGGCCAACGCCGCCAAACAGCGCCTGGGCTCCAACCGGCCCGCCCTGCTGGCTGAGCTGAAGCGCATCAACGCCTCCTCCGACCAGGAGCTGCAGACCATCCTGACGGTTACCCAGTACAAGCAGCTCAAAGCCAAGCAGCGCCAGGTGCAAGCCCAGATGCAGGCCCGCAAAGCCCAGTAGCGGTGATACGGTGAATGAGTGAAGTGTGTCATGGCGAGCATGTGGCGCATCAAGCCAGTGTTGAAGCCATCCGTCCTGACCACCGTGCTACCCCCTTGAAACGTGACAAGCCCTTGACGACTGTACTAGCGTCAAGGGCTTGTCTGTTGATCAGGCTTATCACACAGAGAGGACGGATGGCTTCGTCGTATTTTCTCGCCATGACACACTTCACTATTTACCTTTCCCAGGCAACCCTTTTGGTATGAGTGACATCTGGCCGAGTGAGAGCCTGCTGAAGGACAGTGGGCAGCTTGTCCTCTTTACTGCTTAGAGCCTGATGAAAACGTTACTTCTGGCGGCGGCCCTGCTGGCTGCTTCGGCTGCTTCCGCCCAAACAGCATCCTCTAACGCAGCCCTTGCCAAGCGGCTAAACCAACTGATGCGCAACCCGGCAGCGCCAGAAACCGAAGTGCGGGCCGTGCTCGATGGCTGCCACTTTACCCAGATCATCCGGAAGCACCGCACCGAGGGCAAGCCAGACGAAGCTGTGGTTTTTCTGGTGAGCCATCAGAAGAACGGGGCCGACTGGGCCGTGGAATCGGATGATAAGGTGGAGTTTGAGCTGAAGCTGGGGGTAGAGTGGAGCCAGGTTACCTCCCTGACCTACGCCCCAGCCCTCGATGAGAAAACCAACCGGCGTTACTTCGAGGTGAAAATAAAGCGGGAGCGCTCCACCAAAGACGGGTCCGGCACCAACACCACTACCCTGGAACTACCCCTATACACCCCCGACGAGGCCGTGGCCCGCGACGTGGTGCGGCAGCTGGAGCAGGTGCGGCGGCACTGCGGGGGGTAGGGCGGGGCTCAACCTTACGCGGCCGGGTGCGTTTGCCACAAACTTCTGTATCCTTTCTCGCCTTCGTATGCCGCGCCGCCAGCCTTATACCCTTCGGTTTAATCCCAAGCTCAGCCTGAACACCGCCGGCAAGCACGTCCGCGACGGGCTTTCCTCCACGCTGCGCACCGGCGACAACCTCTGGGTGAGCTGCGACGAGCGGACCTCCATTGAGCGGCTGCGCCTGATAGGCCCCCACGAATTTGGGCAGCACTGCTCCTACGAGCTGACGGAGCTGCTGGACCTGCCCTCCGACAAAACCGAGGAAATTGATATTGAAGGCATGGCCGAGGGCGAGCACTACCTCTGGCTGGTGGGCTCGCACAGCTTGGCCCGCAAAAAGCCCGATGCCGAGGGCCCGGACCCCGCCAAAGAAATCGGGCGGCTGGCCCAGGTGAAATCGGAAGCCAACCGCTACTTGCTGGCCCGTGTGCCTATGCTGCTCAACCCCGCTACCGGCAACTACGAGTTGTGCCGCGAGGCCCCGCACCCCACCGACCCTACCCAAACTCTGCGCGCGGCCCAGCTGCGCCTCACCGACGACTCCAATGACCTGCGCGACCTGCTCGCCAACGACCCCCACCTGAAGCCCTTCCTGACCATTCCGGGTAAGGATAACGGGTTCGATATTGAGGGGCTTTCGGTGGCGCCCGATGGACGGGTGTTTGTGGGGCTGCGCGGCCCGGTGCTGCGGGGCTGGGCGATAGTGCTGGAGCTGCTTCCGCGCGAGGACAAGCACGGCCGCCTGCGCCTGAGCGAGCTGCCCGGCGCCACCGAAACCTACTACAAAAAGCACTTCCTGGCCCTGGGCGGCATGGGCGTGCGCGAGCTGCGCCAGTGCGGCCCCGATCTGCTGCTGCTGGCCGGCCCCACCATGGACCTGGATGGCACCATTGCCGTGTACCGCTGGCCCGAGGCCCTGCGCATGCCCCAGGACAGCCTCATCGGGCCCGATAAGCTGGAGCGCCTCTTTGATGTTCCCCACGGCTCCGGGCCCACCGCCGGCCAGGACAAAGCCGAGGGCATGGCCCTGCTCGACGAAACCCATGTGCTCGTGGTGTTCGATAGCCCCACCGACGCCCGTAAGCCCGCCCCGCACGTAGTAGTAGCCGATGCCTTTCCTCTGCCCGGCAAGCTCCGCTAAGGTAAGGGCATCAGAGCCCAGCCGGGCTCACCTGCCTACCTTAGGGCCTTCAACCTGCCTGTTCTCCTCATGGCTTCTTCTCTGATTAAAACGCCCGAAACCACCCACCGCATTCAGTTTCAGGACTGTGACATGCTGGGCCACCTCAACAACGCCCGCTACCTCGACTACTTTCTCAATGCCCGCGAAGAGCATACCCTGCGGCACTACGCCCTGAACCTGGGGCAAGTGGCCCGGGAGTTGGGCGCCAGCTGGGTGATTACCAAGCACTGCATAGCCTACCTGCGCCCCGCCAATCACGCCGAGGTAGTGCGCATCCGCACCCAGCTGATTCACTTCGACAACTCGAACCTGGTAGTGGAAATGCAGATGCTGAGCGAGGACGGCCAGCGCCTGAAAGCCGTGCTATGGTCAGAAATGGCCTTTGTGAAAGTGCCCGGCGGCACCCGCACCGAGCACTCCGATGCCTTGATGGACATGCTGGAAGGGCTGGATGTGGAGGAAGTCAGCTACGACCCCGACGGCTTCGATGATCGGGTGCGCCGCCTGCGCAAGCAGCTCAAGCGCGAGCGAAACGAGTTGGACTGAGCCGTAATGCCAAAATGATGCGCTAACTCCCCGGCAAGGCGCCCGTTTAACCAAAGCCAGAGCAACCCGCGTTGCTCTGGCTTTTTTCATCACCTGACCTGATATAACATGAGTATTTTTGGTAGCAACGACCTGAAAGGTAAGAAAGTAGCCATTGTCGCCACCGACGGTTTCGAGCAGTCGGAGCTGGAGAAGCCTAAGAAGTTTCTGGAGGGCGAAGGCGCCGAAACCCACGTCATTTCCCTGAAAAGCGGCTCGATTAAGGGCTGGGACAAAAAAGACTGGGGCAGTAATGTAGATGTGGACAAAGTAATTGGGGAGGTAAAAGTGGCCGACTACGACGCCCTGGTGCTGCCCGGCGGCCAGATGAACCCCGACGTGCTGCGCACCAAGCCCGAGGTGGTAAGCTTCGTGGGCGAGTTTGTGCGTTCCGGTAAGCCCGTGGCCGCCATCTGTCACGGCCCCTGGACCCTGATTGAGGCCGATGCCGTGCGCGGCAAACAGCTCACCAGCTGGCCCAGCCTCCAGACCGACATCAAAAATGCCGGCGGTCGTTGGGTTGATGAGACGGTGGTAGTAGATGGCAACCTCATTACCAGCCGCAACCCCCAGGACATCCCCAACTTCAACGACAAAATCAAGGAAGCTCTGGTGGGGAAATCCTAGCAGCTTCTGCCGCCCATAAACGCTCAACGCCCCGGCCACCATGCAGGTAGTCGGGGCGTTGAGCGTTTATTAGGGGGTAGGCCACCCACGCCGCCAGAACAGTGCCGGCCTACCCCCTCCGTGCGCCTCAACCCTTCCGGGCTGACGTTCAGCAACGAAACCGGTCAGGCAGTACGCCCATCGGACCATAGCCATGTTGCACTCAGGGCATGAGTTGTAGCAGCTCAGGGGCGTACTGATGATACAGGAAATAAAAGCCCGCGTCGAAGAGCAGCAAGAACCCTCCTTGCAGCCACAAGGAGCGCCCGAAGCCGGCCAGTCGCTCGGGGCGGGACGCGGCGGGAAGCGCGCCACGGGCGCGGAGCCAGCTGCCGACGCAGATATAAGCCACATCCAGCCCCACGTTCAGCAGCAGAATCTTCTCGAAGCTGAACTGGGCGCTCAGGCTTTCGGCCAGGGTGAGGCTCGCCACCTGCTGCGGATGCGCCTGCAGAATGCCCCACACGGCCAGCAAAGCATTTACCACGTTCCAGCCCACGTTCATGAGGTGGAAGTGGTGCGTTTCCGAGCGAGTATCGGTGCGGGCCACATAGTAGCCGCTAACCACCAGGTTGAGCAGGGCCCAGGCTCCCAGCACGGCCATGCCACGCTCGGCCAGAAGTTCGCGGGCGTGGTTGATGCCGGGCAGCGCGGCTGCGGGAAAGAGTAGGAACATGTGCGGGAAGAGCAGCAAACAGGCTGTATTTCTACCACAAAAAAAGGAAGCCTGAGCAGACTTCCTTTTTTGCTAAATAAACGGGCCGCGAGCGGCTAGTTGGAAATACCGATGCCCAGGTACACCTGGAACATGCCGTTCTTGATGTTGGTAATGGCCGTATTGCCGGTTTTAGCCAGGTTCTGGTCCTGAATGATATCGGCGAAGCCAGCCGTGTAGCGGCCGCCCACGCGGGCGGGTCCTACGCGGGCCTCTACCCCGGCTGCCAGGCCGTAGTCGAGGCTGTTGTAGCTGTAGCCGTAGGTGTCGTTTTCATCGGCAATTTTCCGTTCCCGGTCGCCTTCCTTCACCTTGGTGAGCAGCGAAGCCTGAGGGCCTACGTGCACACTCACGTTGTCGAGGAAATTGTACACCAGCAGTACGGGCACCTGCACGTAATCGAGGCGAGTAGTGTAGGTACCGGTTTGCGAGGTGTTGGCGGGGTTGTCGCCCTTAAAGCCCTGGCGGCTGTACAGTACCTCCGGCTGAATCGAGAATTTGTCGTTGAAGCCGAACTGGGCGTACACCCCGGCGTGGAAGGTGTTGTAAATGCCCTCGTTGCCGAAGTTTTTCTTGTCGTCGCCGCGGAAGTTGGAGGCCGTAAAGCCCCCCTTAATGCCGAATCCGTTGTTGCGGGAGTCGCTGCCGGTGCCAGGAGCGTAATCGGTAGAGGAACGCAGGCCGCTTACGCGGGGAGCTTCGGTAGGAGCCTGGGCCAGGGCCGTGGCGCTCAGGGCGCAACCAGCCAGCAGGAGTGCAAAGTGTTTCATAAGAGGAGAGGAGGGAGTTAGCGAAGAGATGAGCTACCGGCCGCAGCCAAGCATCAGTAAGCCGCTATACTTACGGCAGCCCAGAAGGTTACAGCCCCCCGGTAGCGAAAGCGGAAATTTTGCACCTCTCCAAGAGCAATTATCTTTTGCAAAAGAGTACCTTTGGCTCTTTACGGCCGCCGCCAATAGGTTTTGCCGGGGCGTTAGCTCAGTTGGTTCAGAGCACTACCTCGACAAGGTAGGGGTCACTGGTTCGAGCCCAGTACGCCCCACGTCAAAACCCCCGAATCCGAAAATAACCGCTTGAGAGGGCGGTTATTTTTGTGTGATACCCCAAGCGGACCGGGCTGGCCATCTGCCGCCGGATGCGTAGGTTAGCGGCCTATGATTTCCCTTGCCTGGGCCCCAAGCTACGCCCATCCCCTGCCGGCCAACCACCGCTTCCCCATGCTCAAGTATGAGCTTTTGCCCGAGCAGCTGCTGCGCGAGGGTATTCTGCCGGAAAGCGCCTTCTTCCTGCCCCAGCCCCCACCCGACGAAGACATCCTACGGGTGCACGGGGCCGATTACTACCAGCGCCTGTGCGCCGGCCAGCTCACGCGCCCCGAGGAGCGCGCTACCGGCTTTCCGTGGAGTCCCGAGCTGATCATGCGCGAAACCACTATTCTGGGTGGCACGCTGGAGTGCGCGCGCCGGGCTCGCCAGCACGGTGTGGCCCTCAATATTGCCGGGGGCACCCATCACGCCTTCTATAATCGGGGTGAGGGGTTTTGCCTGCTCAACGACCAGGCCGCCGCTGCCGCCTACCTGCTGGCCCACCCCGAGCTGGGGGTAGGGCGGGTGCTCATCGTGGACCTGGATGTGCACCAGGGCAACGGCACAGCCAGTATTTTCCGGCACGAGCCGCGGGTTTTTACCTTCAGCATGCACGGGGCCCGCAACTACCCGCACCGCAAGGAGCAGTCGGACCTGGACCTGCCCCTACCCGATGGTACCGACGATGTGGCCTACCTGGCCCTGCTGCGCGAAACCCTGCCCCGCCTCCTCGACCAGCACCAGCCCGATTTCGTGTTTTACCTCAGCGGGGTTGACGTGCTGGCAACCGACAAGCTCGGCCACCTGGCTCTCAGCCGCGACGGTTGCCGCCTCCGCGACGAGTACGTGCTCGGCCTCTGCCACCAGCACCAACTGCCGGTAGTGGTGTGCATGGGCGGCGGCTACTCCCCCCGCATCGCCGACATCGTGGACGCCCACGCCAACACCTTCCGCGCCGCCGCCGCGCTATGGGGGTAGGGAGTGAAATAGTGAATGAGTAAAGTGTGTCATGGCGAGAAGGCACGACGAAGCCATCCTTCTTCTCTGTGTGGTGACAAGCCTGATAAACAGACAAGCCCCTGACGCTACCATACGTCAGGGGCTTGTCACGTTTCAAGGGGGTAGCACGCTGGCCAGGAAGGATGGCTTCGGTGCCTCGCCATGACACACTTTACTCATTCGCTACTATCACCTGCCAGCGAAAGGCCCAGCGCCAGCGGAGCTGGTAGCGCGCAATGCCGGCGGCTGCCAGCAACTGCTGCCACTCGGAGCGCGTGAAGGCGCGGGCTACGGAAAGTGGGGCGTCGTGCTGGACCAGGCGGGAGCCGCCCAGCAGGCGCGTCAGCCACCGGATGCTGTGGTAGGCCAGCGGGTGGCGGTGCAAGTCATTGACGATAACGGCCAGGGTAGCCTGAGCCTGCCACTGCCGCAGCAACCGGCTCAACTGCTCATTCGGGAAATGGTGGCAGAACAGGCTAGCCATCAGAACGTCAAAGGATTGCTGCTGAAATTCCGGGGAGAAAATATCGGCCTGCTGGTAGCTGATTTCGGGGTAGGCGGCGCTGCGGGTGGCGGCGTACTCCAGCATAAAGGGGTTGGCATCCAGGCCGGTAAGCTCCACGGCAACGCCCCGGCGTCGGGCCCAGCGGGCAACCTGGCGCAGGGTGTCGCCGCCCCCGCTGCCCAGGTCGGCCAGGCGCAGGGCGCGGCCGGCCGGGAAGTGGGGGCGCAGGCGGTCCAGGGCATCCAGCACCGGGGCGTAGCCGCCCAGCCACGTATTGATGGTTTCCAGCTCGTCCAGGTTCTGCCGCAGTTCCTCGGAGGCCAGGGTCAGGTCGTCCATCAACTCTTCTTCCGTGGCACGGACGCGGAAATCGGGCATACTACAAAGCGGGCAGGGGGGAGGAAAAAGCGTGATGCAGAGAGTATGCCTCAGGCAGGTAGTACTTCGGTGGCTTGGGCCTGGTGTTCCAGGGCGCGTTTTCTGGCCGGGGGCTCTGCTCCCCAGGCCACAGTCAGGAGCATGGCTTCCAGCGTAAGGCCCGGCCCAAAGGCAAAGCTGAGCACCGGGGCGCCCGCATCGGCAGGCGTGAGCGTGCGCAGCAGCTCCTGCATCACAAACAGCACCGTCGCCGACGACATATTGCCGTAGTCGCGCAGTACCTGGTAGGCAAAGCGGTTGTCGTGGGTCGTGAGCCCCAACGCCTGCTCAATGGATTCCAGAATTTTGCGCCCGCCCGGATGAATGGCAAACGCCCGGATATCGGAGAGCTGCACCGGTAAATCGGCCAGCAGCCGGGCCGTAAGCTGCCCAATGCCCTGCTGAATCATGCGCGGCACATAAGAGGAAAGCGTCATCTCAAACCCGAAGTTGTTGATGTGCCAGGCCATATCGGTCTGTCCGTCGGGCTCCAGTCCGCAGTGAAAAGCCGTCAGGGCCAGGCTAGGGCCCGCGGCCCGCGGCCGGCCCTGCACCAGCACGGCCGCCGAGCCATCCCCGAACAGGGCATTGGATACCAGGTGGTCTTCCTCGGTGCTCTTTTGAAAGTGCAGGGTACACAGCTCGGTGCACACCACCAGCACGCGGGCCTCAGGGGTGGCCCGGCAGAAAGCATCAGCCAGTTTCAAGGCATTTACGGCCGCGTAGCAGCCCATAAAATTCACGCAGGTACGCTGTACGTGGCCAGGCAACCCCAGGGCGGCCACCAATTCAATATCCAGCCCCGGCGCGTACATACCCGTGCAACTCACCGTAATCAGGTGGGTGATGCTGGCAGTAGTAGCTTCCGGCACCTGGCGTAGGCAGTCCTGGGCCGCCCGCACCGAAAGCGGCAGCGCGTGGCGCCGGTACTCGGCCATGCGCTGCCCCACCGACGGAAACGGCTCCAGGTTGGCGGTATTGGGGAAAAACTCGAAGCTGCCGTTGGCGCGGCCGTAGTCGGGTAGCACGGTGTAGCGCTGCCCAATGCCCGAAACGCGGTATAAGGCCCGCAGCTTACGTGTGCCGCCCTCATCGAGCTGCAGGGCCCGGGCCATAAAGTCGGCAATCTGAAGTTGGGGAATACGGTGGGGCGGGTTGGCCGTGCCAATGGCACACAGGTAGCTACTCATCAGTGCAGTTTACGCAAAATACCCCCTGGGTGCTGTTCGTTTTTTTGGGGTAGGGTCCAGGAAGGGTGTACGCACAAGCCAGGCATTACGGATGAGATGGACCCGGCCCGGACTAAAACGCCTGCCCGTGCGTGCGGCGCATCAGGGCCCGGAGGCCGGCCGGCCACAGGCGCAGTCCGGCAATGGCTACCTCGCTCAGCAGGGGCTGGCCGAACAGCTGCTGCACTGCCCGCCCTACCCGCAGCCGGGCCCCGAAGTGGTGGTGCCAGTCGTGGTGGTAGGCGGCCTCCAGGGCCGGCCGACTGATGCGGCCTCGCAGAAAGGCATCGAGGTGGGTGGCTGCCAGCTGGGCGCCGTGTATGGCCATGGCCATGCCGTTGCCGCAGAGGGGAGTAATCAGGCCGGCCGCGTCGCCGCAAAGCAGTACATGGTTTTCCACGCAGGTTTTAGGAGCAAAGGAAATTTCGTTGATAACCTCCGGCTGCGGATACAGCACCTCGGCGTGCTCCAGCAGGTGGTGCAGGCGGGGGTTGCGGGCCAGCACCTGTGCCTCCAGCCGCGGAATGGTGCCGTGGGCCTTCAGATTGCGCCGGGTGGTGAGGTAGCAGAAGCAGTAACGGTCGTCTTCTACCGCCGAAATACCCGCGTACCCATCGGCAAAGTTGTGCAAGGCAATCAGGTTGCGGGGCATGGCGGGGTAGCGCACATGGTACTTCACGCCCAGGTAGGGCGAGCGTTGCGTGAAAAACGGCCGTTGCAGCTGCCGGTCCAGGCTGCTGCGTTTGCCGTAGGTACCCAGCACGGCCCGGGCCTGCAGTTGCCCTCCGCCGGCCAAGGCCACGGTGTGCAGGTCGGTGGCCGGGTCAAACGCAACGTCCGTCGCGTTGGTTTGCTGGCGCACCAGCACGCCCGCCGCCTCGGCTGCCGCACACAAAAACGCATCCAGCTGGTAGCGGCTGATGCCAAAGCCTCCCAGGTCCAGGGGCGAAGTCAGCAGCCGGCCGGCCGGGGAGCTAACCTGAAAGCGGGTGATGCGGGCCGGGGCCAGCGCCGCCACATCAAGGCCCAGGCGGTGCAGGTAGGGTAGCACTTCGTTGGAAATGTACTCGCCGCACACCCGGTGAAACGGATACTGCCGCCGCTCCAGCAGCGTAACGGCGTGGCCACGTTGGCGCAGGTCCAGCGCCGCGCACAGCCCGCCCAGGCCTCCGCCAATAATGACAACGTCCAACTTATTTCGTCTAGTAAAAAGGTGGAAGAGAAGATAAAAGCCCGGGCTTTATCGAAGATGAGTTATATTCTGACCCAAGTAGTTAAAACCCCTATTACTTTTGTTAACCTAAACCGGCGTCTGTCGTTTATACGCATTCCGCTCAGGCGCAATTCTGTTCCTCCCACCACACTGTATGATGAAACCCTTACGCTATTTAGGCTTATTCGTTCTGCTTGCTCTGGGCCTCCAGTCGGGCCTGCCATCGGCGGCGGCCCAGCCTACGGCGCCCCGGTCCGTACCCGCGCCGCGCCCGGCCACCGAGGAAAGAGCCCTGCTGGTATATCCTAACCCGAGCACGGGCATTGTGCACATTGCTATCAATGGTTTTGAAGGCCGCAAAGTAGAGCTGCGCGTGCTGAACGTGATTGGCTCCGTAATGTACCGCGAAACCCTCAGCGAGCTGAATGACCGGGAAACCCGCACCCTCGACCTGAGCAAATTCGCCAACGGACTATACTACGTGAAGCTGGAGGCCGATAACGCCAGCGAAATGCGCAAGCTCGTTATTCGCTGAGCTGAGGGCCGCTTGGCCTTTTCCTGTCGAGTGTAGAAAAGCAGCCCTTAGGCTGCTTTTTGCATTTCAGACAGTTGCCGGCCACCAGCAGAGGCCACGCTGGCCCCAGAAAAGTATAAACAAAAAGCGCCCCCGCGGCAGGCGGAGGCGCTTAGGTATTGAAAGGAGGAAGCCCGGGGTTAGCGGCCGTTGTTGGCGCGCACCGGAACCGGCTTCAGCATAGCTTTCACTTTGTTCACCGTGTCGAGAGCAAGCAAGGCAGTTGCTAGTGCAATCCCGAAGAAAATAAGCAACGTCATACAAAAAGAAATTAGGAGAAAAAGAAAGCCCAGCCCCCAGCAAGTCTGTCAGTAGATATCCGCGGCTGAGCTGATACAAGTATAACCCTAAACCATGCTTGGTAGTTGCAGCATAATTATGTCTTTTTCAAGAGGGCTGCCACCACATAAGCCGCATCGGGGCCGGCCCCGCCCATAAGGGCCGAGCGGCGGCTGTGCAGCCACGGCAGTCCCAGGAAAGCCAGCCCCGGCACCGGGCTCAATCCGCGCGCGTGGTGGGGCTGCCCATCGGGGCCGAGGGCGCCCGGCACCTGCAGCCAGCTATAGTCGGGCCCGAAGCCGGTGGCCCAGATAACGGCATCCAGGGGTGGGGTAAGGCCCCGCTGGCCCTGCAGGGTAGCAGCGGGGGTAGCCTCCAGCGCCCGCCCGATAAAGTGCGCGTTCGGGAGCCGTCGCAGCCGCTGCAAGTCCTGGCGAACTACGGGCTCGGGCCGGCTGCGCAGCAAGCGCCCCGCCACCGAGTTGCGGCCGGTCTGCAGCAGGTGGGTGCCCAGCAGTAGCACCCACATGGCCGTGTTGTTGGGCATGGCCGGGGTTTTCTCATCAAACGCCACGTACACCTCCCGGCCAGCGGTAGCCAGGTCAGCGGCTATCTGCAAAGCCGAGTTGCCGCTGCCTACCACTGCTACGGGTCCCGAGCCATTGATTTGAGCCGGGCGCTGGTAGTGGCTGCTGTGCAGCTGCTGGGTGGCCGGCGGCAGGTGGTGGCTGAAGGCGGGCACCTTTGGGTGCGTGTACGGCCCGGTGCACACAATCAGTTGCCGCGTGCTGATGCTGCGGCCAGCGGCCGTCCGGACCAGAAAGCCATCTGGCGCGGGCTGCACGCTGGTTACGCGCTGCCCGGTTTCAACCGGGAGTTGGAAGTATGCGGCATACTGGCGCAGGTAGGCGGCAGCCTCCAGGTGGGTGGGGTAACGGCGGACGGGGCCGGGCCAGGGCAGGCCCGGCAGGTTGCTGGCCCATGCCGGCGAAAACAGGCGCAGCGAATCGTAGCGGCTGGCCCAGACCTCACCCACAGCGGCGCGTTCTTCCAGTACCACAAAGGGTACCCCGGCCTGGCGCAGGTAGTAGGCCGCCGCCAAACCGGCCTGACCCGCCCCCACCACTACGGTATGCACTGCCGGGGCGCAAGCTTCAGCAACAGAGTTCATGCTGCATATTACACCACGGGCCCCACTTTGGCGGGGTTGCCGGGCGGCCAGGGGGTAGGCTATTCCGCGGGAAACTCCTGCCGAAGCTGCCGCACCACCTCGTCCACGGTTTGGCGTACCTGCTCCACGCCACGCTGCAGCGCGGGCCACTCGGCGGTGTCAGGGGCGTGCGCTGCCGCTTCCAGGTCGCGCAGCACGGTGCGGAGCGCCTGCACCTGCAGCCCGTCGATGGAGCTTTTCAGGTGGTGGGCAGCCGCCCCCAGCTGCTCCAGATTTCGGTTTTGGAGGTGGCTTTCCAGCTCAGCTACTACCGGCGGAGTTGTGTTGATAAACAGGGTAGCCAACCGCCGGACAAATTTTTCGTCGTTGTTGGAAAGCCGGCGCAGCCCGCTCAGGTCGTAGAGCTTTCCGGCGGGCAGGGGCGGAGTGGTGGGCTCGGGGGCAGGGGTAGGGAGGGGGGCCTCAGGTTGAGGTTGGGGCAGGCCCTGGGGGTAGATCAGCTCGGCAATGGTTTGAAACAGATCCTCTTCCTTGAAAGGCTTGGAAAGGTAGCCATCAAGGCCAGCCGAATGGTAGCGCTCCGCTTCGCCGTGCATGGCGTGAGCCGTTAGCGCGACGATGGGGGTAGCCGCTCGCTCCGGATCGGGGTGCTCGCGCAGCAGGCGGGAGGCGGCTATGCCATCCATGCCGGGCATCTGTATGTCCATGAGCACTACGTCGTAGTGGTGCTGGCGGAACAGGGTCAGGGCCTCGGGGCCTGAGGAAGCAGTGTGCACTTCCATGCCCCAGTTCCGGAGTATAACCTGCACCAGCAGCTGGTTTACGCGGTTGTCCTCAGTAAGTAGCACCCGGCAGCCCCGCAGACGCTGAAACTCCGGGGCGGGGGTAGGCGTCGTGGGGGCCGGGGCCGCTGCTACCCCAAAGCGCAGTGCGAACCGGAAGGTACTGCCGTGGTGCAAGCGGCTTTCGGCCGTCAGCTCGCCGCCCAGCAGCTCCACCAACCCCCGCGAAATGCTCAGGCCCAGCCCCGAGCCCCCGTACTCGCGGGCCGTGCTGGCCTCGGCCTGGGTAAAGGGCTCAAACAGCTGCTGCAGCTGCCCCTCCGAAATGCCGATGCCGGTATCGAGCACCGCAAACTGGTAGGTCAGCTGATCAGGAGTCTGGCTCAGGCAGCGGCAGGTAAGCAGCACATGGCCCTTATCCGTGAACTTAATGGCGTTGCTGAGCAGGTTTAATAGAATCTGGCGCAGGCGGTAGGGGTCACCCAGCACCCAGGAAGTAGTGGGCTCCGGCGGGAGCTGCAGGCGCAGACTGATGCCTTTTTCGGCGGCTTTGGGCATTAGGGCCTGGCAACTGGTTTTCAGCACTTCCGTCAGCTCGAAGGGCACTGACTCCAGGCGCACGCGCCCGGCCCCCAGCTGAGCCATGTCCAGGATGTCGTTGATAACCACCAGCAGGTGCTCGGCCGAGTGGCGGATGTGGTGCAGGTACTGCTGCTGCTCGTCGGTAAGGGGCGTTTTGGCCATAAGCTCCGCCAGCCCCATGATGCCGTTCATGGGGGTCCGGATTTCGTGGCTCATATTGGTAAGAAAGGTCTGGCGGGCATGGGCGTTCTGCTCGGCGGCTTCCTTGGCTTCCTGCAGGGCATGGCCCGTGCGCTTCAGCTCCGTAATGTCGTTATCAACCCCCAGCACCTGTACCGTGCCATCGGCCAGCACAAAGGGCCGCTTGATGGTATGAAACCAGTGCATCTGGCCGTGAGCATCGGTGAAAGTGTCTTCCTGGGCTACCTCCTGCCGGCTCTGGATAACCCGCTCATCCTGCACGCGGTAGCGGACCAGGTCCGGAAACATCTGCTGGAGCTGCGGGGCGGGGGTTTGCAGCAGCTCGTCGTTGCCCAGATTGTAGAGGTGGGCCGTGGCCTGGTTGGCCAGAATGTAATTGCCGTTGCCGTCCTTGAGGTAAATGAGGTTGGGCACCGTGTCAATTACCTGCCGGAACAGGCGGTTCTGTTCGGCCAGGCGGCGGTTGGCGGAACGCCGCTGCTCGTCGGCTATTTTCCAGCGGGTAATGTCCTCCGCCGAGCCCACGATGCGCTGTACCTGGCCGCGCTCATTGCGCTCAAACGGCGTATTGCTGATGCGCAGCCAGCGGATGGAGCCGTTGCGGTGGTAAAGGAAAAACTCCAGGTGCAGAATCTGCCCGTCGGCTACCCGCGCTACCTCCTCAAAGTGCCGCAGCACCCGCTCCCGCTCCGACTCCGGCATAAGCTGACGCAGCATGCTCTGGCGCATGCCCTGCAGCTCGTGCTCGGAGTAGCCCAGCATCGTTTCAATAAAGCGGTTGCAGTACACGTTGGTCTGGGTTTTTACATCGTAGATGTAAATCAGGTGGGGGGTAGTGTTCGTGATGCGTTCCACGAACAGGCGGCTCTGGCGCAGCTCTTCCTCCGTGGTGCGGCGCTCTGTCACGTCGGCCGCCGAGCCCACTATCTGCCACACGGTGCCATCGGGGTGGCGCGTGAAGGCGGTACTTTTGAGGCTTAGCCACCGCCACTGGCCGTTGCGGTGCTGAAACCGGTACTCCGACGTGGACACCTGGCCCTCGCCCATGTTCTGCAGAAAAAATTGTTTCCGGCGCACCGTGGCCAGGTCTTCCGGATGAATAAGCAGCTGGGGTAGCTGAGAGCCCATTTCCCGGATTTCCTCTTCGGTATAGCCCAGCATGAGCTCAACCTGGCGGTTGCAGTACAGCACGGTGTACAAGTCCATATCGAACAGGAACACAATGTCCGGAACCGTGTCGTTGATGCGCGCCGTGAACAGCTGGCTGCGCACCAGCTCTGCTTCCGCCCGCCGCCGCTCGGTAATGGTGGTCAGGTACACGTTGGCTTCCTGCTCTTGCAGCAGGGGGGCAATGGTCCAGAGGTAAAACTCTTCGCCGAGGCGCTTTTCCACGGTGCGGGGCTGGCCGGTACTCAGGGTCTGGGCAATTTCCTGGCGCAGCATGTTCAGGCTGTCGAGGCTGCCGGGCTCGTACAGGGCCGTTAGCACGGCCGTGGCCGCCGGATTAGCGTACTGGGCTTCGGCCTCGCGGTTAAACCGGATAATGGGCTGCGGACTTTGCTCGGCCAGGCGGGAAAGCTCCTGCACCCGCTGCTGGGCCCGCTGGTGCACGGTCACGTCCTCGTAGCTCCAGATATGCAACATGGTCACACCGTTCTGCACAATGGGCAGGTAGTCCTGCTGCAGAATGGTGCCATTCTGCAGCGGAATCAACTGGCCGCTTGCCCGCTGCTGCGCCTGCCGCAGCTGCTGGTTCCGCTGCCGATTGCTCTGCTCATCCTGGCGCAAAATACGGCCCTCCCGCACTAGGTCCAGGGTGTGTTTGCCCAGGTAGTAGGAGGGCGGATGGGGTAGCCCGAACAGGTCGCAAAGGCGCTGGTTGAGCAGGGTGATAATCCGGTTCTGATCTTCGGCCAGAATGGCGGTGCTCATGGTTTCCAGCAGCGCCGTAGCCTGGGCCGCCGCCGCCAAGGTCCGGGCTCTGAGCTCCGTCACCTGGCGGCGGGCCTCTTCACAGTCGGCCTGGGCCCGCTGCCAGGCCTTGCGGGCCTGGCGTAACTGGCGCTCCAAGTGACGAGTACCGATAGAACTCATAGGGATAGTAGCTAACTGACTTGCCCGGATTTTCAGCGAATCCGCACTTCGTTGTTCTGAACCATACGATAAATAGTGGACTTCCCGATTTGCAGCTTGGCCGCTACCTGCAGAATATTTCCGTTGTGGGCATCCAGATAGCGCTGCACGATGTTGGCCATCTGCACCCGCAACGACTCATTGGTAGTAGCACCGGGGGCTGCCATATCAGTGGGGCCGTGGCGCAGGGGTAGGTCCTGGGGCTGAATCTGGTCGTTTTCGGCCAGTACCGCCGCCAGCTCTACCACGGCCTTCAGCTCCCGCACGTTGCCCGGGAAGTTGTACTGCAGCAGCTTCTGCTGGGCCGGGCTGGAGAGCGAGCAGGGGACCATGTTGTTCTGAGAGCAAAACTCTTTCAGGAAGGCATTAGCCAGCAGCAGGATATCGTGGCCCCGCTCCCGCAGGGGCGGCAGCATAATAGGCAGCCCCAGCAGGCGGTAATACAGGTCTTCGCGGAAGCGGCCCTCCTTCACCTCCTGGTTCAGGTCGCGGTGCGTGGCTACCATCAGGCGGGCATCAAAGGGAATCCGGGAATTGCCTCCTACCCGGGTTACTTCCCGCTCCTGCAGCACGCGCAGCAGCTTGGCCTGCAACCCCAGGTCCAGCTCCGAAATTTCATCCAGAAACAGGGTGCCTTTATGCGCCTCCTCAAAGCGGCCAATGCGCCGGCCAATGGCGCCGGTAAAGGCGCCCTTTTCGTGTCCGAACAGCTCGCTCTCCAGCAAGTCGCGCGGAATGGCCGCCACGTTTACGGCTACGAAGGCCGCGTCGCGGCGGTCGGAGCGGAAGTGAATGGCTTTGGCTACCAGTTCCTTGCCCGTGCCAGTTTCCCCACTAATAGAAACTGTGATGTTAGTGCGGGCAGCCTTGTCGATGAGGGAGTGCAGCTGCTTGATTTGGGCACTTTCGCCCAGAATAGCTCGCTGCGGGTCATACTTCTGCCCAATCTGCTCCTTCAGGCGCGTATTTTCCTGGCGCAGTTCCAGCTGCTTGCGGATGTTGCCCACCGTGTTCCACAGCCGGTCGGCGGTTTCCTCGTCCTTTACCAGGTAGTCATACGCGCCCTGGCGCAGCAGACCAATGGCCGTGCGCACATCCTCCTGCCCCGAAATAGCAATGACCGCCACCTCGGGTAAGCGTTCCTTGATCTGGCGCAAGACCTGGTCGCCGGTGCCGTCGGGCAGAGAGTAGTCCAGGGTAATGATATCGGGTTTGTCGCTCAGGTTATCCAGGCAGGCCTGGGCAGTGGTAAAGCGGCGGATGGAATAATCTGGATTCTGAGCCAGCTTGTATTCAAGTAGCTCACCATACCAGGCATTGTCCTCGACAATAAAGATGGAAACAGGTAACGGTACGCTCATGGGAGTAGAGTAGGGGAATGCTCGGGAACTGCGTCAGTCTATATAATCTGATTTTCCAAAAAAGGGAGCATATAAGGAATGTGCAATTCTCGTGCAGAGGGTTTTCAATAGCTCAAGAGAGGGCAAAAACGG